>JANPLI010000131.1:0-2745 GCA_031426455.1 Hymenobacteraceae bacterium | reverse complement strand
GAGCGCCTGCGCGAGCTGGAAATGCGCCTCGGCACGGCGACGGCGCGGTAGGGGCGGGGCGGTGGTGCTACCGAGGCACCTACTGCCTATCGGCCTCCACGTTTCCGTACCGGAAGCGGGTTTCCATATCTTCCATAATGATCTGGGCCAGCCCCTCCAGCACTTTCTGGTCGCTGGCGGTGAACGTGCGCGGGTGCTGGTCCACCAGGCAGATAGCCCCGATGTGGTGGCCGTCGGGCGTCGTCAGGGGGGCGGCGGCGTAGAAGCGTAGCCCCAGCTCGCCGGTCACCATCGGGTTCGCCAGCAGACACGGTTCCGCCAGGGCATCGGCGAAGACGGTCGGCGTGTCGTTGAGGATGGCCAGCGAACACAAGCTGGTGCCGCGCGCCACGCGGTTGCCCACGGGAATGGCGCCGGCCGCGCCCACGGCTTCGGCGTCATCGGCCCCCACCAGGTTCACTAGCGCGATGGGCACGTCGAACATCCGCGCCGCCATCTGCGCGATGTGGTTGAAAGCTGCCGCCGGAGGGAGGACCCCGTTGACGTACCGGGTCAGGGCAGCCAGGCGGGCAGGTTCGGTGGCGGGAATGATCGGGCGGCCAAATGTATTATCAGTAGGAGTAAGCATCAAAGAGCTGCTAGGAAGCGCAAGCGGTACGACGGCAAACCACCCTTGCGCACAATGGTTCAGTAGGTGGTCCCGCCGGGCAGCGGCCCGTTAGGTAAGGGCTTCTTCAGCAGGCAGCTTACTTGAGCAGAACGCCTTCGGCTTCAAACGAGACGCCTGTCTCGGGCTTCGTGATGGCCGCAATTTCTTTGCGGCTCTTGCCGGCATCTTCGGCGTAGTGGCGTAATTCCTCGACCGAGGTCACCGTTTTTTTGGCCCAGCCTTCCACGACCGTCGTTTTGCCTTTGGCGTCTTTGGGCACGAAGAACGCGTAGTCCTTGAAGCTGACGCGCATCGACTGGCCGTCGGCCTGGGGCAGTTTCATCCAGCAGCCTTTCACCTGGCAGACGTCGGCCACTTCGGCTACCAGCTTGACTTCCACCGAGTCTTTACCAGCCAGCAGGGTCGGCAGTTCGGCGATGGGCACGGCACCCGCTTCGTCGATGCGCTTCCCGAACGACTGCACACCGGCGGGCAAGGGCGCTTCCGGCGCAGCGCTGGCTTCGGCCTGGGTGGTGTCGCGCGCTTCGGGCGCCACCGCGGGCGGGTTGGTCGATTCGCTGGCGGGCTGGTTCGAGTTGCAGGCCCCCAGGGTCAGGCTCAGCAGGAAGACGGCGGACGAAAAACGCATTACGACGGGGAATGGGCGTGTGCCGGAGCAACAGCGCCCCGGATTTCCGGACAAAGGTAAATTTCTTTGGCCGTAGCTTGCAGCCATTCCGTAGGAAGCCCGCGCTGGCCGGTTGGCCGGCCGGTTTCCTTCTCACGTCCTTACTACTCTTCCATCGATGGAAAACCTTCCCGTCAAAGGCGCCACCAACTGGGCCGAACTCGCCTCCTCGCTGCTGGAAAAACTGACTTCGCAGGGCGCCAACCCCGAAGTGAGCGTCGAATTTGATCATATGGAAATCCAGGGTGGCCCCGACAATGCGCGCTGGCACGTGCACGGGGCCGTCCGGATTCGCACCCGCAACGCCAATGGCTAACGCGCCCGTCACTCCGGCCCTGCCGTTGCTCGACGTGCAGGCCAAGCTGCTGATCGATATCGGCGACGACCGGCTCCAGCTCGTGGCCGATGGCAACTACGTCATCCTGAACCTGCCCGACCACGCCGCCCTCGACCGCCTCACGGCAATGGGCGAAAAGGCCAAGCCGAAAAGCCCGGCGCCGAAGCCCACTGGCGGCGGGCCGCTGGCCGGGTTGCAGCCCATTCACGACGCCGTGCAGCGCCTCGGCCTGGTGCTCGACCTGCGCGTCGGCGGTAAAACTTACGCTGAGTTCGGTCTCGGCACCGGCCCGCGCATCACGGCGGCGGCGGTGTTGGGCAAGATCGGGTCATTCTTCAAACGGCGCGAGTAGCGAGTTTCGAGTGGCGAGGTCATCTTCGCAATTCGCAACTCGCAACTCGACACTCGCACCTAATTGTAGAAACCTGTCTCTGCCGGTGCCGGTTAGGTAGCTGCGTCGCGACGGGTTACGTACCTTCGGGACTGCGCTTTAGTTTGCCTTCGTGCCGCCTCTGATGAACTCCTCTTCGCCTGATAATAAAAAGCGCGTGGGCACCCGTCGGTTGTCGGCGTTTGGCCGCATCGAACGCATCCACCCGCTGCTGATGCTGCTTTACGTGGGCCTGCTGGGCGTCACGGTGCTGTTCGTGATTCTGGTCGCTTCGTATCTCCAGACGCGCGCCCTGCACCCGATGGGCGCGCGGCCGTTTCCGCGCTTTTTTGCCCTCAGCACGGTGCTGCTGCTGCTGTCGTCGGCCACGTTGCGGCCCGCCACCCGGCATTACCGCAAAGACCGGCTCGACAAAATGGCCCGCGCCCTGGGCCTGACGATGCTGCTGGGTATCGGTTTCGTGCTGGCCCAGTTGGCGGGTTGGCGCGAGTTGCTGCTCAATGGCTACCCGCTGCGGTCGGTGGCGGCGTCGTCCTACGTTTATCTGTTGTCCTCGCTTCACGCCGCGCACTTGCTCGGTGGGCTGCTGGGGCTGAGCTATTTTTACCTGCGCACCCGGCACGCGGCGTCCGACGGCGTCCGGATGCTCGTCTTCATCCGCAACCCCTACCGCCGCCTGC
>JANPLI010000130.1:0-7695 GCA_031426455.1 Hymenobacteraceae bacterium | reverse complement strand
ACTCGGCGCCATTACGCCACGCGCTCCGTACTTTTGCCCCCGAATCCGGCGCTGAGAGCTTCTTGGCGCCGGATTCGTTTTTCCCCTCCTGATGCAAGCAGTGTCCCTCACCGCCGTCCGGCTGCACGACAAGGAATTCCGGCCCTACCTCACCGCTGCTGAGATTGCCGCCGCCGTCCGGACCGTAGCTGCGCGCCTGAACGCGGACTATGCGCACCGCCGCCCGCTGCTGGTGGCCGTGCTGAACGGTTCGTTCCTGTTCGCCGCCGATCTGGCGCGTGAGCTGACCATCGACGACGTGGAAATCTCGTTCGTCAAGCTCGCTTCCTATGAAGGCACCGCCTCGACGGGGACGATTTCGGAGCTGATCGGGCTGCGCGAAGACCTTACCGGCCGCGATGTAATCGTGCTGGAAGACATCGTCGATACTGGCCATACCGCCGCCCGGCTCGTGGATTTGCTGGAGAAACAAGGCGCCGCGACGGTCGAAATCGCCTCGCTGCTGCTCAAACCGGCTTCGCTGCGGGTGCCGCTGCGGGTGCAGTACGTCGGCCTGGAAATCCCTAACGATTTTGTGGTCGGCTACGGCCTGGATTATGATGGCCTGGGCCGCTGCCTGCCCGACCTCTACCAGGCCGTGGCCTGATTGCTCACCCATTTCCGCCCCGGCGACGTAACTTGCTTGCCCCCGACCCGGTAAAATCGGGCCTTCCCCGAATCAAACCCTGCTCCGAACCTGATGCGCCCGCAACCGCTCGCCCATCCCGCTTCCGCTGCGCCGGCCGCCGTCACGGCGCCGGCTGCCTCTTTCACCGCTGAACCCCGCGCGCTGTCGCTTATGCTCAACCTTGTCCTGTTTGGCCCGCCCGGCGCGGGTAAAGGCACCCAAAGCCAGAAACTGATTGCGGCCTACGGCCTCGTCCATCTGTCCACCGGCGACCTGCTCCGCTCCCAGATCAAAGCCGGTACCGAATTGGGTTTGCACGCCAAAACCCTGATGGATCAGGGAATGTTGGTGCCCGACGAAGTCGTGATCGGGATGATTGCCGACAAACTCCGCGAACACGACGGCGCTCCCGGTTTCATCTTCGACGGCTTTCCGCGTACCGTAGCCCAAGCCGAAGCTCTCGATGCGCTGCTGGCCCAGCACGGCACCCGTATCGCCTGTATGATTGCGCTGGAAGTCGATGAGGACGAAGTGACCAAGCGCCTGCTGGCGCGGGGCCTGACCAGCGACCGCCCCGACGACCAGGACGAAACCCGCATCCGCCGTCGGGTCCACGTCTACAATACGGAGACGGCTCAGGTAGCCGGCTATTACGCCAAGCAGGACAAGTTTCATGGCCTCAACGGCATCGGCGACATCGAGGAAATCTTCCAGTCGAGCCGGGCGGTTATCGACAAATGCCGCGCGGCGGCGGCCTGATTTTACCAAACGCTTTACGTGCGGCTCCGCCGCGTGTGCGCTATTTGGCAGGCGGTTCGGTCGCCTGCTTTACAATAGTCCACACGCGGGGGAGCCGCGCGGTTTTTAATCCGATACGTTGCCCAATGGCCGAATCCAATTTCATTGATTACGTTAAAATCTGCTGCCGTTCCGGCAAGGGCGGCAGTGGCTCGGCGCATATGCACCGCGCGAAAGGGGTGCCTAATGGTGGCCCCGACGGCGGCGACGGCGGCCGGGGCGGCCACATCATCCTCGAAGGCGACTCGCAGTTGTGGACGCTGCTGCATTTGCAATATCAGAAGCACGTCATCGCCGGCCACGGCGAGGGCGGCGGCGCTTCTAACTGCACCGGCGCTCAGGGCGAGGATATCGTGCTGCCCGTGCCGCTCGGCACCGTGGCGCGCGACGCCGAAACCGGCGAGATACGCGCTGAGATCACCGAAGCGGGCCAGCGCGTCATCCTGACACCCGGCGGGCGCGGCGGAATGGGTAATTCCTTCTTCAAGTCCGCCACCCGGCAGGCGCCGACCTACGCCGGCCCCGGCGAACCGGGCGAGGAAGTCTGGAACGTGCTGGAACTGAAGCTGCTGGCCGACGTGGGCCTCGTCGGCCTGCCCAACGCTGGCAAAAGCACGCTGCTGAGCGTGGTGAGCGCGGCGCGGCCCAAAATCGCCGACTACGCCTTCACTACCCTGATTCCGAATTTGGGCGTGGTGGCGTACCGCGACTACCGCTCGTTTGTGATGGCCGATATTCCCGGCATCATCGAAGGTGCTTCCGAAGGACGCGGTATCGGGCTGCGTTTTCTGCGCCATATCGAGCGCAACTCGGTGCTGCTCTTTATGATTTCGGCCGATTCGCCGGATATTCAGACCGAATATCAGATGCTGCTCGGCGAACTGCGCGCCTTCAACCCGGAACTACTCGACAAGCGCCGCCTGCTGGCCATCACCAAAAGCGACCTGCTCGACGAAGAACTGGAGAACGAACTGCGCCCCACGTTGCCCACGGATGTGGACAGTGTTTTCATTTCGAGCCTGACGATGAAAGGCATTCAAGTCCTGAAAGACCGGCTCTGGGCACTGCTGCACGCCTGAGCGAATTTGTCACCACCTGCTCCCAACCGGGAGCATCCGTCAACAAAGGGTTGGAATTGCGCGGATAAAACCGTAGCTTTGTGCCCGTTTTGGCCGGAACCCGCCTTTTTGCATAGCTTCAAGCCGTGAGGCTTTAGACTTTCCAATGGATCACCTGAGTTATAAGACCCTGTCCGTCAACAAAGAAACCGCCAATAAAGGGTGGGTTGTGGTGGACGCTGGCGACGCGACCCTGGGTCGCGTTTGTTCGCAGATTGCTAACCTGCTGCGCGGTAAGCACAAGCCCACGTTCACGCCAAACGCCGATTGCGGCGATTATGTGATCGTCATCAACGCCGATAAACTGCGCGTAACGGGCCGTAAAGTGACCGACAAAGTGTACCTGCGCCACACCGGCTATCCCGGTGGGCAGCGGTCGCAGACCCTGCGCGAGATGCAGGCGAAGTCGTCCTCGCGCGTCATCGAGCACGCCGTGCGCGGAATGCTGCCCGGTACCCGCCTGGGCCGTGAGCAATTCCGCAATCTGCACGTGTACAACGGGGCCGAACACCCCCACGCGGCGCAGCAGCCCAAAGTGTTGAGCTTTACGCATCTGTAGAATTTAGACGGTTAGACACGAGACCTTTAGACTTGAACCTGCTCCGTTTGGGGTTTGGCCTGGTCTAATGCCTATCATCTTTCGGTCTAGCCGCCAAAACCACCCTGTTTTTTTGCGCGGGTCGCTTTGTCGGCCCGCGTTGCTTTTTGTTTATTTTCATCAATGTTGAACACTTCGGGTAGAAGGAAAACCTCGGTGGCGCGCATTTATATGCAAGCCGGGCAAGGTCTGGTCACGATCAATGATCGTGATATGAAAACGTACTTCGGCAATGAATTGCTGGAGAATATCGTCAATCAACCGTTCGGGACGGTGGACGCTGTGGGCAAGTACGACGTGCGCGTGAACGTGCGCGGCGGCGGCGTGAGCGCCCAGGCAGAAGCTATCCGGCTGGCCATCGCGAAGGCCCTCGTCGAGGAGAATGCGGAAGTGAAAGCCGCGCTCCGCAAGGAAGGCCTCGTGACCCGCGACCCGCGGATGGTGGAACGTAAGAAGTTCGGCAAGCGCAAAGCCCGCCGCTCGTTCCAGTTCTCAAAGCGCTAGGCCTGGTTTTCCGGCTTTTGCGCGACGGACGTTTTCTTTTTTCAATCAATATTTCTACCCTCGCCTTCTATAATGGCTCAGGAAGTAACGTATCAGGATCTGCTCGACGCGGGTGCCCATTTTGGTCACCTGACGCGCAAATGGGATCCGAAAATGGCCCCGTTCATCTTTATGGAGAAGAACGGCATCCATATTATCGACCTCAACAAGACGCTGGCCCAGCTCGACCGGGCCTCGAACGCTATCCGCAGCATCGCCAAGAGCGGTCGCAAGATTATGTTCGTGGCGACCAAGAAGCAGGCGCAGGAGATCGTGGCCGACGAGGCCCGGCGCCTGAAAATGCCCTTCGTGACCGACCGTTGGCTCGGCGGAATGCTGACCAACTTCGCCACGGTGCGGAAGTCGCTTAAGAAAATGGCCACCATCGACCGGATGGTGAAGGAGAACACGGCTTACGCCGCTCTCGCCAAGAAGGAGCGCCTGATGATGTCGCGCGAGCGTGACAAGCTGGAGCGCGTGCTCGGTGGCATCGCCGACCTGAGCCGCCTGCCCGCCGCGCTGTTCGTAGTGGACGTCAAGCGCGAGTCCATCGCCGTGAAGGAAGCCAAGAAACTGGGCCTGCCGGTGTTCGCTATCTGCGATACCAACTCGAACCCGGAACTGGTGGACTACGCCATCCCCGCCAACGACGACGCTTCAAAGGCCATCCAACTGATCGTTTCGGCCATCAGCAAAGCCATCGAAGACGGCCTGTCGGAGCGCAAAGTAGATAAGGACGAGTCGGAAGCCCGCAAAGTGGAAGACGAAGGCATCGCCGAAAAAGTGGCCGTCGAGGAATAGGCATTCGGCCAATCCCAGACGCTCGCTGCAAGCCCTGAAAGCGAACCCCTGCCAGCCGGACCGGCCGCGTCGGGGGTTCGCTTTCGCTTTGTCGAAGCGGGTTGTCATCACGAGTAGGAACGACGAAGCCTTTTTAGTTTGCTCAGCGCGTAAGTATTGGCGCTGCGTCTCTGCGGGAAACCGTTCTCACGCACCCAGCGGCCGAAGGTTGCTTCGCTCCGCTTGCGATGATAGTCCCACAATTAAATTACAACCAACTAATTAACCACTAAGGAAATGGCCATTACCGCCGCCGATGTGAACCGCCTGCGCCAAATGACGGGCGCTGGAATGATGGACTGCAAAAAGGCCCTGACCGAGGCCGATGGCGATTTTGAAGCCGCCCGCGACATTCTGCGCAAGCAGGGTCAGAAGATTGCCGACAAGCGCGCCGACAACGCCACTGCCGAAGGCCTCGTGCTGGTAAGCGTGAGCGAGGACGGCACCAGCGGCAAGCTGGTGGCGCTGGCCTGCGAAACCGAGCCGGTGGCCAAAGTGGAAGGCTTCCGCCTGCTGGCCAAGCAGGTACTCGACGCCGCCGTGAAAAACAACGCCGGTACGAAGGAAGACCTGCTGGGCGCCCTGGAAGCTGATGGCCGCTCGGTGCAGGACCATATTACGGACTTGATGGGCAAGATCGGCGAGAAAATCGACGTGGTGGCCTACGAGACGCTGACTGCTGAGAAAGTGGCGTCGTACATCCACTCCGACAATAAGAAAGGCGTATTGGTCGGCTTCAAAAACGTCGGTTCCGCCGACGTGGCGGCCGTGGGCAAAGACGTGGCGATGCAGATCGTGGCGATGAGCCCGGTGGCCGTGGATAAGGACGGCGTGGACGCCGGCACGGTGCAGCGCGAGATCGAGATCGGCAAGGAGCAGGCCCGCGCCGAAGGCAAGCCCGAAGCGATGCTCGAAAAAATCGCCGAAGGCAAGCTCAACAAGTTCTACAAAGAGCGGACGTTGCTGAACCAGGAGTTCGTGAAGGACTCGTCGCTGACCATCGCCAAGTTGCTCGACTCGAAGCAGAAAGGAATGACTGTGAGTGACTTCAAGCGCGTGAACATCGGCGGGTAACTTCCCCGGTGCTTCGCTTGGCTGAAAGCAAAACCGCCGCTCGGCCTTTTGGGGCTGGGCGGCGGTTTTTTACATCGAATTACTGTAACCGCATTAAAATGATTTGTAAGAAAGCGCCATTCATTACATTTGCGCGTACCTCAACGTCTTCCAATGATCCGCAGCTTTCTCTTCTTGGTACTCTTACTCGGTATTCAGTCTCTTTCTTTCGCTCAGGGAGCTTCGTGGAGCAGAGACGACAGGAGTAGTATATACCTTGAGTGTACTTCGCTCCTCGGTCAGTATCCGCAGCTAACAGTGGAGCAAAAAGAGAGCATTGGCCTGTGTTACTTGGACGAGTTGACGAAAAAATACTCAAAAGCTGACTACCAAGCTAAGATTGACATTGAAGTTCGCAGGATACGCGAGTCTACTCTACTTCAGTGCGTTAAGCATTTGGGAATTAGTATTGACGCCCCGGCACCGGTTGAAGAAAAACCCGTCCCCCAATATGGTGAAGTGACGCCCAGTAAGGAGAACTTGATGGGACATTGGAAAAACGACGAAAGCGAGTTCTGGCTTATCGGTAATGGCGACTACCGGATGGATTATTTCTCCGGGAAAAGGGAAACCGGGACTTGGCGCATCAGCGACAACAATCTTGATTTTTACAAAAAAAGGCTTATTGGAGTTGCAGAGAAACGATTTAGAATTCTTTTACAAACTAATAGAAAATTTGTTTATCAATCACAGGATGACCTTTCAAAAACTCTGATTGCGAACCGGCTTGAACAGTAACACGGAATAGCAAAAGCCCGCCGGCTGCTCATCGCAGCTGGCGGGCTTTTAAATGAATCGGTATTCACCGTTAGGCGACCGGCACGAGGGCAGGAGCTAGCTGGGCCGTGATGAGGCAGGCGCGGCTAACGGCGACCCCGAACAACTGTCGTACATACAATTCCACCTGCCCGTGGACTACGGGGTGTTGACGCACTAAGTGAAGTACTGCTTCGGCATCGGGAACGACCGCAATCACGCGACCGACCTGCATCAGGGCATCCGCAGGCAATTCTTTGCTCATTCGCTCGATCAGGTAATCGGCCAGCGCGCGGTAGTCGGGCTCCCAGGTCGCGCCTACTAATACGTCCCAGCGCTCCACACCCTGATCTTCCGGATACACCAGGGCAAAGAGCGTGAAAGGGCCGCGCTAGGCGGCGACGCGTTTTTCAAATTCGATGAAAGGACTTACGGTCAGGCTCATATCAGGTCGAGAAAGGAGGCGACGTCGTTGATGAAAACGAAGACATCGGTGGCAGCCACGCTGCCTATCACATCGTAACGGCGCTCTGGGTTCCAGACGGACAGGCGGTTCCAAAGGGGTAAATAGCGTTCCCTGATGGGTTGTTCTTGATCAGACAATTGAAGTAGCACATCGAGATTGTGTGTGCGAAAGCTCAACAGGTTCTGAAACTCATTTTTGGTGGCGGGGTAGCCCACCCAGTTCAGCGTTCGGCAGATGCGCGCTTTGAGCTTCAATTCCAGCGCGTAACCGCAGAGATACTTGGCGCCGTCGTACCGGCCGCCGTCGAGCAACACTTTCGCGTCATCCAATCGGGTCTGTGCCAGCCGTTCGAGTTCCATCGCCGTGATCATTCCTCAAAAATACTTTACTGAATCAGGAGTTCGTGAAGGACTCGTCGCTGACCATCGCCAAGCTGCTTGACTCGAAGCAGAAAGGGATGACCGTAAGCGACTTCAAGCGCGTGACGATTGGGGCGTAAGGTCCCAGCCTTTTCGCTTGGCTGAAATGAAAACCGCCGCTTGACCTTTTGGGGCTGGGCGGCAAGCGCACGAAGCTTTTGGCGCCCTTGATGAACCGCGTGTTGCGGCGCAGGTAGTCCCTACGGGACCGCTTGGAGCCCTCAAATCGTCCTTTTTCTACCGGAGGGTGGTCCCTCAGGGTAAACGCATTAAAATCCGAGGCATTGGTGCCGATACTCATCGGAGAAGGCGCAGTGATTTTGTCGTCGTTTCAGGCTCATCGTCTCTGGTTGGGCGCGCAGCAGATTGAGTACAAA
>JANPLI010000129.1:0-3007 GCA_031426455.1 Hymenobacteraceae bacterium | reverse complement strand
CTTGTGCTTGCCGAGCCGGGTCAGCGCCTCGCCGTGCTGGTGCTGGATGTCGCCGCTGAGGTACACGGAAAGCGCGGTTTTGCGGGGCGCGAACCCCACCCGCAGCCAGTCCACTTCCCGGCCGCTGGTCGGGCTTTTGAGCCGGACTTGGCCGAAGCCGATCAGCGAAGCCCCCCACATTTTCGGCTCCTCGCCGGTGGCTTTTTGCATCAGGTCCAGCAGCGTCCGGCTGTCGGCGCGCTGCTGCTCGTCGGGGAGACTGCTGATGAAATCGGCCACGCTGGCGGTGGTGGGCTTGGTTTTGATTTCGGCCATTGGGAAAACAGGGGGGAATGGTTTGGTAATGGGCGCGCTCCTTATTGCCCCGAAAGCGAAAACGCGACGGGTACGATCCGGTAAGATGCCACGGGCTGGCCCGCGTGCCGCGCCGGGCGAAAGCGGCGCAGGGACTGCACGACCCGGAGCGCCTCAGCGTCGAGGTCGCCGCCCGGCCCCGTGATGATCTCCGGCTCCGTGACGCGCCCTTTGGGGTCGATCACGACCCGCACGTACGCGGTACCGTCGCGCTTGGCCTTACGGGCGGCCGCCGGGTAGCTTAGCGCCTGCCGGACCCATTCGGCCAGGGCGTTGGGGCCGCCGGGATATTCGGCCGGCTCGTCGGGGGCATAGAATACGTCGGCCCGGCGCTCCACGCCAAACAGCACATAGTGGGTGGCTTCCGAGGCCACCGCTACGCCACCTTGCCGGGCCGGCACCCAATTGCCCGACGCCGCCACGAGGCGGCGGGCCGTTAAAATGGCTTCCTTATCCTGGGCGGAAATATCCATCTGCCGAACCTCGTCCTCGTTAATCGGAAAGCCCTCGTGATGAAGGCCAAAGCGCCCGGCGTGGTCGAGGACAAACTGCACCCCAACGACCTGGCGCGCGCCGGGAGTTAGCGCGGGCTGCGAAAAGAGGTCGGCTTCCTGCGCGGGCATCACCCCCCGCTGGTGAGCGGGCCGCTCGGGTTTCGTGTACACCACGCCGGAGTCGCCATCGTAAGACGGGCTTGCTTTCCCCGTGTTCATTCCACTGATGCTGAAGTTAATCGGCAGCATGAAGTACACCTTCACCGGCTTGCCGTTCTGTAGGCCCGGCGTAAAGCGTTCGAGTTGCCCCACAACGCGCACGGCTTCCGCGTCGCAGCCGCTGCCAATGCCGCGCGCCACCGCCGGATTGATTACCCGCCCGGTTTCATCGACAACGAATTTCACGTACACCTTTCCGCGTACCCTGGAGCGGAGCGCCTGCGGGGGATACTTGACGTTGCGCGGTACCGCCTGAAGCAGCGCCCCCTGTCCGCCGGGGTATTCAGGCATTACCTCTACGTAGTCATACGACTTATCCGGCGGCGTAGCGCCCTGGCCGCGCCCCGCTATGGGCAGCAATAGCAGCAGCAGTAATGCGCCGAGGGTGGCGCGAAACAAATAACGAATGAGCATAACCTTGTAGTGAGCCACGAAGGTACCGGCGCCCCGCCCCCCGTGCCAGCCCCGGACGCGGGCAAGCCGCCCGCCGGCCCGACCTTCGCCTCCCCTAACCTTCCGGCCGCTTTGCTTCCGTCCCGCCCCGTTTCGCCCTCCCGCGCCCGCGCCGCCGTCTCGGCGCTTTTTCTGCTGTCCGGGCTGAGCTTCGCCACCTGGGCGGCGCGCATCCCCGACATCCGCCTCGCGCTGCACCTTTCCGAAGGGCAGTTGGGGCGGTTGCTGCTGGCGTTGCCGGCGGGGTCGGTCGTGGCGCTGCCACTGGCCGGCTGGCTGACCGATACCTACGGCGCGCGGCGCGTGGTGCTGGGCGCCGCCGCCCTCTACGCCCTTACGCTGCCGCTGCTCGGCCTCGCCCCCACCGCTTGGTGGCTGGCGGGCGGCCTCGCGCTTTTCGGTTTCGCCGGCGACCTGCTCAACATCGCGATGAACGCCCAGGCCCTGGACGTGCAGGACGCTTACGGCCCCGACCAGCCCATCATCGGCTCGTTCCACGGCATCTGGAGCCTGGCCGGGTTCGGCGCCGGCCTGCTGGCCACCGGGTTGGTGGGCTTGGGCATCAGTCCGTTGATGCACTTTGCGGGCGTGGCCGGTGCGCTGCTGGCCGTCCTGGCGCTGGCCTGGCCTGCGTTGCCCGTGGGAGCCGGTAAGGCGGGCGACGGCACGGGGTTCGTGTTCAAAAAACCCGACGCCCTGCTGCTGCGGCTGGGGCTGATCGCGTTCTGCGGCCTGGTCTGCGAAGGGTGTATGTACGACTGGGCGGGCGTCTATTTCCAGCGCGTGGTGCGGGCCGAAAAAGCGTGGGTGATCAGCGGGTACGCCGTTTTTATGGGTACGATGACGGTCGGGCGGTTTGCCTCCGACTGGGTCAGCGCGCGGCTCGGTTTCCGGCGCACGTTGCAGTTGTCGTCGGGTTTGCTGGCCGGCGGGCTGGCGCTGGCCGTGGCCATGCCCACGCTGCCGGTGGCGCTGGCGGGGTTTGCGCTGGTGGGCGCGGGCGCGGCGGCGGTGATTCCGCTGACGTACGCGGCGGCGGGCCGGGCGGGCACGGTATCGCCGGCCGTGGCCCTGGCGATGGTGTCCACGTTCGGCTTTTTCGGTTTCCTCAGCTCGCCGCCCGCCATCGGGTTGCTGGCCGAGTGGGGGTCGCTGCGGCTCTCGTTCGCAGTGGTGGCGGTGGTGGCGCTGGGCATTGGGCTGCTAGCGCGGGACGATGCGGAAAAGGGGGCCGAACTTCGCGGGTGATGCGCAGCGAACACCCTGCCCGGTGCGCGAGGGGGCCGACGGTAGAGCGGCAGGTGGAGCTACCGCCTCGTGTCTAACGGTCTAATTGCTGCCCGTCTGCTTAACTCTACTTTGGCAGGTTGGTTTCCAGCTAATCTGTTGTTTATTTGCGGGATGCGTTTTTCGATCAGTGAAAAAAAGCCGATGGCTACGTGGGTCGGTATGGCGACTGGTTTCGGGGGCAATCGGGGCGTCGGCTG
>JANPLI010000128.1:0-9619 GCA_031426455.1 Hymenobacteraceae bacterium | reverse complement strand
CCGTGGTGCCGGCGGCCGTGCCGTTGGCAAACACCCCGTAGATGGTGCCGCTGGTGCCGCTGATGTTGCTGAACAAACAGCCCGTAATCAGGGCCGTGTTCAGGCCCGCCCCGCCGCCGTTGGCCGCCACCCCGGTGTAGGAGTTGCTGCCCGTCGCCTGCGTCCCAAACCGCACGTTGCTCACTTCCAGCCCCTGCTGCCCCGAGAAGCCCACTCCCGTGAGCGTGCCGGTGCCGCCCAGGCCCGTCACGCTGCTCGTCAGCACGGCCGGCAGCGTGGCCGTGCCGGTTATTTTGTTGTTCTGGTCGAGGCCGGCCGGGTTGGAGCTGCCCGTCAGTTGGTAGCCCGTCCGGCAGCTGCTCACGGCCAAATTCTCGAAGGTGTTGTTGCTGTTGGCCCCCGCCGCCGTGGTGGCCCCCGAGACCAGGAAAATGCCCTGCGTGGAGTTGGAGTTGGCGAGCGAAAGCGCCACGCTGCCGTTCCGCACCACGTTGTTTTGGCAGCCGCCCAGCCCGTTGCCGGTGGTGGCGTTGAAGTACAGCCCGTACTCGGTGGTGCTGCCGTTGTCGGCGAAGCTCAGCCCGTCCCACACCGTCCAGTCGGCGCCGTTGAGCTGCACCACGGCGTCGGCGTTGGTGGTGCCGCCGGTGCCGCGCAGGGTAGTGGCCGCGCCGGCGGCTTTCCGAAAGATGAGGCGGTTGGTGGCGCTGCTGCCGCCCACAGCCAGCGCCAGCGGGGCCTGCGTAAAGATCTGCCCCGCGCTCACGGTGAACGTCACGTCGCCCGTACCGCAAGTACCGTTGGCGTTCAGGCTATTGAAGGCATCCGCGAAGGTCTGAAAATTCGTCCCCGCCGTGGCCGCGCTGCCGTTGATGGTGTAAGCGCCGCCGCAGAGCGGCACCGGGTTGGTCACGGCCACGTTGTCCACCCCAATGTCGAAATCGCCAAAATCCGAGGTAGCCCGGAACAGGATTTTCACCTGCGAAGCCGTGATACTGCCCAGCGATACGCTGATGGTGGTGAAGCTTTCGTACCGCGCCGCGAACGTGCCCAGGCTGGGGCCATACGTCACGCCATTATCGGTCGAGAGAAACACGTCGAGCTTGTTATTGCCCGTGTTGCTGGCGTTGTTAAGACTAAATTGCAAGACCTTATCCCCCGGCGTGGCCGAAAAATCCAGCGTCGGCAAAATCAGGTCGCCGGTGCTGCCGGCCGGGGCCTGGTCGCTGTGGAAGCGGGCGAAGTGCCCGGTCAACCCGAACATATCGGAGAAATTGCCACCGCCGCCCACACCGGTCCAGCCGAGGTTGTATTCAAAGCGCTGCCAAAGGTTGTTGGCGTTGGTGTTGCTCCTGGCCACGCCCCACGGCCCGAAGCCGGGCGTGTTCAGGTTGGCCACCGTGCCCACGTCGTTGTTCCAGTTCGTACTGCGCTCAAACGTTTCGGCGAACAGCACGTTCAGCGGCGTGGTGTAGCTGTAGTTGCCGCCGCCGTTGTTGTTCAGGTTCAGGGTTAGCATCTCGGCGTTGGTACCCGTCACCTGGGCCACCCCGGTCGTCAGAAACGTGTTCGGGCTACTGAATACGTAGTAGCGCACCGTGCTGCCGGCCGCGCCCAGCGGCACCACCCCGCGCCGAGTGCTGGTGTTTATCTGCGTCATCGGGGCCACGCCGGAGGTGGCGAAGTTGTCGGTCGAGTAGCGCACGAACAGGTGTTCGCTGAAGCTGAAAGTGCCGAACGTGCTGGCCGTCACCGCCAGGTTGCCGCCCTGCGGCACGGCCGTCACCACATCGATGCTGGCCGGGTTGAAAAAGGTTTCGAGCACCGCCATCGTGTTATCGGCGGCCGCATTCTCGCTGATGTTGAAGGTGTAGTAACGGTTGAGGACGGTGGCTGGCAGGCGGCTGCCATCGGCCAGGCCGCCGCCGCTGGTGTTGATAGTGGCCGAGGCCGTGGTGGCGGGGTTCACGCCGCTGGCGGGCGCAATGGCCTGGTTGTAGCCCGCCAGCGTCACGGGGTTCGGCCCGTAGGCCCGCCAGTTGGTGGTGTAGTCGGGCACGGCCGTGGTGCCGGTGGCAAACTGCCAGTGCCGCAGCCCCGTGGCGGCAGCTGTCGTCACCTGCCCCCGGTACTGCCGGAAGGTGCCCAAATCGGTCAGCAAGTAATTGGTGGAGGTGCCCGATACGAAATTCGAGTTCAGCACCGTGGGCTGGGCTGTAGCGCGGCCGATGACCAGCAAGGCAAACAAGGCGAGCACCAGCAACCAGCCCATAGCGCGACGAAAAGCCGACCGGCGAGTGACGCTGCTTAGCGTAGAACGTTTTTCCATCAAATTTTTTAAGCTTTATACCTAAAGGTTTTTTGAACCAGGTTGTCCGCACCTCCACGGTATATGCCCTTGTCAGTAAACAAAAAGTTTAACCGCTACTAGCCATCAGCTAACCGCCCCGCACTACCACAGCTCGCCCCGGAAATGCCGGGTCAGTAGCTCGCCTTTGGAGCTGATATGCAGCTTGCGATAAACTGACTTGAGGTGGCCGCGCACCGTGTCGAGGGAAAGGCCCAATCGGGCGGCGGCCAGCTTGTAGCTCAGCCCATCCACGATGAACTGGGCGATGTGGCGCTCGCGGTCGGTGAGGTGCTCGTGCCCGGCCTGGGCGGCGCGATCTTCGGGCCGGAAGTGGGCCAGCACCCGCCGCGCAATGCTCGGCGACATCACCGAGCCGCCCGCTCCCACGTCCAGCACGGCCTGCTTGATATCGGGCAAGGGGGTGTTTTTCAGCAAATACCCCGAGGCCCCGGCGCAAATGGCCTGAAATATCCGCTCCTCGTCGTCATAGACGGTTATCATCAGCACCTCCGTTTTGGGGTACTGCTGCTTGATGAGCCGGATGCCTTCCAGGCCCGACTTGCCGGGCAAGCCGATGTCGGTCAATACCACGTCGGGCGGGGTTTCCTGGTCCGCCATCAGCGCAAAAAACGCCTCCACCGACCCCGCCCCGCCCAGGCAATGCAGCTCCGGCTGCCGCCCCAGGTACTGCACGTAGCAGGAGCGAATCAGCTCGTCATCCTCAATCAACACAACGCGCAGGGCCGGGGCAGTTTGCATAGTACAAAATTGACGCGGCTACTCCCGGCACGCAAATACATATTGATGGGGGGTGGGAGGCGATGAGTGCCGGGCTGTGGCGTTTTGGCGCAGGGCTTTGCCCCACGCCAACCGCGCACTATCACTCCTTCACTCGTGGCCCCTACAACGGTACTTCCAACCGCACTTCCCAGTTGGGTGCTACCGGCCCGGCCTGCACGGTGCCGCCCAACTGCCTGGCCCGCAACTGCATATTGAGTAAGCCCTGCCCGCCTACGGGCCAAGTTGCAGCCGGTGGGGCGCTGGCATCCGGCGCGGCCCCGGTCGCGTTGCCGATCGTCAGGACCAAGCGGCGCGGCGCGGGACAGTGCAACGCCACGCGTACTACGGTGGGGCGCGGGGCGTGGCGCACCACGTTGTTGAGGGCTTCTTTAAAGATGAGATAGACATTTTGCCGCCAGGCCGTGGGCAACTGCCGCGTGCCAGCCAACTGACTGCGGGTCAGGGCGTCGTCGGCTATGGTCAGCTCCCAGGCAATGTCCAGCGGCCCGAGCAGGTGTTGGAGTTGCTCGCGCATCCGGCCCAGCAGGTCGGCCAGGGTTTCGCGGCGGGCATCGATGCTCCACACCACGTCGGCCATGCTGGCGATGGCGGCGCGGGCGGTATCGGCCAGGCGGTCGAGGCCCAGGGCCGGGGGTGGTGGTTCGGCGGGGGGCAGTTGCTGCATAAAATCGGCCTGCACGGCAATGCGAGTCAGCAGCGAACCTACCTCGTCGTGCAGGTTGGCGGCAATCTGGGTGCGGAGGCGTTCGAGCAGCAACACCCGCCGCAGCCGGTAACGAAACAGGCCGTAAAACAGCCCGGCCAGCGCCCCCACCAGCAGCACCCCGAACCACCAGGTGCGGTAAAATACGGGCGGCACGACCAGCGGCAGCCGCAGTTGGTGCGGGCTCCAACGGCCGTCGGGGCCGGCCCCGCGTACCCGCAGCTCGT
This sequence comes from Hymenobacteraceae bacterium, assembly GCA_031426455.1. Classification (GTDB taxonomy): domain Bacteria; phylum Bacteroidota; class Bacteroidia; order Cytophagales; family Hymenobacteraceae; genus JANNMJ01. Next base: position 5,538 of record JANPLI010000128.1, on the reverse strand, counting down.
AGCGCCCCACGGGCAGCGCGGCCAGGCGTAGCGTGGTTTCGGGGCCGAGCGGCACCCACTGGCTTTCGAGGCCCGCCAGTTGATAAGCATACTGGTGTTGAGCGCCTTCTCGGAAGTCAGCCAGCGCGAAACCCACCGTGAGCAGGCGGTCGGTGGGGGCCAGTTGCAGGCCGCCGGGCGGCAACTGCTCGTGCCGCACCAAGGTGCCGTCGGGGCCGTGGTAGTAGCTCAGGCCAGTAAGCAGCACCGGGGCGGCGGCGGCGGCCGGGACGGCGGGCAATTGCCGGGGCTGCACCACACCCAGTCCGGCCAGGCCGCCGAGCAGCAGCCGCCCGTCGGGCAGCACGGCGGCCGCGCCGTGGTTGAACTCGTCGGCCGGCAGCCCATCGCGGGTGCCGTAGTTGGTGAAGGTGCCCGTGCGCCGCCGCAGCCGCGCCAGCCCCTGCTGAGTGCCCAGCCACAGCGCGGAATCGCCTTCGGGCACGAGGCTGCACACCAGATCGTGGGCCAGACCCTGGGCCGTGCGCCAGCTCTGCCAATGCCCCGTTGCTAACTGCAAGCGCCACAACCCGCCGCCCCGCGTGCCCAGCCACAGGCTGCGCCCGCCGGGTTCGGGCCAGAGGCACAGCACGTCCTGCCCCGGTAATCCGCCCGGCCTTGCCTGCCAGCGCTGCCGGATGCGCCCGGCCGAATCGAGCAGAAATAAGCCCTGCGAGGTGCCTGCCCACATCGCCCCGCCCGGTGCGGTGGCCGGGGCTAGCGTCCATACCTTCACCTCGCGCAAGCCCAGTTGGGCAAACCCGTCGATGGTACGAAAGCGCCCGGTGCTTATGTCGTAGCGCCGCAGGCCGGTGTACGACCCCACCCACAGCCCCGCCCGGTCGGCCGTTGGGGTCAGGCTGATGGCAAAGTTCAGGGCATTGCCCGTGCCGGTTGGCCCCTCGGGGGCTTCGAGGAAGGTAAAGGCCGACCGGTCGGGCTGGTAGCGCACCAGCCCGGCCCCCTCGCAGCCCAGCCACAAGCAGCGGCGGGCGGGGTCGGGCCAGAGCGCGTAGGCCACCGGCTCGGGGGTGCCGGCCGGGGCCTGGGGCCACCGGAAAGGAAGCCGCCGCCACTGCCTGGTGCCTAGGTTCTGGCAAAACAGACCGGCGTAGGTGCCCACGTAGAGGTGGCCGTCCAGCACGGCCACACCCCGCGTACTCGGCTGCTGACCAGGTGGTAACACCCCGGCGGGCGGGGCCAGGACGGCAAAGCGGGCGGGCGCCAGGTCGAGCTGTAGCACGCCGTCGTCGGTGGCGGCCCACAGATGGCCCGCCCGGTCGGGGAGCAGCGCATTGAGAGCCACGTTGCCGCCCCTGGCCACCACCAGCGCCGGGCCAGGCCGGTGTGTCGGGGCCGCGGGCCGGGCCGGGTCGAGGCTCAGGAGTTCGGCCAGCGTCGCGCCAACCCATAGCCGCCCGCCCGCCGCACCCACGGCCTGCGCCGGAAACGACGGCGGTAGGTCGGGCCGCCAGGTGGCCAGCGGCTGCAGCGTGGTGTCGGCGGCCCCAGTCAGCAGCAGTTGCCGCCCGCTGACCAGGCGCAGGCGGCCGGTTGGTTCGACGCCGGCCAGACGCAGCGCGGGGCCGGACCGATGGTACACCCGCAGCGGCCCGCCGGCGGCCGAGAGCAGCAGCGCGGCCCCGCCGTAGGTTTCGGCCAGCAGCTGCCCGCCGGCCAACACGTGCAAGCCCACCAAGGCGCTGGCCGCCCGGCCGGCGCCGAACACCGCCGCCGGGGGCCGAGCCAGCTCCAAGCGGCCCGCTGCATCGTAGCCGTTCAGCCCGCCAGCCACGGTTCCGGCCCACACGCCGCCGCCGGACCGCCGGGCCAGGCTATGCACGGCGGGCGGCCCAGCGGGTACAGCCACGGCCCGCAGTTGCCCACTGGTCGGGGTCCAGTAGTGCAGCCCGCCTTCCGAGCCTATCCACAGACGCCCGACGGCGTCCTCCAGCAGGCAATATACCGGCGGGCGCAGTAGGCTCGGCCCCTGGGCTAACGCCGTGATTGAGCGCAGGCCGTAGCCGTCGAAGCGGTCGAGACCGTTGTTGGTGCCGAACCATAAAAAGCCCTGTCGGTCTTGCAGCAGGCAATGCACCAGGCGGTGCGACAGCCCCTGCCCCACGTTCAGCTGCTGCACCAGGCGTGGCGCGGCGGACCCGGTGGGGCGGGCGGGCAGGCCCTGCGCGGCCGCCGCCAGCGCCCACACCAGCCACGCGCTGGCACCTACCACGGCACGCACGACCAAGGACCAGCGGGAATAGTGGTACGGCATTGCCTGGGGTGAGTTTGAGGTCGGTGTGCAGAAGCGTGTTGGGGGCAGGCCTTGCGCCCGCCCGCCGGTCGCGTCGGTTGGGTAGGTATCGTGCAACGGCAGGCGGGGCAAGCTCTGCCTCATCTAGAGCCTATATCAACATATCGTCACACTAAACTGATGAGATTTCTATTTTTTGGACAGTTTTTTTTGGGATTTTATAATTTATATAATATAAATTAATCGCATAAATCAGGTCGGACAAATGCTGGCGGGTGTTTTGCCGTCGAATCCCTGATGGGGTCGAAGGTAGTGATAGAGGTGAAAGTACGCCTTGAGCTGCGTAAACAGCTGGCCCCCATCCTAGGCTGGGATCAGATACACACATTCCCACTTGACCGAGCGCCAGAGCCGCTCGATGAAGGCGTTGTCCGTGGCCCGGTCCACGCCGTCCCAACTGATTTGCGTCTCCAACTGCTGCAAGGCCGCGACGAACTCGCCGCTGGTGAACTGGCTGCTTGGTCGGAGTTGAAGATCTGCGTCGGGCCGTAGCGGGTCGCCGCCTGGTGCAGCGCCTGAAGGCAGAAGTCCACGGTCAGCGAGTTGCTCAGTTGCCAGCTGAGCACACACCGGCTGTACCAGTCCATGGCGGCCACTAGCAGCGCCGGGGAATAATATTGCGCAAAACTATCGGTGAGCCCGGTGCGAATGGAGGGAATTTAGACCAACCGGCCGCGTTTTTATACCAACCCGCCGTTTTCGCCGCTGCAAGTCGCCAGGCCAAACGTAAGAACCCTGGGGACGCCATTTGATGATAAGGCATTGAGACGGCAGGCCAGAACGATTAGGCGTGCTTCAACGGCGAAAAAACACACTTCCGAACGGTTACTGACGAGCCAGTTTTTCCAAATCAGCCGGCAGTACCCTGCAAACGCTGCAAGCCCAAGACAGGGCAAACGCATGAAGCCTCGAAAAGCCCGTTTAGGTAGTTTGCCAGCCGTGGGGAAAGTATTTTATCGCAGATTTCCACGGATTTTACGCAGATTATAAATCCGTGAAAATCTGTGTTAAATCTGCGTAAATCTGCGATCCGGCCTCTTTTTAGTTGCTGTCGATCAATTAATTGGGGCGCTTGGCCAGACAACTGAAAGGAGGTTTTTTTCGCTAGGGCGCGAAGATAGAAAAGCTGATGGAAGTCACCTTTTCTCGTTCGTGCGTTTGCCCTGAGCCCAAGATAGCCCGCTTGCTGGGTGAAGCCCTGCCCGCCCCACCGGTAGTGATCCCCCCTAGGTGGCTCGGGCCGGCCATTTACGGAGAGGTGGGCGGACGTGGGTGGCAGCCGCCTGTGCCCCTGGGTGCGTGACACTCCCAGGGGCACAGGCGACAAAAGATTTCTGCAACGCGCCATTTAGCCTGAGAATGTTGCGAATGCGCCTTTTCGCTGCTTGAAACATAACAAGCTCATTGCTTTTTGGTAGATTTGACGACATTTCGCTGCGCCGCCCAATGAAAATCGCACCTGCGCCTGAAACACAAGAGCTGGCCTGGGTACAGATGATGCGGCAGGGCGAAACGCGCGGCTTCGATGCGCTATTTCGGCAGTATAGCGCCCGCCTGTACCGGTTCGCTTACGTCTACCTGAGGAGCCGGGCGGTAGCCGAAGAAATCGTGCAGGACTGCTTTCTGAAAGTGTGGGAAAAACGCGCCACCCTGCGCGAGGACGTGCCCCTGAAGGGCTACCTCTTCACCATCGCTTACAACGCCGTGCTGAACCAGTTGCGCCAGCAGCAACGCCACCAGCAGTATGCTACCGGGCTGGGCCTGACGGAAGCATCGGCCGTAGAGCCGGGCAACGACGTGGAATATGCCGAACTGAAAGAACTCTACCACGCCGCCATCGAACAACTGCCGCCCAAACGCCGCCAGGTGTTCGTGATGAGCCGGGAACAGGGCTTGTCATACGCCGAAATCGCCGCCGAAATCGGGTTGTCGGTGAAGACGGTGGAAGCGCAGATGTCGCAGTCACTCAAGTTTTTGAGCGCCTATATGAAAGCGCGTGGCATACGGCTTTCCGTAGGATTGGTATGGTGGCTGATGCAGAGTTGAGGTAGTGATGAGGGCGAGCTGAGGCCAGGCAAAAATAATTTTGCCTGGCCACTAAGGGTAAGGAACGGGTTGTGGGTAGTACTGCACACGCACCCCTTCCAACCCGCCGATTCTCGTGGCCCAACCTACCGTCAACCGTGCTCTTTTCGACCGCTACGCCAGCGGTCTGGTTTCGGCCGACGAAATAGTTGTTGTACAGCAGTGGCTCGTACAGCCAGCCAACCAGCTCCTAGCCGAGCACTGGATGCAGCAACACTGGCACGCCCTGAACGAGCCGGCCGCTGCCCAGGCCCCTCGCCTGGGCGAACCCAATTACGAGGCAATGCTGACGGCGCTTCATCGCCGGATGGGCCTTCCGCAAGAGCAGCAGCAGCAACAGCAACCGCTGATGCGCGTGGTGGTGTCGCGCGCGCCTCACTGGCGCCGATGGGCCGCCGCCGCTGCCGTGGTGGGCGTACTGGCGGGTGCCGGCGGGTGGTTCGTGCACTCGTATAAAACGCCTACGGCTTCGGTAACGGCTACCACTACCACCTACCGAACGCCTTTCGGCAGTACCCGGCTCGTACGCCTGCCCGACGGCTCGCGCGTGACGCTCAACGCCAACTCGACGCTGCGCTACACGGCCTCGGCTAATGGCGCGCCCCGCCAGGCGTGGCTCGAAGGTGAAGGTTTTTTTGATGTCAGCCACACGCCCGATCACCAGCGGTTCGTCGTGAATACGGCCGATGGCCTTCGGGTAGAAGTACTGGGTACGTGCTTTTCGGTCTATCGCCGCCGGCAGCAGGCGCGGGTGGTACTGGTATCGGGCAAGGTGCAGCTCAGCTTCGCCGATGCCCGCGTGGCGCCCGTGGTGATGAAACCGGGCGATGTGGTGGAAACGGTCGTCAGCCTGAATAAGCTGGCGGCTGCCGCTCCCGATATCGTGCGCCGGGTAGTAGCCGCCCCCGAAACCTACGCCGCGTGGAAAGACGGCCAACTCGTGCTCGACGAAACGCCCATTAGCGAGCTAACCACCCGCCTGCAAGATACTTACGGCCTGCGCGTGGAAGTAAAAAACCCCGCCCTCAACAGCCGCCGCATCACGGGCACGGTGCCCATCGGCGACCTCGATGTGCTGCTGCTGGCCTTGCAGGAAAGCT
>JANPLI010000127.1:0-5262 GCA_031426455.1 Hymenobacteraceae bacterium | reverse complement strand
AAAATAAACCGCCGCCCCAGGCCGTGTTGGGCCGGGGCGGGCTGTCAATCGATACAGAGCCGGTTCGATGGGCGCCGACGGGTGCCGGGTTTTTTTGAATTTCTTCATTCGCATTTTTTCGCTGCCAATGTCCCCCGCTTTTTACCGCCTCCTGAGCGCGCTGCTACTGCTGGCGCTCCCCTATTCCACCGCCGCCCAAGCCTGGCAATGGGCCAAGGGCATCTCTATCGACTCGGCTTCAGCCGGCAACAACAGCGCCGTCTGGACCAGCGCCACTGCCCTAGCGCCCGATGGCACCGTTTACGCGGCCTACCAGCATACGTCGCCCATCACCGTGGGTGGCCGGTCTTACCCAGCCAGTGCCGATTACCACTGCGTGATGGTTCACCACGCCGCCAACGGCCAGGTCACCACACCACCGCTGTTGGTGGGCGGGGCCTCAACTTACCTGGGCGACTTGCTGACGGACGCCACCGGCAATCTCTACGCAAGTGGGCATTGCGCCGAGGCACTGACGCTGAGCGGGGTGCGGCAGCCGGCCTTCACAGGGTACCGCTACTTTGTAGTGAAGTGGACCGCCACCGGCGCCCTGCAATGGGTGAAGTACGGCCTGGGGAACCAGCCGCTCCCTCAAGTCCTACCAGGTTCGAGCTCCAATAACCTGCCCCGCCTAACGCTCGACGGCGCTGGCCGCCTCACGCTTGCCGCCGAATACTGGGGCACGGTGACGTTCGGCTCCACCACCGTGCCCAACGTCGCCCTGACCAGCGGGCTGCTGACGCAGTACGATGCTGTTACCGGCGCGTTGAGTTGGGTTAAAAGCACCGTTGGCCATACCTTTCCGGTGAGCCTGGACGATGTGGCCGCCGCCCCTGATGGCACCCTCTATGTGGTGGGCAACTGTTACAGCAGCGGGTTCAACTGGGCCGGGGCAGCCGTAGCGACGCACCCCACCAGCGCGGGCTTCTGGATGAAGCTAACGCCGGGCGGTGATCTGCTGATGGCTACGCGTTACGGTTCGCCGGACATCATCCGGTCGCAGGTGGTGACGGATGGCGCCGGGACGTGCTACGTGGCCGTGAGTTCCTACACCGCCACCATCGCGTGGGGTGCCACTACCCTAGGGTTACCACCCGGCCAGGGAATCGGCATATTTGCGCTGGCGCTGGGCACAACGGGGGTGCCGCAATGGGTCACGACGGCCAGTCTTCCCAACACCGTGACCGTGCCGGGTGGCCTTTCCCTTTCCGCGCTGGCGATTAGCCGCGCCCCGGCTGGCGACGATGGTACTCCGCCGCAACTGGTGCTGGGCGGGGGCGCTTATGGTTACAGCAGCAGCACAGTGGCTACCTGCGGCGCGCTGGCGTGGCCCGTCACCGCCGGCCTGATGGGCTACGTGCTGACCCTGGACGGCTGGTCCGGCACCGCGCGCGGGGTGCAATCGATCACGAGCGACTTGGGTACGGCAATCGTGCAGGCCCTGGCGACGGCGCCCAACGGTCAGGTGGCCGTGGGTGGGCTGCACGGCGGCGACACTACCCGGTTTGGGGCCATTTCGGTCCAGAATCCTTCCTGGAATGGTTCGGTCGAATATGCCGCCGCTTTCACCGCCAAGCTCCTGCCTCGCTACAACCAGGCGCAGGGCACCGTCTTTCTGGATGCCAACCGCAATAGTGCCTTCGACGCCACCGAAGCTGGCCAGGGTGGCCTAGTGGTCGAAGCGCAGCCCAGCGGGCTGTTTTACACCACCCAAACGGCGGGCCACTACGCGGCCATCACCGATCTGAGCGGCCTGACGGTCAGCCTACCCAACCCGCCACGCTACCATACCGCCGTGCCTTTGAACCCCACCGTGGCGCCCTTCGCTACCTATGGCAACCTCTCGACCGGCCACGACTTCGCCCTCCAGCCCCTCGCCAATCAGCAGGACCTGACGGTGTCGCTCACCCCCATTACCCGCGCGCGGCCGGGCTTCGCGGTGCGCTACCGAATGACCTGCCGCAACATCGGCACGGTGCCGGTGGCGGGCGCCGGGCTGACGCTGACCCACGACCCGCTGCTGGCCTACGTCAGTACCTCGCAGCCGGCCACGCACACGGGCCAGACGCTGACCGTCAGCCTCGGCACCCTGGCGCCCGGCGAAACCCGGCAGGTGGACGTGCTCTGCCAGCTCAATATCACGGCCCAACTAGGCCACGTGCTGGAAGCCACGGCCACGCTCAACCCCACCACCGGCGACCTCACGCCGGCCGACAACACCGAGCTGGACCGCCTGACCGTGACCGGCTCCTACGACCCCAACGACCTGGCCGTGAACTACGCCACCCTCACGCTGCCGCAGGTGCAGGCCGCCGCCCGGCCCCTCGACTACACGGCGCGCTTTCAGAATATGGGCACCGACACGGCCTTCACCGTGGTGCTGCGCGACACCCTGCCCGCCGCCGTACTCAACCTGGGCACGCTGCAGCTGCTTTCGGCCTCGCATACCTGCTCCTGGCGGCTGGCGCCCGGCGGGGTGCTGACGGTCACCTTCCCGAATATCCAACTGCCGCACCGGGCCGTGAACACGCTCCGCAGCGGGGGCTACGTCCGGTTTCGGGTGGTGCCCTGGGTGACGCTGATCGAGGGCGACCTGATTCCGAACCGGGTGCAGATTTACTTCGACTTCAACCCGGCCATCACCACCAATACCGCCCTCACGGTGGTAGGATCGCCCACCGGCTTGCCCGGTGCCACCGCCGATGAACTGCCGGGCGGCCTCTGGCCGAACCCCGCCACCGGCACGCTGCACCTGACCAGCGAACACCCCGCCGGCGCCGCTTTGAAGCTGACGCTGACCGATGCCCTAGGCCGTACCGTACGCACGGCCACGCTACCGGCCACGACCGGCACCACCACCGATTACACCTTCGACCTGCACGGCCTCGCGCCCGGCCTCTATGGGGTGCGCGCCGCCGCCGGAGGCCGCGCCTGGAGCCGGCGCGTGGTGGTGCAGTAAGGTTGGTGCTTTCGCGCTCGGACCTTTCCTTACTATCCACTACGCCGAAGGCCCGGCCGGAATCAACAGTTGCTGATCCCGGCCGGGCCTTCGGTTTTCGCGCCGCCTGCCGCTGGCCCCGCACCAGGCGGCGCGGCGCGGCAAAAAAAGTCCGGGACCCACGGACCGTGGGAGCCAGACTCACAGACCGTGGGAGCCAGACCCACGGACCGTGGGAGCCAGACTCCCGAAACGTAGGAACCAGACTTTTTCGAAAAAGTCGGATATCAGCCCATTTTTGCTACCGGACGAACGCCGCCGCCACCTCGGGTCTGGCCGTTGTGGAAACTTCAAACCTGCCGGATCGGCCAGAGCTGCACGGCCGCGTGTTCGGCGTAGTGCAGCAGCGGCGGCGTGTGGGGCGGCACGGTCAGGCCGTGGCTTTCGATGACCGTGGAATGCCAGTCCGGCGCCAGGGTGGCTTCGCGCAGCGCCCACGGCGCGTGCCGAACGCGCCCCCGATACAGGCGCTGGCCCCGGGCCGCGTAGAGCAGGTAGCGCTCGGTCAAGAAGTGCACCAGCGAACCGGGCACACTCGGCGGCAGGGGCGCGCCAATGGTCCAGGTGGCGGCAAAGTCGGCGGCCGGGTAGCCCCGGTGGGTGCGGTGGGTGGTGTACGTCAGCGTGTCGGCCTGCTGCTGGAAGGTGAAGTCGGCGTGCAGGTAAGGCAGATGCGCCAGCGCGCGGGCGCCCCAAACCAGGAGCGGCGAATCGGCGTCGAGCGAGAAAAACCACACGCCGGGCACGCCGTCCAGGCACACGTAGGTGCGCACGTTCAGCTCGCGCAGCGCGGGCGAAGCGGGCACGCCCAGGATGCGGATGTCCGACATCGTGAACGGCACCAGCGCCAGCCACGCCTGGCCTTCGAACGTGTCGATTTCGAGCCGTGCCGGCAGGTGCGGGCGCAGCATTTCGACCGGCACGGGCCAGTGCATAAATAGCAGCTTGCCCCAGCTTTGGCGCATCAGCATCGTATTGGAAGCAGGGTTAAAGGTTCGCCCGCCGGCCGGTTATCCGATCCGGGGCAGGCTTTGTTTTGGCGTGGCTCCCGGCTCCGGTGCATCAGCCGCGCGCCGGCTGGGGCTTTTTCAGCTTCCGCAGCCACACCACCAGCGGGCGCCAAAAATCCACGTCCAGCACGCTGCTGTCGCGGCGGGCCTGAAACAGGAAGAACAGCCCGATAGGCAGCAGCACCAGGTTCGAAAGCCACATCCCGAGGGGCACGGCCATCAGCGAATCGCGGCCCCATTTCTCGCCGCTGATCGAGATGATGTAGTAGAAAATGAAGAACACAATCGAGAGCAGTACGGGCACTCCCAGCCCCCCCTTCTTGATGATGGCCCCCAGCGGCGCCCCGATCAGAAACATCACGAAGACAGCCGTGGACTGAGCGAATTTCTTCCAGAACTCGATCTCCCAGGAGTTGGCCTCGCGGGTGCTGAACGCCAGCCGCTCGCGGTACGAGCCGACGTACGAGCGCACGTTGCGGGCCACGTTCTGGGCACTCTGCACGTCGTTCGCCGTCAGGGGTTTGAATAGGCGCGGCGGTAGCTGAATGGTCGTCCGGACGAGACGGGCGAGCGAATCGGCGGCGCGGCGCCGGACGTAAGGCACTCCGGCCGTGGAATCGAGCGGCAGCCGCAGGTTGGTGTAGAACGGGTCGAGGGCGTAGGTCACGCGCTGCCGTTCGCGGTTGGCCTGGCGGCGCAGCGAATCGGTGACGGTCACCAGCTCGCCCACATTCTTCATCATCCGGTTTTCACGGAACAGATCTTCCTTCGTGCGGTCGAGCTTGAACGAAGCCAGCGAAAACGTGATCTGGTTACGGCTGAACGCCTGCCGGACGTAGCCGGTACTGGCCCCGCGCACAGTGGAGCCGTCGGACTGATCCAGAAAGGCCTCCCCCCGAAACAGTGTCAGGCGCAGGTACTGGTTGTGGTGCAGGGTTTCCATCACCCCGGAATCGGCCAGGATCACCGTCGATTCCCCGCGCCCGGCCGTGTGGTCGTAAATCATCACCTGCCCCAGCGACTTGCCGTCCGGGTACTTTTTGCCCACTTTCAGCACGTAACCGGGCAGGCCATTGTAGAAAACGCCCTCCCGGATGTCGAGCGCCAGTTTCTGCTGCCGGGCGTCCCACATCAGACTGTACGCCTTCAGGGCGGCGCGCGGCACGATGTAATTGTTGAACACGAACGCCGCGCCCGTCAGCAGCGCGGCCACCA
>JANPLI010000126.1:0-27839 GCA_031426455.1 Hymenobacteraceae bacterium | reverse complement strand
GCGGCTTTTCCCGCTGAGAAAAGCCGCTTCGGCGGGCTTTGGCTGATAAAGATTTCCGCAGACGACAGCTAAATCAGCCGGTCGTTCTCGAAAAACGCCTGCATGGCCATCTGCCGGTCTAGGTGGCGGGACTCCAGGCGCTCGACCGGTGAGTACAGGAACAGGCAAGTGCCGCCCTGCAAAAGCTTGATAATGGGGGCCGTGAGCTCCGGCGGTAAGGCTGGGCAACCGTGCGAGCGACCTAGGCGACCGTGTTCGCGGATAAAGTCCTCGCTGACGTATTCGGCCCCGTGCATCACTACCGAACGGGAAAAGGCATTGGTATTGTAGCCCTGATCTTGGCCCAGCAAGTGCAGCGAGAGGCCGTGCTTGCCTTCGTAAGTGTCGCCCGTCACAAAAAAGCCCAGCGACGACATATGCGAATCCGGCTCGTTGGAAAAACGGTTCGCCAGATCTTCCCCGGAACCTTGGCCATGGGCAACCAACGTATTGTAGAGCACCTTTTTGGCGTCGAGATCGAGAATGTACAAGCGCTTTTGCGTGCTGGACTGCTCGAAGTCGATGACCGTCAGTAGGTGGCGTTCGGGGTTGAGCTGCTGCTCACGCCGCAGGTTCAGATAGCCCACCATTGCTTTGTGGAAGACCTCATAGCGCAGACCAAGCGATTCCGGCGCAATCTCCTCGTAGAGCGTCCGCAGGCTTATTTCAAAGTCCGCACCGCGCGGAAGCCCCGTTCCCAACGGGGAAATAACGGCCTGGTCCGTGCCTTTTACTTTCGAAGAGGCCACGTTACTGGCCAACGGCCCCAGCAATAGCGGCGCCAGCAGCGGCATCAGCCGACGGGCCAGACGGGTGCGCCGACGCTGGCGGCGAGCAGTCAGGAGAGCTTTGGGCTGGTGCATCGGGTTGAAAGCGTTTGAGTAAGGAACTAAAGAAACCGGGGCGCCCAAAAGGCGATCCAAGGGGGACAGGTTCCGGCCCGACAAAAATACGCTCGATCAGGAAAGCGAACCTGGACTATCTGTACGGCAGCCGCGACGTAACGTTCTGCTTGCGTGGGCCAACGTAGAACGAAAAGCCGATTTCATTGGCTTTCGCCGGGAGTAAACAGCCTTTGGTGGATACTGACAAACAATCCGCCTTTTGACGAATTATCTTTGGCGGCCAACTTTTTAAGTTGGCTGACTTCCCGTCGGTGCTTTTTCCTCCATCTAAAAGTTATGCTATACGCGTCACGCTGCCGTTTACTGGTATGCCTGCTCTTGACGGCGGGTATGTTGAGTGTGCCTTCCCCGGCCCGCGCTCAAAAACTGTTGCTTCAAGGGTTCTGGTGGGACTATTGGAACAACAATTATCAAAATAAATGGGCCGATTATCTGGTCGCACTTGCGCCCCGTCTCCGGGCGATGGGTATTGATCAGGTCTGGATTCCGCCTACTACCAAAGGCGCCAACCAAGGCGTGGGCTATAACCCGTTCGACCATTACGATCTGGGCGACAAATATCAGAAAGGCAACGCCCGCACCCGTGTCGGCGATAAGGACGAGCTACTCCGGATGGTGGCGATGCTGCACGCCAACGGTATTGATGTCGTACAGGACATCGTGCTGAACCACGTCATCGGGGCAGGCAGCAATAACGGCGGCGGTGGCCAGGACCCAGCTGCCTGGGACGACGGCTCGACCAGCAAATACAAGAACTTCCGTTACGCCTCCTGGGCCACGCCAGGCAGCAACGAAACCGCCGCCAATTATTTAGCCCGCAGCGGACGTTGGCCCAAAAACTGGCAGAACTTCAACCCGAACCCCGGCAATAATTCTACTTCCGGCAACTGGAACCAGGTGATGTTCGGACCGGACGTGAGTTTTTTCGAAGGATCCTACGGGCAGTCATCGAACGCTACGTTCAACCCCACCCAAGGGCCAAATTATATGCGAAACCAGGCGCGCGAATGGCTGATCTGGTACAAGAAACAGTTGGGGTTTGACGGCGTTCGGCTCGACGCGGCGAAAAACTTTCCCGACTGGGCATCCGAAGACTTCCTCTATAACCTGCAGCACAACGCCGCCTTTGCGAGTACCGGCGACGCGATGTTCGCCGTGGGAGAGATTGTAGGCGGTGCTGGTGAACTGGACGGCTGGTGCAACGCGGTCCAGAACCGCGCCGGCACTTTCGATTTTAGCCTCCGCAACGCGTTCAAAGGCATCGTCAGCGGCAACGGCAACTTTGATATGGGGTCGGTGCCGAGTCAGCAGCAGCAGAACCGGGTGCAGAACTACAACGGTAACTATATTCACCGAACGGTGCCTTTCGTGAATAACCACGACACGTTCCGGCCGATTCCGATGGCGAACGGTAACTACGACAACTGGGATAATGGTAACGAGCTGGGCGGCGGCCATATCGACCCGCGCGACGGACGCCTTTCAGCTGCTTACGCCGCAATGCTGGCCGTAGATGGCTCGCCGCAAGTCTTCTTTGAAGATCTCTTCGACGTGGGTACCACCGGCAAGCGATTCAGTCACCAGCCCGACAATACAACCGATCTGCCCGTGCGCGATGACCTGGTGAACCTGCTTTGGTGCCATCAGAACCTACGTTTCAAAGAGGGTGTCTATAATGTGCGCGGCCAGTACGCCGACCACCTGATCATCGAGCGCGCCGGGCGGGCCATCATTGGCGTCAACGATTCCTGGGACAACTGGCAAAACCACACGATCAATACCAGCTTTTCGCCGGGCACCCAACTCAAGGACTATTCGGGCGCCAACGGCACCGCCACTGCCACGGTGGGCGGCGACGGCCGGGTGGCGATCAACACGCCGCCCTGCAACGGCTCGGCGGCGAGCGGACGGCGTGGCTACTCCGTTTGGGCGCCCGCGGGTATTGGTCAGAACTATGAGCTGACGCCCCGTCGCACTACCCAGGAATGGGAAATGGCCAACGACCTCGGCGATTCGCACCCGCTTTCCCTCAAACAGGGCGGCGCCGTACCGGACAATAGCCTGCAATGGCGCACCTGCGGGCGTATCTACGTAGCGCCGGGCCAACCGATCAGTTATATCTGCACTCCGACGGAAGCCTTGCGGCCCGTAGTGGTTGGCCTCGTGGACTTGGGCGTCAGCGCCACCCGCGTAGCCGACTCAGTGCAGGGCACGGGCGTCCTGACGCGTACCTACACGCCGCGTACGGGGGGCTGGAAAATCCTGAAAATCCGCAATGCCTCGGCCACTGCCCTGGGGCAGCGCGCTTACGTGAAAGTAGAGTATATGGCGCCGGCGGCCTTCTTGCCAGCCACGCCGACCGGCCTGTCCGAACAACTGTCCATTGAAGCGGACGCTTCGCTGGATCTGTGGCCTAACCCCGCTTCCACTACGAACGGCACTACGCTGGCCATCCGCGCGGGCCGTTCGCGCGCGGCCACGGTACGGGTATTCGACGCGCTGGGTCGCGAGGTGAGTCACCAGAACGTTCAACTGCTGGAAGGCGTGACCAATACCACGCTCCCGCTGGCCACCTTACGCCCTGGCCTTTATGTTGTCCGGGTGCCGGAACTGAACCTGAACCGTCGGCTGGTCGTGGAGTAGCGGAGGCACCGGGTCCCTCATAGAACACCCTCGCTTACAAATAAAAAACGATTCCGAATCCCCTCTTTAATCAAAACTCAGCTTTCGGCTCCCGACTACGGTCAGGAGCCGAAATTTTTTTTGAAAAATTTTTCTTTTTTTTTGGCTCGTTTCGCAATCGATTGTTTAGGCACCAGTTGAACGGTGTTGGTATTTATTGAAGATTCGCCCCCCCGTCCATTAGGTTCATTTTAACGAAATTTTGATTGAGCAACCGATTTTCCTTGCCATACGTCCGGAATTTTGTGTACTTTTCGACAAGTTTCGCAATCAAAGGCGGATTTTTGCTTCCCGGCAGGCCACCGGACGGCTTTCGCAATCGATTGCACATTTTTCACTTTTCAACCTTTTTTGGTTATGCATCGATTGCAACGCACGGCGGCTCGGCTGGGTATGGGGTTAGGAATCGGACTGCTGGGGCTGGCCCCACCTGCCCAGGCACAAAAAATTATGTTGCAGGGATTCTGGTGGGACTACTGGAATACCAACTACCAAAATAAGTGGGCTGACTACCTCACGGAACTGGCCCCCCGCCTGAAAGCGATGGGTATTGATCAGGTCTGGATTCCGCCGACCACCAAGAGCGCGAATACGGGTAATGGCTACTCGCCCTTCGACCATTACGATCTTGGAGAGAAGTATCAGAAAGGCTTTACCGGCACCCGCGTCGGCAATAAGGACCAGCTGCTGCGGATGGTCGCGGTGATGCACGCCAACGGCATTGATGTGATTCAGGACATCGTGCTGAACCACACCGATGGCGCAGGTTCCTCAAACGGCTCCGGGGGGCAGGATCCTAATGCCTGGGAAGATTACACGACGAGCAAGTACAAAAACTTCCGCAACGTCTGCTACGCGACGCCCGCCAACGACGAGTCGGCGACCAACTACTGGGGGCGCTCAGGTCGCTGGCCGAAAAACTGGCCGAACTTCCACCCCAATGCCGGATCTAACTCCTTCTCCGGCGACTGGAATGCCCCGCTCTTCGGCCCCGATAACTCTTACGCCAGCGGCGCATATGGCCAAAGCTCCAATGCGACGATTTTCAACCCGGTCCAGGGCGTCAACTATATGCGCGACCAAACGCGCAACTGGATGATCTGGTATAAGAAGCAAGTAGGTTTCGACGGCGTACGGCTCGATGCTGTAAAACACTTCCCGGATTGGGCGACGGAGGACTTCCTCGCTAACATACAAAACAACGCGAGCTGGGCATCAGGTGGCGCTACGATGTATGCTGTAGGCGAATGGGTGGGCTCAGCGGGTCAGATGGACGGTTGGGTAGCCAACGTACAGAACCGCGCCGGCACCTTCGACTTTGCCCTGCGCAACGGGCTTTACAACATCGTCAGTGGGGGCGGCAACTTCGATATCGGCTCGCTGCCTACCTATCAGCAGGGTTCGCGGGTATTCAATATTGGAGGCACCTTTGTGCACCGTACGGTCCCCTTCGTGAACAACCACGATACCTTCCGCCCGCAGGTGGGCGCTACCGGTAATTACACGGGCTGGAATACTGGCTCGGAACTGGCCCCGCACATCGATCCGTTTGATCCGCGCCTCTCGGCCACCTACGCTGCGGCGCTGGTTATGGACGGTTCGCCCCAGATTTTCTTCGAGGACATCTTCAACGTTGGCAACACCGGCAAGCGATACTCGCATATGCCGACTTCGGCGACTGACCTGCCAACACGCTCGGACCTGGAAAACCTGCTCTGGTGCCACCAGAACCTGCGCTTCAAAGATGGTGCTTACAAAGTGCGTTGGCAGGCCGCTGATCACCTCGTGATCGAACGCTCGACGAAGGCCATCGTGGGCATCAACGACTCCTTCAACAACTGGCAAAACAATACCGTGAGCTGCGATTTCGCACCCGGCACGGTGCTGAAAGACTACTCCGGCGCTAACGGTACGGCTACCGTTACGGTGAGTGGTTCGCAAACGGTTGCGATCAATACCCCTCCCTGCAATGGTTCGGCCGCAGCAGGCCGGCGCGGCTACTCGGTGTGGGCTCCAGTGGGCATCAACCAGAACTACAACCTGCCCGCCAAACGCACGACCCAGGAATGGGAAATGGCAAATGACCTGGGCGACTCGCACCAGTTCTCGCTTCAGCAGGGCGGTGCGCTGCCGGCTAACTCGACCGCCTGGCGTACGGCGGGCCGCATCTTCGCCGCCGCGGGCCAGGTGATCAACTACAATATGTACCCGACCAATGCTACGCCTTCCGTTACAGTAGCGTTGTTCAACAGCGCCGGTACCCAGGTATCGTCGTCGGCAGGTGCCGGTACGCGGACTGGCGCTTATACCCCTCCTACTACGGGTTGGATTAGCCTGAGAATCAGAAATACGGGGGCTACCTCGCCAGCGCAGAACGCCTTAGTGAAAGTAAACTATATGGCGCCTGCCGTAGTGAATACCATCACCGCTGGCCGCCCGGCCGATGTGACGAGCATCGCGCCTGAGTTGGATGATGTGCTGTCCACGGAAATGACCGTGTACCCGAACCCTGCCTCAACGGAGCACCAGGAAGCCGTGATTCGGGTGGCAACGCAGCAGACGGTGCGCCTCCAACTGATGGATATGCTGGGCCGCGTGGTGCACGAGCAAACCACGACCCTCTACCCCGGTTCGAACGAAGTGAAGTTGCTCCCCCAGGCTCTGGTGGGCGGCGTGTACCGCCTGCAGGTGCCGGAGTTGCACCTGAGCCGGCAGGTCGTGCTGCACTAATCTAAACGGCCGGTTTACTTACCGCCTGTTTCTTGCTGACACCGCCCGGTCGCACCTTGAGAGTGCGGCCGGGCGGTTTGGCGTTTGGGGAACAGGCTTTGGGCTACCTTCGGGGCGCACTACGCCGGGAAGAATACCCGGCACAACGGGAAGCAATGCTACCCGGCAGCAACAACCTTCATGAAGGTCTTTACCATCCGCTTACTTCTGCTCACCGCGCTGGTCGTCGCAACCGGCGCCGCGTTGCGCGCTACGGGTCACAGCACGTGGGTGCATCCGCGCGCGGGGGCGCTGGTAGCTTTTTATACCGGTCTGACCTACCTGACTTACGCCCTGGTGGAACGCGGTCGGCGCGCGGGCGCCGCCGACCTGACCGGCTACTATATGGGCGGCCTGATGGCGCGGCTGCTGCTCTCGATGGGCGTAGCGGTAGTATTTATTCTGAGCGGCGCAGCGGGGCGATCCGCCTTCCTGGCGGCCTTTTTCACCCTGTACTTCCTCTACGCCGGGTTTGAGGTCTGGCACATAGTGCGTAACTTGCGGCCGAATTCAGAGTAACCAGCACGGCCTATATAAAGGCCGCTGGTGGCCTTCAAATTGAAACGGCTGAAAATGAGGAATCTGCTACTGGTGCTTGGGTTATTGCTCTGCGGATTTGCAGGACGGGCAGAAGGAGGAGCGTCGGCGGAAAGCGGCGAATTCAACCCTTCGGCGATGATTACGCACCACATTAGCGACGACCACGTGTGGGAGTTTTTTGAGGGGCCAGGCGGTACCATTCACCTGCCGGTCATCCTCTCCGGGCGCAACGGGCTGGAGGTGTTTTCGTCGCGAAATCTGTTCGACGGCGAAGGGCACCCGAAGGTCTACAACGGCTACATCGCCGAACACGGCCATATCTACTACGCCAACGCCGAAGGCGAGCCAGAAGCCGATGCGGCGGGCCACCACGTCGGGCCACTTGACTTCTCGATCACCAAAAACGTGGCTTCGCTGATGATCAGCGTGGCCCTGCTACTGGGCGTTTTCCTGACCATTGCCGGGCGTTACGGTAAGAACCGGGGGCAGGCGCCGCGCGGCATTCAGTCGTTCTTCGAGCCGCTGATTCTTTTCATCCGCGACGACATCGCGAAGCAGAACATCGGCCCTCGCTACGAGCGGTATATGCCGCTGCTGCTGACGGTATTCTTCTTCATCTGGTTCAACAATATGCTGGGCCTGATTCCCGGCGGCGCCAACCTAACCGGCAACATCGCCGTGACACTGGTGCTGGCCACGATCACGCTGATCGTGACGCTGGCCTCGGCCAACGGCAAGTACTGGGCGCACATCTTCAAGCCGCACGTGCCGGTAGCGCTCTACCCGATCATCGTGCCCATCGAGATCATCGGCATCTTCATCAAGCCCATCGCCCTCACGATTCGTCTGTTCGCCAACATCACGGCGGGCCACGTGATCATCCTGAGCCTGCTCAGCCTGATCTTCATCTTCAAGAATGCTTTCGTGGGTGCCGTGGCCGTGCCATTCGCCACGATTATGAATATGCTCGAACTGTTCGTGGCGCTGCTGCAAGCTTACATTTTCACCCTGCTGACGGCGATGTACATCGGCTCGGCCGTGGAAGATGAGCATCACGAAGAGGAAGCTGCCATTCCCGTTTAGTTTATCGTTTTTAGTTTTTGGTTTATAGCTGTTAGTGATTCGGCAGCGCCTTTGGCTGTCGAACTGAACCACAAACCGTAAATCACCAACCATAAACTTCCCCGTTTTACCCGTCCACTTTTTTTTCTTTTTTCAGATGACGTTTTTGGCACTTCTGCTTCAGGCTGCAACCGGGATGACCGGCTCGGTGGCTGTGATGGGCGCAGCCATCGGCGCGGGCCTGGTGGCCCTCGGCGCTGGTTTGGGCATCGGCCGTATTGGTGGTTCGGCAATGGAGGGCATCGCCCGCCAGCCGGAAGCCACGGCCCGGATTCAGACCGCAATGATCATCGCCGCCGCTCTGATCGAGGGCGTGGCGCTGTTCGGCGTGGTAATCTGCTTCCTGATCTCGAACAAGTAAGCAACCAGAAAGCGGCTCCGGGCCGGCGCTTGGCCGGGTCGGAGCCGCTCTTTCTGTAGTGTTTATCGCTTGTGATCAGGCCGAAAACGAGACCCCGAAAACGAGAAACCAAGAAACCATAATGGAATTAATCACCCCTGGCATCGGGCTGCTATTCTGGCAGACGCTGCTTTTCCTGCTGACGCTACTCGTGCTGGCGCGCTTTGCCTGGAAGCCGATTATGGCCTCGCTACACGAGCGCGAGCAAACCATTGAGACGGCGCTCCGCGAGGCCGACCGCGCTCGCGTGGAAATGCAGGCGCTCCAGAGCCAGAACCAGAACCTGTTGCAGGAGGCCCGCGCCGAGCGCGACCGGGTACTGCGCGAGGCGCAGGCTGCTGGCAACCAGCTCATCGAGTCGGCGAAGCAGAAGGCAACTGAAGAAGGCGCCCGCCAACTGGCCGCTGCCCGGCAAGATATTCAGACCGAAAAGCGCGCCGCGCTGGCCGAAATCAAGAATACCGCCGCGACGCTCTCGCTCGAAATCGCCGAAAAACTGCTCCGCCGCGAGCTGAAGGACGGTGCCGCCCAGCAGGCGCTGGTGACGGAGTATCTGAAAGACGTTAAGTTGAATTAGTTTTTGGTTTTCGGTTGGTGGTTTTTAGTTACTCGTCTTTGACTCGGTTCGCTCGCAGCAACCAAAAACTAAAAACCAAAAACTAAAAACTCCTCCCCAATGAGCGAATTCCGAGTTGCTACGCGCTACGCCAAGTCGCTGCTGGACTTGGCCCAGGAGCAGCGGTTGCTGCCGGCCGTCGAGGCTGATATGCGCCTGTTCGACCAAACGCTGAAAGCCAGCCGCGATTTGCAGTTGCTACTGCAAAACCCCATCGTGAAGTCGGACAAGAAACTGGCCGTGCTGAAAGCGATTTTCAGCGGCAAAGTGACCGACCTGACGATGAAGTTCTTCCTGCTTCTTACCAGCAAGGCGCGCGAAAGCGCCCTCGGCGAAGTAGCAACCGAATTCCTGAGCCAGCATCGGGTGCTGCACAACGTGCAGCAGGCGACCGTGACCAGCGCCGCCCCCCTGACAGCAGCTCAGCGCACCGAACTGCAAACCAAGCTGACTGCGCAAACCGGCCAGACCATCGAGCTGCTCGAAAAAGTGGACGCGGCCCTCATTGGCGGATTCGTGCTGCGCATCGGCGACCGGCAAATCGACGATTCCGTCGCCACCCGCCTCAACCGCCTGCGCACATCGCTGGCCGATCATACCTACGAAAATAAGATGTAGATTTCCGTTGATCGTTGATCGTTGATGGTTGATAGACTGTCGGATCGAGCAACGAACAACCATCAACCAACAACGATCACCACCCAATCAAAATGGCAGAAGTACGTCCGGACGAAGTGTCCGCCATCCTGCGGCAGCAGCTTTCCAACGCCCGCACCGAGGCCCAGCTTGAAGAAGTGGGTACCGTGCTGCAAATCGGTGACGGTGTGGCCCGCATTTACGGCCTGACCCGCGCGCAATCGGGGGAGCTGCTGGAGTTCGAGAACGGCCTCCAGGCGCTCGTGCTCAACCTGGAAGAAGACAATGTGGGCGCCGTGTTGCTCGGCGACTACGCCGGCATCAGCGAAGGTGCCACCGTGAAGCGCACTAACCGTATCGCCTCCGTGAAGGTGGGCGAAGGGATGGTGGGCCGCGTGGTCGATACCCTGGGCCAGCCCATCGACGGTAAAGGCCCGATCACGGGCCAGCTCTACGAGATGCCGCTGGAACGCAAAGCGCCCGGCGTGATCTACCGGCAGCCGGTGAACGAGCCGCTGCAAACCGGCATCAAGGCCATCGACGCAATGATTCCGATTGGCCGGGGTCAGCGCGAGCTAATCATTGGCGACCGTCAGACCGGCAAGTCGGCCGTGGCCATCGACGCCATCATTAACCAGCGCGAGTTCCACGAGCGCGGCGAGCCGGTTTTCTGCATCTACGTGGCCATCGGGCAGAAAGCCTCGACGGTGGCGCAGGTGGTGCAGGCCCTGGAGCGCGGCGGTGCCATGGCCTATACGGTCGTGGTTTCGGCGTCGGCGTCGGCTCCGGCTCCGCTGCAGTTCTATGCCCCGTTCACGGGCGCGGCCATCGGCGAATTCTTCCGCGACACGGGCCGGCCAGCGCTGGTAGTGTACGATGACCTCTCGAAGCAGGCCGTGGCGTACCGCGAAGTGTCGCTGCTGCTACGTCGCCCGCCGGGCCGCGAAGCCTATCCCGGCGACGTGTTCTACCTCCACAGCCGCCTGCTGGAGCGTGCCGCCAAGATCAACGCCTCCGACGCCATCGCGCGGGAGATGAACGACCTGCCAGAATCGCTGCGCCCCATCGTGAAAGGCGGCGGCTCGCTGACGGCCCTGCCGATTATCGAGACGCAGGCCGGCGATGTGTCGGCGTATATCCCGACGAACGTAATTTCGATCACCGACGGCCAGATCTTCCTCGAAACCAACCTCTTCAACTCCGGTATTCGGCCCGCTATCAACGTGGGTATTTCGGTGAGCCGCGTGGGTGGTAACGCGCAGATCAAGTCGATGAAGAAGGTGGCCGGTACACTGAAACTCGATCAGGCACAGTTCCGCGAGCTGGAAGCGTTTGCCAAATTCGGCTCCGACCTCGACGCCTCGACCAAGCTCACGATTGAGCGTGGCCGGCGCAACCTCGAAATCCTGAAGCAGGCGCAGTTCTCGCCGGTGAAAGTGGAAGACCAAGTAGCGGTCATCTACGCCGCCACCAACGGCCTGCTCGATGGTGTGGCTGTGAACCGGGTGCGGGAGTTCGAGCAGGATTTCCTCCGGACGATGACCGCCACCCAGCCGGGTGCCCTGGCCTCGCTCAAAGCCGGTAAGCTCGACGACGCCACTACCAACGCCATCAAGCAGGTGGTGCGCGAGTTGGCGCCTTCTTACAAGTAAGTTGATGGTTTTTGGTTTCTGGTTTTTGGTTTTACAACCAACCAAAAACCAAAAACCAGAAACTAAAAACCAACCCTATGGCTAACTTAAAAGAAGTCCGTAGCCGCATTACGTCGGTTCAGAGTACGCAGCAGATCACGAAGGCGATGAAGATGGTCTCCGCTGCCAAGCTGCGCCGCGCGCAGGACGGCATTATGCGGATGCGCCCCTACGCCCAACGACTGGCGGCGATTCTGGGCAACCTATCGCGGCTGACCGGCGACGACTTCGAGAACGTCTACGCGGCTCCGCGCGACCCGCGCCGGGTGCTGGTGATCGCCGTGACGTCGGACCGGGGCCTGTGTGGCGCGTTCAACGCTAATATCGTGAAAGCTGCGTACCGCCTGGTTCAGGAGAAGTATGCCGCCCAATACGCCGCCGGTAACGTCAGCTTCCTGGCTATCGGTAAAAAAGGCCACGAGGCGTTCGTGAAGCGCGGCGAGAAGATGATCGGCGACTTCCAGACGGTTTTCGCCAATCTCTCTTTCGATACCGTGCGCGTAGCGGCCGAGCGGGCGATGCAGGGCTTCCGGGAGGGCGAATTCGACCGCGTAGAGCTGATCTACAACGAGTTCAAGAACGTAGCGACCCAGGTGGTGCAAACGCAGCAACTGATGCCGATCCAACCCGCTGCGGAAGCGGCGGCCCCCCCCGGTACGACTACCGGTGCGCAGCCTTGGTACACGTTCGTGCCCTCGCAGGAAGAGATTATGACGGAGCTGATTCCGAAATCGCTCAAAATTCAGGTTTACAAGGCCGTGCTGGAGTCAAACGCTTCGGAACACGGCGCCCGGATGACGGCAATGGACAAAGCCACCGATAACGCCGGTGAACTGCTCAAAGCCCTGAAGCTGATGTATAACCGTACCCGTCAGGCCGCCATCACGACCGAGATTCTCGAAATTGTGGGGGGTGCTGAAGCGCTGGCGGCAGGTTAAGTCTATGGTTGCTTGTTCTTGTTAAACGAACAACGAGCAACCAGAAACGAACAACCAGAAAACCCATTCACGGGCGGCGTTCGTACCTTCGGGGTGCGGGCGCCGCCCGTTCGTTTTTGCCTGACTTCGCGCCGTGCGCTTCCACATTCCGCCGTTTTTCCGCTCGTTTTACTTCTTCTCCACACTGGCGTTGCTGGGGTGGCTGTCGTTTTTCGATTCCAACGACATTCTGTCGCAGATCGACCGACGGCGGAAACTGGCTGATTTGGAAACCGAGCGTGACTATTATAAAAGCAAAATCGGGGAAGTGGAGAAGGAGCGCGAAGCCCTGCTGCACAACCCCGACCTGCTGGAGAAATTCGCCCGCGAACGTTACCTGATGAAGCGTCCCCGCGAAGCGGTTTTCGTGGTGGTGCGTGATAGCAGCGTGGTAGCGGAGTAAGACCCTTCGCACGGGCCTGGAAGCTCGCGCGAAGAGCGCGTCCGGCTAAATTTTACTTGGCATCGAGCAGTAACTGCGCGCCCTTCGGGTCGCCCAGTACGATGATTTTCGAGTTGGGCGAGGTCGCCAGTTCGCGCTGCATCTTGATCTGCTCGTAGCGCAACTGCTTGTCGGTGAGTTCGGCGGAGATGATTTTTTGGTAGTCGGCAATGCCTTGGGCTTCCACGCGCTTACGGTCGGCCTCCTGCTTTTCCTTCGTCAACACGAACTGCATCTTCTGCGACTCCTGCTCGGCGTTGATTTTCGACTCGATGGTCTGTTTCACCGACTCCGGGAGCTGGATATTGCGAATCAGCAACTGCTCCAGCAGCAGGCCGCGCTTGTTGAAATCGGCCTCGATGGTTTTGAGGATACGGGCCTGGAACTCGTCGCGGCGGGAGGAAAAAAGCGCCACTGCGTCGTAGAAAACGGCATTGTCGCGAATGCGGGTCCGGGCGATGGGCCGCACGATGCGATCCTGATAGTCGGTACCGATGGTTTGCAACACCCGTGGCGCCTGCTCGGGGATGACGCGGTAGAGCACCGTCAGGTCGATGACCACCTCCAGCCCGTCGGCGGTCAGGACGCGGATGGCATCGTCGCCGCTCTTTTCGCCTTCATCGTGCTGGGCCGACATCGTATAGTTCTGGGTCTTGACATCGAACCCGATCACGTCCACAAGTGGGTTCACGACGTGCAGACCGGGCGTCAGTACCGTGGGTTGCACCTGCCCAAAAAGGCGCTGCACGCCCACTTCACCGGAGTCGATCTGCCGGACGGCCGACGTGAGAAAACCCACGACGACCAGCAGCGTGCCGCCCAGAAAAAATAGTGGCCGGGCCCGCGAAAGCGGTGTGACGGGACCGGGCATCCGGCCGAGGTTGTAGCCGACGGCCAGTAGAATCAGGCCGAGAATGGTGAGGAACATGGGTTAGGAAAGAAAGCGGGGAAACGTCGTAACAAGGTGTTCGCCGAACCGCTTTGGCCCCGCAAGCTTACGCCGCGCCGGCCATTCCATCGGCGGGGTGGTTATCGGGCAGCCCCGCAACTGGGGCCGTCGCCTGCACGGCGGCCAACACTTTGGGGGCGGGCAGGTCGTCCATACAACTCGTGCCGAGGCGGCAGGTGCCCCGAAAATAACAGACGCAGGTACGGTCGGGCGCCACGATTTGGCCGCGTCCGTAGAGGTCGAATTCGTGGGGATTGAAGATATTGTTCATCAGCACCAGCGGTTTGCGCAGGGCAATGCCGATGTGCATTGCCATCGTGACCTGGGTGACGATGACGTCCATCTGAAACAGCAGGTTGATGAACTGCGGTAGCGGAAACGTGCCCAAATAAAGCGCGCCCGTCTGCTGGTGCAGGCGCTGGTTGCGGGGGGCTTCGGCCTCGCCACCGAGCAGCACGGGCGTATAACCGCTGACTTGCAGGCTGCTGATCAGGGCCAGCCATTTTTCGTCGCTCCAGAGGCGCGTGGTCCAGCGGTCGCCGCAACCGGTGTTCAGGCCGATGCGTGGGCCGACGTGCCCGGCCAGTTGCGGCCAGGTGTAACCCTTATCGGCGTGGGTATCGAAGACGTATTCCTCGCCCTGGAAGTCGTAGCCGCACAGCTCAAAAATTTCCTGAACGTAAGGCTTCGTATTGGCCTGACTGATATCGTCGAACAGGCCCGTGTAATACTTGTGGTCGGCGAGCGCGTTCACGGGCCAGGGCTTGCCCTGAAACAGCGTGTAGCCGAATTTGTGGGGCGCCGGCAGGCTTTGCAGCAGCGCGCAGGCTTCGCGGTCCTTGTCGAGGTTGAACACCACGTCGAACCCGGCCTGCTGCACGAACAACAGCGACGCCGGCGACCAGCCCAGCACCAGATCGATTTCGCCCGCTGGCAGAATAGCAGGCGTGAGCGTCAGCCAGGTGATATGGCCCTGCGGATACTCGCGGCGCAGGCGGCGCAGTAATGGCGTGGTCCGGATCACGTCGCCGATGGCGCCGAGCTTGATGATCAGCAGGCGCGTATCAGTGGGCGCGTAGGCGGGGCAGCCGTTACAATGATAGCCGTAGGCTTTATGCGGGGCGCAGGGCAGGTCGCCGCGAAAATGGCGGCAGTCGGGGTGGAGAATTTCCAATGAGGAATTGGGAATGAGGAATGAGGAATAAGGAGTGAGGAATTGGGAATGAGGCCGGCGGCTGTGCCATTCTTTATTCCTCATTCTTCATTCCTCATTAACTATCGCACCATTCCGGTGTAGGTGAATGGGGAAAGCGCACCCAACTCGGCTTTGACGCTGGCGCTGACCTCCAGCCCGGCAATGAACTGCCGGAAGGTGGTTTCGGAAATGCTTTCGCCAGTGCGGGTCAATGCTTTGAGGGCTTCGTAGGGCTGCGGATAGCCTTCGCGGCGCAGAATGGTCTGGATGCCTTCGGCGACGACCGCCCAGTTGGCTTCCAGATCGGCGCGCAGCACGGTTTCGTTAAGATGAAGCTTGCTCAGGCCGCGCTGCAAAGAGCTGATGGCCAGCAGCGAATGGCCCAGCGGAATGCCCAGGTTGCGCAGCACCGTGGAATCGGTCAGGTCGCGCTGGAGGCGCGAAACGGGCAGCTTGTTGGCGAAGTGGTCGAACAGCGCGTTCGCCAGGCCGAGATTGCCTTCGGCGTTTTCGAAGTCAATCGGGTTGACCTTGTGCGGCATCGCCGACGAACCAACCTCGCCTTCCTTCAGCTGCTGCCCGAAGTAGCCGAGCGAGATATACTGCCAGATGTCGCGGGCGAAGTCGAGCAGAATCGTGTTCAACCGGCGCAGGTTGTCGCAGAGAGCAGCCAGGTGGTCGTAGGCTTCGATTTGCGTGGTGTAGTAAGCCCGCAGCAAACCCAGGTCGGCTACGAACGCATCGGCAAATTCGGGCCAGTCGATGGCTGGGTAGGCGGCGTGGTGGGCATTGAAGCCGCCGGTGGCGCCGCCGAACTTTGCTACGTGGGGCAGTTCCCGGAGTAGGTTGAGCTGGCCGTTGAGGCGCTCGACGAAGACCAGCAACTCCTTGCCCAGGCGCGTGGGCGAGGCCGGCTGGCCGTGGGTGCGGGCCAGCATCGGCGTATCGCGCCAGGGGTCGGCGAGGGTGGCGAGGGTGCCGGCCAGGGTTTCGTAGGCGGGCAGCAGGTCGGCGGTCAGGCACTCGCGCAGGGCTAGCGGAATGGCGGTGTTGTTGATGTCCTGCGACGTCAGCCCGAAGTGGATGAACTCGCTCACCGCGCCCAGGCCCAGCGCAGCGAAACGCTCCTTGAGCCAGTATTCCACGGCCTTCACGTCGTGGTTCGTGTTGGCTTCCAATGCTTTGATACGTTCGGCGTCGGCCAGCGTGAAATCGATCCACAGGCGGCGCAGCGCCGGGAAGGCACTGGCCGGTACTCCGGCCAGCTGGGGCAGTTCCAGGCCGCAGAGCGCGATGAAGTATTCCACCTCCACCCGCACCCGGTACCGAATCAGCCCAAATTCCGAGAAATAAGGCGCCAGCACGGCGCCGGTGGCGTGGTAGCGGCCGTCAAGCGGCGAAAGGGCAGTCAGCGGAGTGGAAGGCAGCACGGGGCAAAGCTACTGAGTGACGGAGCGACTGAGTGACTGAGTGACTAAGTGACTTTTTTGACTGAGCGACTGAGTGACTGAGCGACTGAGTGCACCGAATAATTAAACCTGGTTGTGCATAATCACTCAGTCACTCAGTCCTACTCAGTCACTCAGTCCCCCAATGGCGGGCCGTATCTTTGTTACTACCTTATGAAGCACCTCTTCCGCCTCACCGCCGCGCTGAGCCTTTCCGGTTTTGCGCTTGCCACCAATCCCGTACTGGCTCAGACCATCACGGTCGATAACAGCCAGTTGAATTTCGGAACCGCCACCGAAACCGCGCCGCAGGGCCGGACCCTGACCCTGACGAACCCCACGGCTGAACCCGTGGCCGTACAGGCGCATACGTTCGCGTTTTATGGGCAGCCGGCGTTCACGGCCACACCCGCCGCGTTCACGATCCCGGCCGGCGGAACGCAGGCCGTGACGGTCACCTTTTCGCCGCTGCACAACGTGGCGCACAACGCCGAACTGGTGTTCGAGACGAACCGTAATGGCGCTGTCAGCATCGATCTGCGGGGCCAGGGCGCGTACAGCAAAGCCTACTACAACGCCACGCAGAACCTGAGCCAGCAGGCGCTGATGGGCGCGCTGAAAACAATTACCACCACCGGCCACAACGCGCTGGGCTACGACACCGGCCGCGACCGGATGTTTATGGTGATCGACAACCAGCGCGTCAATGGCCAGGGCGCCAGCACCAATACCCTGGAATGCATCTACACGGCGCGCGTCATTACGGGCTTCTCTTCACGCTCGCAGGCGCAGAGCCGGAATTTCAACACGGAGCATACCTGGCCGCAGAGCCAGTTCGGCTCGGCCAGCCCGATGGTGAGCGATATTCACCATCTGTTCCCGACCGACAACGACGCCAACAACTCCCGCAGCAGCTATCCCTTCGGCGTGGCTACGACGCCTTACCGCAACGACGCCATCAATACGCCGTCGCACCTGGGAGCCAATAACTTCTACGAGCCGCGCGACCCGCAGAAAGGCCGCACGGCGCGGGCGATGATGTACTTCGTGACCCGCTACCAGAACTACACCGGCTTCTTCAACCCGCAGCAAAACACGCTGCGCCGCTGGAGCAAGCAGTTTCCGGTGACCGCCGTGGACCGCAAGCGCAACGACGACGTGCAGACCGCCCAGGGCAACCGCAACCCGTTCGTGGACTACCCGCAACTAGTTGACCGCATCTCGAACTTCGTCGGCAACCCGTCGGTCGCCCCGGATTCCGTGGCCGTGTACCGCTCGAATGCTGATATCGCCTTCGGCACCATCACTCAGGCCCAGACCTACAGCTACGTGTTGGTCAATTCCAGCACCCAGCCGCTGAATCTGACGTCGGCCGTGGCAGCCACTGCCATCGCTGGCGTGACCCTGAGCGTGACGCCCACCACCGGCACCGTAGCCCCCGGCGACGCCGTGACCCTGAACGTGCGCCTCGACCCCGGCACCGTCACCGGCCCGATCACGGGTACCCTGACGCTGGTGTCCACCTTCCCGGCGCCCAACAATGGCGTCGTGGTGCCCATCACGGCCAACGTCGGCCCCACGGCCGCACCGCAGCCGCTGACCGCGCCCACGGCCCGCCTCGACGTGTACCCCAACCCCGCCACCGAAGAGCTGACCGTGGTAAGCCCGGCCGCTACCCCCCTGACCCTGACCGATGCGCTGGGCCGCGAAGTGCGCCGCGTCGCTACCCCCGATGCGCTGACCGTGCTCGACCTGCGCGGCCTGCCCGCCGGCCTCTACGTGGTGCGCGCCGGCAGCCGGAGCCACCGCGTGGTGGTGCGGTAAGCAAGCCCAGGTATTCAACGCCAACGTCCCGCCCGGAATCAGCAAGATTCCGGGCGGGACGTTGGCGTTTTGGCGGGGGGTGAGGGTAGGATTTATGATTGTGGCGGCAGCGCTGTCACCTTCCGCCGCGCAATACCTTCCTGGGCAATTACACGCTTGCAGCAAGTGTTGCCTGGCTTGGGTTGAGGCTGGCGCGCGCCGGGTGAGGTGGCGAGGCTCGCTGTTTGGGTGACCCTGTGCTGTATCAGGGCGAGAATTAATTAATTGGCTGGGGGCGACGGACGACGGAAAGTAAAAAGCAGGACAATTATTGCAGGCACCAATGGAACCAATAGAAGTTTTAATTCTTCAGGTCTTTTTCCCAGTATCACACCAGCAATAGTTTCTGCCAAACCAGCGGTAAATGAAATAAGATAATAATAACCACCATGCAAAAACACGCCAGTTAACCCAAACAGGTGTATACCTTTGGGCACACAAAAAAGCACGAGAATCTCTGCAGCAAAGACCAACAACCACGTTTGTACAGGAAGACCATAAGTTGTGCCTTTAAACAATTTAAACAAAAAAATTACGGCACATAAAAAAACCACCAAAAAAAACAAAACGGACAGAATGAGCAGCATAAAAAAAATTTAAACCATAATCTCACTCACCCGTTCACGCGCATTCGTAACGCGTGCGGAACTGGCAGGCACGTTTACAACGCGCTCGTTTCGCAGAAACGAAACTACGATAGCCGGTACACACAAATAGCGGCCGCAAAGCCGGCCGCACGTTTTGAGCAAACGCGCGCGAGTCGAGACCCGGGGTTTGCTAGTAATGCGAGCGGCACTGCGCAATCCGCAGCTCGTTACCGACCACTTTGTACACCAAGCGGTGCTCGCCGGTGATTCGCCGCGACCAATAGCCGCTCAGGTTGACTTTCAGCGGTTCTGGCTTGCCCGTGCCGGGGAAGGGCTTCCGGGTGCATTCCTGAATGAGCCGGTTGATTTTTCTGACGATGGCCAGGTCGTGTTCCTGCCAGTACCCGTACTCTTCCCAGGCGCGGGTTGAGAAGATGATATCCATCAGCCGAGCGTGATGGGATGCCCCTCGCCCCGCTCCAACTCCGCGATGGATTCCAGCAACCGCGCCGCGTTGGCGGGGGTACTCAGCAAATACTCGGTTTCATCCTGCGGCTTCGCAGCGCGGGCGCTTTTGCTGGGGGTCAGCTTGATCGCCGATGACAGGCGGCGAATCACTTGTAGAACGAAATCGGCGTCTTCGTCGGGGATTTCGATGGTGTACTTCATAGGGCCGTCAACAGGCTGTTTGAAGATACGTTCGGGCGTTCGCAACGTCCTCGTTTCGCCGAAACGAAATTACGCCTACCTGCAACTCCGATTCGCGCGACTTGCGCAAACGCGCGCGAGCAGAAGAAGTGAGGCTGCGTCCATTTTGTACCCTATTTTTTGAAAAATCGAAAATAAGGTACAAAACGCCGCCACCCCCGCTCGCGTGCACCTTCTGCGTGCGGCCGTGGTTGACCGGAGCCGACCTTTGCGGGCGCGCTTCCCTCCTGACCCTGTTTTGAATGGTGTTTTCTGCTTCAGGCCGTCGTCGGCTACTGGTGTTTTCGGTTTCGTTGGTTGCTGCCAGTGGCTGGCCGGGTGCCCGGCTGGCGCGGGCACAAACGCCGCTGGTGCGGCCCCCAGCGGTTTTTCATACGGTGCGCGGCACGATCCGCGATGCCCGGACGCAGGAGCCGCTCGTGGGCGCCACGGTGGCCGTGCCGGAGTTTCAGAAGGGTACCGCGACCGATGCCGACGGCGCTTTTGCCCTGACGCTACCCGCCGGCAAGCACACGGTGCAGGTCACGTTTCTGGGGTTCAAAACTCTGAGCCAGCGGGTGAACCTGACTTCGGCCGATGCCCGCTTCGACGGGCGTCTGGAATCGGCGGCCACCGAGCTGCGCGAGGCCACGGTGGAAGGCAGCACCGGACCGACGCTGGGCGACAAGCTGAAATCGACCCAGATGGGCGTCGAGCGCGTGACGATGGCCGAGGCCAAGCTGCTGCCGGCGCTGTTCGGCGAGGTCGATATCATCAAGGTGCTGCAACTCAAGCCGGGCGTGCAGAACGGCGGCGAGGGCACCACGGGCCTGTTCGTACGGGGCGGCTCCAACGACCAGAACCTGGTGCTGCTCGACGGCGCCACCGTCTATAACCCGCAGCATTTATTCGGGCTGTTTTCGGTGTTCAACTCCGACGCCATCTCGAAGGTCGATCTTTACAAGGGTGGCTTTCCGGCGCAGTTCGGCGGGCGCTTGAGTTCCGTAGTGGACGTGACGAGCCGCGACGGCACCTCGGACCGCTGGCACGCGTCCGGCGGCATCGGGCTGATTTCGTCGCGCCTGACGCTGGAAGGCCCCCTCCCCCGCCTGGCGCCGCTGATGCAGCGGCTGCGGGGGCTGGATTCGACGGAACGCGCCGCCCGCCCGCGGCGCGCACCGGGCACGATCACGCTGTCGGGCCGGCGCACGTATTTCGATATCTTCACCCGCGCCCTGAACAAGCGCAACGAGGGCAAGGCCAACTACGACCCTATCCCGGACTACTATTTCCAGGACTTCAACGCCAAGCTGGCCTGGACCCTGAGCGACCGCGACCGGCTGACCGTGACCGGCTACCTGGGCCGCGACGTGTTCGGGTTCAAGTCGCCGAACGGTTTCGACTTTGCCTTCACCTGGGGCAATACCGTGGGCACGGCCCGCTGGGCGCACACCTTCAGCCCGAAGCTGACACTGGTGACGACGGCCGCGTCGTCGAACTACCGCTACGAGATCACGAACCGCTTCCGCGACTTTTCCTTCGGCCTCTCCTCGCGCATCAACGACCTCAACCTGCGCTCGGATCTGCTCTGGACGCCCGATTCGAGCCACGCCGTGCAGGTGGGCGTCAGTGCTACCGGCCACCGTTTCGGGGTGGGGCGCCTGAAAGCCGGCTCCGACGATGGGACTGTCGCCTTCGGCGCCGACATCACCTACTACGGCACCGAATACGGCCTCTACGCCCAGGACGACTGGACCCTGACGCCGCGCCTGATGGTTTCCTACGGCCTGCGGGCGTCGGCCTTCGTGAACGGCTCGCAGGCCTACGCCGCGCCGGAGCCGCGCCTGGCCGCGCGCTACTCGCTGACCGACAACCTGAGCCTGAAGGTGTCTTACACCCGGATGCAGCAGTACGTGCACCTGGTGACGAACTCCGGCGCCTCGCTGCCGACCGATATCTGGTACCCCTCGAACACCACCGTGAAGCCGCAGCGCGCCCAGCAGGGCGCGGCCGGCGTGAGCTACCTGTTTGCGGGCGGTAAACTGCTCTTCACGCAGGAAGTGTATTACAAGGCAATGGCGAACGTAGTGGACTTCCGCGACGGCGCCCAGCTTTTCGTGAACGCCAAGCTGGACGAGGAATTCCTGTTCGGCAAGGGCCGCGCCTACGGCTCCGAGTTCTACCTGGAGAAGAAGCAAGGCCCCACCACGGGCTGGATCGGCTACACACTGGCGCGGGCCGAGCGGCAGTTCAACGACCGCAGCCGGGGCGAGATCATCAACGGCGGCAAGTGGTTTCCGACCACCTACG
The DNA here is from genome assembly GCA_031426455.1 of Hymenobacteraceae bacterium. Taxonomy (GTDB): domain Bacteria; phylum Bacteroidota; class Bacteroidia; order Cytophagales; family Hymenobacteraceae; genus JANNMJ01. The sequence goes on along the minus strand of JANPLI010000126.1, from coordinate 5,981 downwards.
ACCGCCGCCACAGTGTCACGGCGGTGCTGCTGCAACAGGTTTCGCGGCGGGTGCAGCTCACGGCGGCGTTCGTGTACACCACCGGCAACCCCACCACGCTGCCCAGCGGGCGGTTCGTGTTGCAGGACCTCACGGGCGGGCAAACCTTCGTGCCCATCTACCCCGACCGCAACCAGTACCGGCTGATTCCCTACCACCGCCTCGACCTCGGACTAGTACTGAAGATGCGCCCCCGCCACGGCGAAAGCGACCTGACTTTCAGCATCTACAACGCCTACAACCGGCGCAACGCGTACTTTATCTACTACGATTTTGAACGCAGTGAAGTGGAATCCGGCACCGGCGTCAGCCAGCTTAGTCAGCCCATTCCGAAACAGGTCTCGCTGTTTCCGCTGATTCCGGCCGTGACGTACAATTTTCGGTTTTAGGGGGCCCGCCGTTGCACCCGATCCTATTCCGGTTGCTTTCGCGTGAAACCTGTCCGCTTTTCAGGGTACTGCGCTGGACGCTGCGAGCAGCAGCAGCAACAGCCTTCCGCAACTGGACAGTGACTCTGACGGCTCGGGAAGGGCTTCAGCCATTCCCAAACACTTTCAGGTAAGGCTCGAACAGAAAGATGCGGTTGCGGCTTTGGCCGGTGATTTCCGTCAGGTACCCGACTTCCTGCAACTGCCCCACTACCTCGTTGGCCACGCGCCAACTGACGCCAGCCGCCGCCGCGGCAGCTTCTACCGTCAGGGCAGGGGTCTGAAACATTGCCGGCAGCAACCGCAAAGCTGAGGGTGCCCGGCGGCCGAAGGTGGCGTGAATCCGTTGTTCCATTTCCAGTTTCAGCGCCAGCACCTGGGAAAGGGCTGCCACCGCCTGCGTGGCGGTTTGCTCGATTCCCACCAAAAAATATTTGAGCCACTGCACCAGATCGCTCTTCTGACGCACGGCGGTCAGGTTGTCATAGTAGAGCGTTTTATTCTGCTCGAAATAGGCCGAGAGGTAAAGCAGCGGCTTGTCGAGAATCCGTTCGCTGACCAAGTAGAGCGTAATAAGCAGCCGGCCAATGCGGCCGTTACCGTCGAGAAAGGGGTGAATGGTTTCGAACTGGTAATGCGCCATTCCGATGCGGATCAGGGCTGGCACGTTGATGTCGTCGTTGTGCAGGAAATTTTCCAGGTCGCCCATCAGCTCGGCCACCAGTTGATCGTGAGGCGGAATGAAAGCGGCATCGGCCAGGCTGTTCCCTCCGATCCAGTTCTGGCTGCGCCGAAACTCGCCCGGCTGCTTGAATTCGCCACGCCCGCTGCTGAGCAGCGTCAGGTGCGTCTGGCGAAGCAGCCGCGAGGAAATGGGCAGAGTGCGTAGCTCCTCGATGGCTTCGTTCATCGCCCGGATGTAGTTGTTCACCTCCTGCCAGTCGTCGCGGCGCTCGGGCTGCACTTCGCCTTTGGGCAGCAACGCTTCGCCGAGGTTGGTTTGCGTCCCCTCGATCCGGCTCGACACCACCGCTTCCTTCGTGACGTGGAGCTGGATGAAGAGGTCGATATTCGGCACCAGGCGAGCGTAGGAGTTCAGCTCGCCCAGCTTCACCGCCGCCCGTTCGAGCAGCGCATTCAGCGAAGCCGTTTCCCATATCCATTCCTGATTGATGGGGGTGGGCACGAAGTAACGGTAGCCCGCGCCTTTCTCGTAGTGACCGGCCCGGAAGTCTTCAAGTCGCATAATTAAGGTCGTGCTGGCGTCTGCCAAAGGTAAACAAGCCACCAAGTTATTTACCTTTCGACCCTGAAAAGTAAATAACGCCCGCTTTGGCCAGGCATTTTGCGCTCTTTCCCGTGCCCCTCCTCACCGAACTCCACTTCTGCCCGCCTGCCGCGTGGTTTGCCGCGGCCCTCACCGCGCCCGGCGGGGTGCTGCTGGAGCGCCACGAGCATTATCAGAAGCAGACCTTCCGCAACCGGGCGCTGATTCTGACGGCCCAGGGGCCGAAACCGCTCACGGTGCCCGTGCGCGGCGGCGCCTCGCAGCACAAGCAGCGCGCTGATGAAATTCTGATCGATACCTCGCACGACTGGGCGCGGCCCCACTGCCGGACGCTGCAATCGGCCTACAACCGGACGCCGTATTTTCTGTATTACGCCGACCCGCTGCTGGCCCTGCTCCGGACGGCGCCGCCCACGCTCTACGCGCTCAACCGGCAGATTTTGCAGCTCTTGCTCGGCTGGCTGGCCCCCGCGCTACCAGTGGCGGAAACGAATTCGTGGCAAGCGGGTTATACGACCCTCGAAGTGCTGGACCGACGCCATTTTTACCAACCTGACGCCCCACCTGACAGAATGCGGGTGTCGCCCTACCCGCAGGCCTTTGGCGCAGGCTTTGTTTCCGGGCTGAGTATTCTGGACGTTCTCTTTGCCCTCGGCCCCGGCACCAGCGCGTTTCTACGCGCCACCGCCGCGCCGCCGTCCGCGCCCGCTGCCTGAGCTATTTGGTCGCTTCCATTACCCGTTTTTTGGCGGCGATGCGCTTTTTCCGGCTTTACCTGGCCCTTTGTGGGGCCATCCGCGTATCGCCGGGTTATCTTCACCCGTCTTTTCACTGGCCTATCACTTCGCCCCATTTTCCCAGTGTCTACTTCTCGATTTCCCGACCGAATGGAAGCCAAATTCTCTAATCGCGTGAAAGAGGTCATCTCGCTGTCCCGTGAGGAAGCGATTCGCCTCGGCCACGACTACATCGGCACCGAACACCTCGTCCTGGGGATGATTCGTGAGGGCGAAGGCACGGCCCTGGCCCTGCTGCGCAAGCTCGGCGTCTCGCTCGATGAGCTGAAATACGCGCTCGAACAAGCCACCCGCAACACCGCCACCCCCGGCACCAGTATCACTGGCTCGGTTCCGCTGACCAAACAGACGGAAAAGGTACTGAAAATCACGTACCTCGAAGCCAAGATTTTCAAATCCGAGGTGATTGGTACCGAACACCTGCTGCTCTCGATCCTGCGCGACGAGGACAATATTTCCTCCCAAACGCTCTCGCGTTTCAACATCAACTACGAAGCCGTGCGCGACTCGCTCGATTACCACGCCTCCGGCCAGACCGGCCCGGTGCCGACGGCCCAGGCCTCGGACACGGACGACGACGACGATAAACTCTTCGGCAAGGGCGGCTCTGGTGCTGGCGCAACGGGTGCCAAAAAGCCCGGCGATAAGTCGCGCACGCCGGTGCTCGACAATTTCGGCCGCGACCTCACCAAGCTCGCCGAAGACGACAAACTCGACCCCATCGTGGGCCGCGAGAAGGAAATCGAGCGCGTGGCCCAGATTCTGAGCCGCCGCAAGAAAAACAACCCGATTCTGATCGGCGAGCCGGGCGTCGGCAAGACGGCCATTGCTGAAGGCTTGGCGCTGCGCATCGTGCAGAAAAAGGTGAGCCGGGTGCTGTTCAACAAGCGCGTCGTGACGCTCGACCTAGCGTCGCTCGTGGCCGGCACCAAGTACCGGGGCCAGTTCGAAGAGCGGATGAAGGCCGTGATGAACGAGCTGGAGAAATCGCCGGACGTGATCCTGTTCATCGACGAGCTGCACACCATCGTGGGCGCTGGCGGGGCGTCGGGTTCGCTGGATGCCTCGAATATGTTTAAGCCCGCCCTGGCGCGCGGCGAGATTCAGTGCATCGGCGCCACGACGCTGGACGAGTATCGTCAATACATCGAGAAGGACGGGGCCCTGGCCCGCCGCTTCCAGATGGTGATGGTGGACCCCACGACGCCCGACGAGACTATCGAGATCCTGAACAATATCAAGGACAAGTATCAGGACCACCACCACGTCCTGTACACCGATAAAGCCATCGAGGCGTGCGTGAAGCTCTCGGATCGGTATATGTCGGACCGTTTCCTGCCCGACAAAGCCATCGATATTCTGGACGAAGCCGGTGCGCGCGTCCACATCAACAATATCATAGTGCCCGAAGAGATTCTGACGCTCGAAGAAGCCATCGAGAATATCAAAGGCGAGAAAAACCGTGTCGTCAAGAGCCAGAAGTACGAGGAAGCCGCCCAGCTCCGCGACCGCGAGAAAAAGCTGATCGAGCAGCTCGAAACCGCCAAAAAGGCGTGGGAAGACGAGACGAAGAAAAAGCGCTACACGGTGCGGGAGGAAAACGTCGCCGAGGTGATCGCGATGATGACCGGCATCCCCGTGCAGCGCGTGGCCCAGAACGAGAGCGCCAAGCTCCTGACGATGGGCGACGAGCTGAAAGGCAAGGTCATCGGCCAGGAACCCGCCATTACCAAACTGGTGAAGGCGATTCAGCGGACGCGTGTGGGCCTCAAAGACCCCAAGAAGCCGATTGGCTCGTTCGTGTTTCTCGGGCCCACGGGCGTCGGCAAAACCGAGCTGGCAAAAGTGTTGGCGACGTATCTCTTTGATAAAGAGGATGCGCTGGTGCGGGTCGATATGAGCGAGTATATGGAGAAGTTCTCCGTGTCGCGGCTCGTCGGTGCCCCTCCCGGCTACGTGGGTTACGAAGAAGGCGGTCAGTTGACGGAGAAAATCCGCCGCAAGCCGTATTCGGTGGTGCTGCTCGACGAGATCGAAAAGGCCCACCCGGATGTGTACAACCTGCTGCTTCAGGTGCTGGATGAAGGCATTCTGACCGATGGACTAGGCCGGAAGGTGGACTTCCGCAATACCATCATCATTATGACCTCCAACATCGGCGCCCGCGATTTGCAGGACTTCGGCGCCGGCATCGGCTTCGCCTCCCGCACCCGCCAGGATTCGGCCGATGAGACGATGAAGGCCACGATTCAAAACGCACTGCGCAAGACCTTCTCGCCGGAGTTCCTGAACCGTCTGGACGACGTGATCGTGTTCTCGTCGTTGCAGAAGGAGCACATTCACCAGATCATCGAGCTGTCGCTCAATAAACTCCGCGGCCGCATCAAGGCGCTGGGCTTTACCATCGAGCTGTCGGACAGCGCCAAGGACTTCGTGGCCGAGAAAGGCTACGACCCCAAATACGGCGCCCGCCCGCTGAACCGGGCCATTCAGAAGTACCTCGAAGACCCGATAGCCGAGGAAATCCTGAAAGCGCAGCTCGCGCAGGGCGACGTGATCAAGGCCGATTATGAAGAAGGCAAGGAGGAGCTGACGTTCTCGTCCTACGCCTCCGGCAACACGCCGGAGCTACGGGCCGATGAGCTGCCCGAAGCGCCGAAAGCCGACGAGGGTAAGGAGTAAGTGCTTCTGACCATTTGAAACCAGAACCGCCCGGTTCGCAGTGATGCGGGCCGGGCGGTTCTCGTAACAGGCAGATCAGACGTCCGGCCAACCGTCAGCCAGCATTCGAGCCAGCGCTTTTGCTTGCTTATCAGCGACAGGACTTACGCAACAGATGTTCTTTAAGTGGTCAGCCAGAAGTTAGCCAGCATTTTTACCAACAGACGATATGCGGGTTTGAGGGGAAGGTCAGCTTGGATTGGGCCTCTGTGAAACTCCGCGTACCCTGCGAGCCATTTTATGGTTCGCTCGGCAATATGTCGTTGATCCCAAAAGGCCGCGTAATTTGCGGCCGACCACTTAGAACAGTTTCGCGCAGAGTTTCGCGGAGTTTTACGCGGAGTTGCGCAGCGCCAAGCCCGTTTTTGAATCAAATAGGACTTACGCATGTGTACAAAAACGCACTCAAAAGGCCAGAAAGGCGGTCCCGTAGGGACCATCTTCCGGTAGAAACACGTGTTTTTTGCGCGATTTGTGGTCCCGTAGGGACTACCCGCTGGTATTGCGTAAGTCCTGTCAAAAAGACCGAACCAGATGGCCGTTTGCGTAATTCCTGAGCGAATTGGCTTGCAGATTGGAGTTTGCTGTTCGTAGCTCGTAGCTGATCGCTCAGGCATCACCGGATGCCCGAAAACACGACGGGGGCATCCCCGCAAAGGGAAACGCCCCGCGAGTTCAGCAAACCCCCCGAAGGGCCGCGCGCGTCGG
>JANPLI010000125.1:0-32008 GCA_031426455.1 Hymenobacteraceae bacterium | reverse complement strand
TGCCGAAGCCAAAATCGAAATTGAGGTCGCCGGCGGGGAAGTAGATCGGCAGTTCGGCCAGCCCGGAGTCGCGCTCCGGGACGTACGTTTCCGGCGTGAAATCGAGGCGCGGACGACTGATAACCAGGCGGTTGGTGGTGATGATGCCGGGTGAAACGACGGTGTATTTCGACACGTCCCGGCGGAAACGACGGCCGTCCTTACCATTCTCGGTCACGAAGCCGCGCGCCACCACGTGGCCGGGGTTTTTACGGTCGGCGAAGGGTAGTGAGAACGCTTTGCGGGCCACTAGCCAGCGGCGGTCGGCGGAATCCGGCGCGTAATCGCCGAAAGTGAAGCTCATTCCGCCTACGTATTCCGTCTGGGGCTTATCGAGGCGGGCTACCTGGGCGCGGCCTTCGTCGTAGCGATAGGCAATTTCAAGCTTGTAGGTCAGCTTGTTCTCCCATTTCAGGATTTTCGCGGGTACCCGCGTCTTCACCACGAACGGCACCAGGTCGCCGTTGGCTTCCAGCACGGACGGTTCGGTGGTGATGGTTTGCGTCCGGGCGGCGCGCAGCACGGCGCCGTAAGGCGTGCAGGCGGTCATGGGTAGGCCCGCAAATGCGGCGAAAACGAACAGTTTCAGCAGTTTGGTCATCATCAGCCGGCTGGGCCGGGAAAAGCACCCCATTGTCCGATAACGGGTTGGGGCATCAGCCTCGGCTTGCTGCCGAACGGTGGGTGATACTACAACCCGCCCCCGGTGGATTTGCGTATCGGCAAAATTACGCCGTAACTTAGCCCGCAGCCGCGCCTTTTCCCCGTTTACTTTCCGCCCAATGAACAAGCTCAAGTACTTCGTCGAAACCCGGGCCTTTGGGGTCTGTGCCACGATTGGCGAGCGGTTGGGGCTAGCTACGCGCTCGGTCCGCCTCTCGTTTATCTACGTCTCGTTTCTGACGGCTGGCTCGCCGATTCTGGTCTATCTGGTGCTGGCCTTTTGGCTGAATATGCGCCGGGCCTTGCGCCGTGAGCGGTTGAGCATCTGGGAGGGGTAGTTTTGGGAGTGACATTTAGAAACGTGCGCCAGCGAATTATCTTCCTGCCCTTTGTAATAGTGTTCAGTCTGCTGGTGTCTTGTCAGACTGACTCCAAATCGGACCAGACAATTAGAGCGTCGGTGCCCGCAACCACTCCGCCGACTTTAGGCGTTGACCAACCAAACGCATTATTAAAGGAGTTTAGGCCACTCATTCAGGGGATATGGGTGAGTAAACGCTACGAGCGCGATCTGGAGCGTACACATTCAGCAGAAAAATCGTGGGATGCATTGATGGGCACTCCCGAGATTTTTCTTGATTTTAGCAAGCTTCAGCACGATTCTTTAAAAGTATTTTCAAGCGCCAATAATCATGAGGGCGATGAGTTCTGGCTATTATCGAAGCGCGGCTTGACGCCTGCATCATTAATAGTCAGCCGGGGAGAGTATGACGAAGAGACGGGTAAAGGCAATCATTGGGAACTAGCTTACCGCGTAAATTACCGAGATACTACTCTGTTCTTTCGGTGCGTCACTCCGAACGGCAAAATCAAAGAAGAAACCGCATACTATCGGTTTTTTCGGTCTTTCCAACAAGATAATCAAACTAGTGCAATAACTTCATTAGCGCGCCAAAAATTGTACGCAGGTACTTACCGTGTACTACTTCCACTTAATTATCCCGGTGTAATTACTTTTGAATCAAATGGAAGGCTGATCGGTGTGAAGGGCAATAGTTACTACGAGCCCCAGACTGATTTTATGATGCCAGTGGGAGGCGAAGCGCTCTATTTTGCGCCTTCTGAAAATAGTAAAATAAATTATAATTTTTTTGCAAAATGGAGTGTCGATACGCTCCTTCTGTACAACGCTATTTTAGAAGCAGGCCACGACTCTATCCCTTCTATGTACGTGATTGATACCCTGAGCTATCGTTTGCTGCGGCAGCGATAATCTATCTCATCAATTCTTCTGTCCGTTTTTTCCCCGAAGCGAAATACGCCCAGACCAACGAGCCGCGATAGACACCCGGTAAGTCGGTCAGCTTCTTCTTCGGCGGATTGCCCCGCCGTTTCGCTCGCCAGTAGTTCAGCCCGCGGAGCACGTGCCAATGGGCGCGCAGCACGGCGCGCACTTCGCCGAATTCACCGCTGACCAGCCAGCGGGCCGCCGCCAGCCAGTCGAGCAATACACGCCCGGCCACTACCGGCACCAGTTCGGATCGGTGCAGGTTTTTGAGCAGCAGTGCCAGGCCGTTGCGGAAGTTGAGGTAGGTTTTGCGTGGGTTCGACTTATGCAGCGTGCCGCCGCCCACGTGGTACACGACGCTGGCCGGTTCGGCCCATACCGTCCAGCCCGCCAGGTGCGCGCGCCAGCAGAAGTCGATTTCCTCCATGTGGGCGAAAAAGCGGCTTTCCAGCCCGCCCAAGGCGTGCCACGCAGCAGCGCGAACCAGCATACAGGCGCCAGTCGCCCAGAAGACGGGCCGGGCCTCGTCGTACTGTCCGGCGTCTTTTTCCAGGCTGTCGAAGACCCGCCCCCGGCAGAACGGGTAGCCGTAGGCATCGATCAGCCCGCCCGCCGCGCCCGCGTACTCGAAGGATGTTTGGTTGGCGAAAGCGCGGATTTTGGGCTGTACGGCTGCCGCGTCGGGGGTCGATTCCAGCCGCGCCAGCAGGGGCCGGAGCCAGCCGGGCGTCACCTCCACGTCGGTGTTCAGCAGCAGATAGGCGCCGAAACGGCCTTCGAGCAGAGCCAGCGCGCGGTTGTAGCCGTCGCAGAAACCCAGGTTTTCGGGGTGGACGATCACTTCCACCGTCGGGAATTCTGCCCGCAGAAGGGCTGCCGAATCATCAGTGGAGGCATTATCGACGACGATGATGGTGGCCTCCGGCGAGTGCGCTACCACGCCCGGCAGGAACTGGCGCAGCCAAGCGGCGCCGTTCCAGTTGAGGAGTACGACGGCGGTGGAGGGTTGTTGGTTTTGGGTTTGTGGTTTATGGTTCGTCGTCAACGGGCGGAACGCGAAATGGCGCGAAAAACGAGTAATTAAAAACCCAAAACGACCAACCAAAAACTACAGCCCAAACTGCCCCAGATCCATTCCCGGTATATTGGGCAGCAGGCCGCTGGTTTTGGCTTTGATATGGTCGCGGCCCTTCTCGGCGGCGGCTTTCAGGGCTGCATTGACGGCGGCGACGGTCAGGTCGGTGACCATCGCGCGGTCGTCGGGCGACGCGAAGAGCGACTCATCGACTTCAATCGTGAGCACCTGCTGCTTGCCGTTGGCCGTGGCCCGGACCAGCCCGCCGCCGGCCTCGCCGGTAGCGGTCAGGGCGGCTAATTCTTCCTGGGCTTCCTGCATCTTGGCCTGGAAGTCCTTCATCTTACCCATCATTCCCATTAGGTCGAACATAGCGGCAAAGGTAGAACTTTCGCCCCTCAACCCCCCAGGTGGCCTCACCGCAACACGGTCACGGTGCCGCGCTGTTCGATGTTTTTTCCGGTGACGTCCGTGCCGCTGAAACGGTACACATAGACGCCGGGCGTGACGAGGGTGCCGCCCACCTTGCCGTCCCAGACGGCGCCGGTTTCGGTGGAGCCGAAGACCTGACGGCCCCAGCGGTCGTAAATGCGGAACGCCACTTCGCGGAGGCGGAAACGCCCGACTGGCCCGAAGGTGTCGTTCAGCGCGTCGTCGTTCGGGGTGAAGGCGGTGGGGAAGCGGATGAGCGGCTCGTCCGTCAGGTCCACGAAGTTGGAGAACGACGTGCGGGCCGTATCACCGGGCGGTTCGCCGGGGCGGTCGTTTTGGGCGCGGATGCGGTAGCGGCGAATCTGACGGTCGTTGCGCGTCAGGTCGTCAGAATACGTCAGGAGCTGATCGACCGGAATTTCGCGCAGCACCGAGTTGTCGGTCTCCTCCAGCAATTGCACGTGGTAGGTGGTATTGGGGCCGAACCCGACGTAGGGCGTCCAGTCCAGCACGGCGGCACTGCGGTCGGCCGTGCGCCGGACGCGCAGCACGACGGGACAAGCCGCCGCCGAGGGCGCCGCGCGGTTGGCGCACGAGTCGGTGAAGGCCACCCGGTAGCAGGCGCCCCGTACCCGTGCCGTGTCCGGGGTGGGCAGGCTGAAAGCGGCGGTGGGCGACGAGCCGACGGCCGCAAATGTGCCGCCCGCTGGCTGCTCGAAAAATTCAAACGTACTCGCGGCATCCGTGGGCGGTACGGTGGCGCGCAGCACCAGGTGGTTCGCCAGATCGAAGGAAACGCGGATGGTGGCCGTGCCGGGCACCAACGTGGACGTGCCGACGCCGCACGAATCGGCGGAGGCGGCGCGAAGCGTGTCGGTGCCCGCCAGCGGCGTCAGGGCTACCACTTCGTAGCAATAGCGGCGAGTGCAAGCCACGTCCGGGTCGGTGTAGGCGCGGGCGGCGGCGGGCAATGTGGCGATCCGCCGGCCGTTGCGGCGCACTTCCCAGGCCCGGACGGCGGGCGCGGGCGTCAGCAGCGTTTGCCAGCGTAGGTCGAACCGCTTGTTGCCGGTGGTGAGGGCGAGCGGTACGGCGTCGGCTTCGGCGGAAAGCAGCACCGGCCCCGGCGCGGCACTCGTGCAGGTGCCGTTGCGCAGCCGCAGCCGATAGCGGTGCGGCTGGCGGAGGTCGGCGCGGGGCAGGGTGAAGTCCTGCGTGGCGGTGGCGGCGGTGAAGGTGGACACGGTTTTCCAGGCTCCCGCTGCCGTGGTGGTGTCGCGCTGCACGTCGTAGGCAAAACCCGGCGCGAGTTCCGTGAACGTGAACTGCACCTGCCGGGCGCTGGTGGGCGCCGGAATGTCGAGCCGCCGCAACCCCGGCGCGCCCGGCACGGCGGGCAGCGCGAAAGTGGTGTCGTGGGGCGCCGACGTGCAGGGCGTCGCCGTAGACCCAGCCACGGGGTTCGAGCCGATCACGCGCACCGTCAGCGTGGCGGCAGCGGTGCCCGCCACCAGCGGCGAAGTCAGCGTTTGGCCGGGAACGCCGGTCTGCACCGGGCTGGTGCCGAACTGTACGGTGTAGCGGGTGTAGGTGGGGTCGGTCAGTGTGACCTGGGCAGCGCGCAGGCAGGCATCGAAGCGGACCCGGGGCTGGGCGGTGGGGTAGATATCGAACGGCTTGGCCAGCAGAAAACCTGGCGGGCCACCGTTGTTGACTAATTGCGTGACGAGTACGCCGCGACCGGGCGTAGTGTACACGAACGACGAGTCGAAGACGTAGGACTGCCCGTCCCGGGAGTCGAAATCATAGGCAATGGCGCTGTAACGGGGGCCAGTATTTTTGAAATAATAGCGTTGCCCAACGCAGAGGAACGTGGCAAGTTGGGTGCGGTTGGGGTCAGTGAAGGCCGCGAAATTTTGGCCTGGTGCCGATTGCGCACGGGCTACCGGAGCCAATGGCAGCGCCGTTAGCAAGCCGAGGGAGCATAACCATCGAAGCGCTGCTTTCATCAGGTGACAAATCGCGCGGGCTGGAGGCCCGGCATTACATTTTCTCCACGAACCGCGCGGCCCGCTCCATATCCGGGTACAGGACGCGGTCTTCGGCCAGAAAGGGTACTTCGGCGCGGAAGTTTTTCAGCAACGCCGTCAGCTCGGCGCCGACGGGGGCGCCGCCGGCGCGCTGGCGCAGGTCCAGGGCTTGGGCGGCGGTCAGCAGCTCGATGCCGAGGACGCGGGCGAGGTTGTCGGTCACGGTCCAGGCCTTGGTGGCGGCGTTGGCGCCCATACTGACGTGGTCTTCCTGGCCGTTGGAACTCACGATGCTATCCGCCGATGCCGGGGTGCAGAGCTGCTTGCTCTGACTCACGATGCTGGCAGCGGTGTACTGCGGAATCATCAGCCCCGAATGCAGGCCGGGGTTCAGCGTCAGGAACGGCGGTAGGCCACGCTGGCCGCTGATGAGTTGGTAGGTGCGGCGCTCGGAAATCGACCCCAATTCGGCCAGCGCCAGGGCGGCGAAGTCGAGGGCCAGGGCCAGAGGCTGGCCGTGGAAATTGCCGCCGGACACGATCAGGTCTTCCTCCGGGAAGATGTTCGGGTTGTCGGTTACCGAATTGATTTCGGTCTGAAAAACGCCCTCCACGTAGGCCAGCGCGTCCTGACTGGCGCCGTGGACCTGCGGGACGCACCGAAACGAGTACGGGTCCTGCACGTGCGCTTTCGGCCGCTGGATCGCCTCGGAATCAGCCAGTAACTCCCGCATTCGTGCGGCCACGGCCACCTGCCCGACGTGCGGCCGGATGCGGTGCAGCGGCGCCAGAAACGGCTCCGGCCGACCATCGAACGCTTCCAGCGAAAGGGCCGCGATCAGGTCGGCGGCGCGCGTCAGGCGGCGGGCGCGGTGCAGCAGCGCCACGCCGTAAGCGGCCATAAACTGGGTGCCGTTGAGCAGCGCCAGCCCTTCTTTGGCCTGCAATTCCAGCGGTTTCCAACTGAACAGGTGCAGGATGTCGGCCGCCGCCAGCGTCATTCCCTCGAACCGGACTTCGCCCAAACCCAGCAGCGGCAGGCAGAGGTGGGCGAGGGGCGCCAGGTCGCCGGAAGCGCCCAGCGAGCCTTGCTGATAAACGATGGGCAGGATGCCGCGATTGTAAAAGTCCAGGAGCCGCTTCACGGTGGCCTCTTGAACGCCGCTGTGGCCCAGGCCCAGGCTCTGGATTTTCAGCACCAGCAGCAGCCGCACCACCGCCGGGGGCACTTCCGGCCCCATTCCGCAGGCGTGCGACATCAGCAGGTTGCGCTGCAAGGCGGCGCGGTCGGCGGGCGCGACGGCTACGTTGTACAAGGCCCCAAAGCCGGTGTTTATGCCGTAGATGGGCACCTCCGGCGAAGCGGCGATTTTGGCGTGGAGGTAGTCGTGCGCCGCCCGGATGCGCGCCCAGGCGGCGGGCGCCCGGGTCAGGGTTTCGCCGGCAGCCACGGCGGCGGCGGCGGTATGCAGGTCGAGGGGTTGATGGGGGTCGAGGGTGAGCATTGTAGCCAGGGGCTTCGCCCCGCAGCGGGCTAGTCGCGAAGCGACGCGCCCGGAATGGATAAAGAAGGTGTAGCCAGGGGCTTTGCCCCGCAGCGGGCCAGTCGCGGAGCGATGCGCCCGGGATTTGATTGAGCTGAAAAGTTGGCGTCTCCTTGCCGCTTCGCGGCTTGTCGGCTGCGGGGCGTGTTCAAGACTCACATTCGCCCCTGGCTACATTTCCTTCAATGTCGCCAGCAGGTCGGCTTGCGCCACGGTTTGCTCGGCGCCGGTGGCCAGGGTTTTCACTTTCACCGTGCCCGCTGCCAGCTCGTCGGGGCCGATGATGACCACGTGCGGCACCCGCTTGGCGTCGGCGTAGGCGAACTGCTTCTTGAGCTTGGCTGGCTCTGGGTAGAGTTCGGCCGAGAAGCCGGCGGCGCGCACCTGCGCCAGGGTCCGGAGGGCGGCGGCGCGGGTGGCGGGTTCCTCGAAATGCACCACCAGCACCTGGGTCAGCGTGTCGAGGTCGGCGGGAAATAGGTTCAGCGCTTCCAGGGCGTCATAGAGCCGGTCGATGCCGAACGAGAAGCCCACGCCGCTCAGGCCGGGCATCCCGAAAGCCTCGGTCAGGTTGGCGTAGCGCCCGCCGCCGCTGACGCTGCCCACGCCGCCGCCGGGCACCAGCACCTCGAAGATGCAGCCGGTGTAGTAGCTCAAGCCGCGGGCGAGGGTGAGGTCGAGCTGGACGTTGGCCCAGCCGCCGAAGCCGGAATCGGTCAGCATTTCCGCGACCGCACCGAGTTCGGCCGAGGCCGTGGCACCTGCTTCCGTTTGTCGAAGCTCACGCAAGGCCCCTTCCGCTGCCATCGCTTGGGGAGTAAAAGTGAAAGTGGCCTGTGTCAGTAAGGCTTGCAGGTGGGCAGCGGCTTCGGGCTGAAACCCGCGCCCGGTCAACTCCTGCGTCACGCCATCCCAACCGATCTTGTCGAGCTTGTCCAGCGCCACGTACAGGTCGGTTTCCGGCGCGGGGTCGTTCAGCGTCTGATACAGCGCCCGCAGCAGCCCCCGGTGGTTCAGTTTCAGCACATACGGCACCCCCAGGGCCGTCATCACCTCGTGGATCATCAGCACGATTTCCGCCTCGCAGAGCAGCGAATCGGTGCCCACCACGTCGGCGTCGCACTGCGTGAACTCGCGGTAGCGGCCCTTACTGGGGCGGTCGGCCCTCCAGACGGGCTGCACCTGGTAGCGCCGAAACGGCAGCGTAAGCTGGTGCCGGTTCATCACCACGTACCGGGCGAAGGGCACCGTGAGGTCGTAGCGCAGGCCTTTGTCGGCCACTTTGGGCGTGACTTTCCGGTAGCCGCCGCTGAAATCCTCCGGGGTCACGTCGCTCAGGAAGTCGCCGGAGTTCAGCACCCGGTACAGGAGCTGGTCGCCTTCCTCGCCGTACTTGCCGGTCAGGGTGCTGAGGTTTTCGAACGAGGGCGTTTCGAGCGGCGCGAAGCCATAGCGCTCAAACGTCCGCCGGATGATGCCGATGATATACTGCCGCCGGGCCACCTGGCCAGGGCCGAAATCGCGGGTGCCGCGCGGTAGAGAAGGTTTCTGAAGGCTCATAAGAAAGTGCTGGACGAAGGTCGGTATAAAGCGGGCCTCGCACGGGTCTGGAGACCCGCGCGAGGTTATCCCCACGCCACGCCCAGTCGGGCCGCGAGCGCCGCCAGATCTTCCACCACGGGCGGCAGCAGCGGGATGCCGTGGGCGCGGCGGTGGGTTTCGGCGGCGCGTTCGGGGTCGCCGGGAATCAGCACCGGCTCGTGGGGGTGGCGACTGGGGGCCGCGCGGAAGGTGCGGATCCAGTGGTCCATCGCGGCGCCGAATTCGGCAGCGGGCCGGAAGGCATCCACCCGCATCGCCCCGAAGAAATGGCCCAGGCCGGCGCCCACGGGGTCGGGCGGGGGCGCCAGAAACGCCACGAATGGCGGCACCCAGGGGCCGTAGTTGGCACCGCTCAGCACGGCCGAAAAGATATCGACCACCGCGCCCAGTGCGTAGCCTTTGTGGCTGGCCGTGTCGCCGCCGAGCGGGCGCAGGGCGCCGCCTTTGGCCACACCGTGGGCGTCGGGAGTGGGCTGGCCGGTGGGGTCCTGTATCCAGTCGAGGGGCGCGTCCAGCCCCTTGCGTTGCAGGATTTCGAGTTTGCCGTTGGCCGCTGTGGTGGTGGCGAGGTCGGCCACGAAAGGCGGTTCCTCGCCCGCCGGGATGGCCACGGCGATGGGGTTCGTGCCCAGCAGGCGTTTCAGGGCGCGGGTGGGCGCCACCAGGGGCGAGGCGTTGGTCATCGCCACGCCGATCTGGCCGTCGGGCAGGGCGCGCATCGCGTGGTAGCCGGCGATGCCGAAGTGGTTCGAATTCCGGACACTGACCCAGCCCGTGCCCACGGCGTCGGCTTTGCGGCGGGCCACGTCCATCGCCCAGGGGCCGACGACCAGGCCCAGCCCGCCGTCGCCATCGACGACCGCCGTGGACGGCGTTTCGTGCGTGATGCGCAGCTGGGGGGTGGGGTTGATGCGCCCGGCCTCCCAGAGGCGGACGTAGCCCGAAAGCCGGGCTACGCCGTGGGAATCGACGCCGCGCAGGTCGGCGGCGAGCAGGGCTTCAGCGGCTTGAACGGCATCCGGCGGCGGGCAGCCGATGCGGCGGAACACGGCCTCGGCAAAGGCCAGCAGGGTGGAGTAGGAATGGAGCGTCATTGCGAGCACAAAGGTCAGGCGGTAGCGCCGAGTGGCCCGGTGCCATCGTGGCGGCGCGTAGCTTTGCCATTCGCTTTTTTGCCGCTGCTGATGTTTAGAACGCCTTTTCTGCTGACCGTTGCGCTGAGTATTTCCGCCGCCGCCGCCGCGCAGGCCCCGCGCCCGGTGCGGGCTGAAGTCACGGCCGTCACCGTGTTTCGCGACCGCGCGCAGGTCACGGCCACGGCCCGTACCACGGTGGGCGCCGGTTCGACGGAAGTCATCGTCGGCCATCTACCTGCCGGGCTGGATCCCTCCACGGTGCAGGTCGGGGCTACGGCCGAAGGTAGTCCGACCCTGACGCTGCTCGGCGTGGAAATGCGTTCCGACTACGTGAGTGCCGCCGTGCCGCCCGCCTTCGCGGCGCTGCGCGACTCGACCCTGGCCTATCAGCAGCAGCTACAGACCGCCCAGGACCAGATCGAAATCCTGCAACGCGAGGAGACGATGCTCGTGGCCGCCATCTCCGCCGCCAAAGCCGACCCCGACGACCTCGACGACAACGCCAACCTCTTCCGCACCCGCGCCACGTCGATCCGGGCGCTGATCCGGCAGGCCACCGCCCGGCGCGACCGCCTGGCGCCGCTGGCCGAACGCTGGCAGCAGCAGTTGGGTGACTATCAGGGCGCCCGCACGGCGCCTTCGGGCCAGCTCGCCATCACGTTGGGGGCGGAGGCGCGGGCCGTGGTCACGATCACGCTCTCGTTCGTGACCTACGACGCCGGTTGGAACCCCGTGTACGACCTGCGCGCCACGTCCGGCGGCGGGCCGGTGCAACTGACGTATAAAGCGGCCGTGCGCCAAAGCACCGGCGCCGACTGGCGCAACGTGCAACTGACGCTGAGCGGCGGCGCGCCGGTGGTGGCGTCGGGCGCGGCCCTGCCAGAACTGCAAACCGCCTATGCCCGCATCCTGGAGCCGGAGCCGCGCCCCAGTCGGCGAATGCTGAAGGACCAAGCCGCCTACGAACTCACGGACACGGAGCCGTCAGCATCGGGCGAGAATTATGGTGCCGCCGCGCCAGCGCCCAGCGCTATGGCGGTCGCCGCGCCGCCGCCCGTCACGGCCGGTCGCGACGGCTCGGCCGTGCGCTTCGAGTTGACCAATGCCTTCAGCGTCCCCGCCGACGGCCGCCCGCACACCGTGGAAGTGCAACAGGCCGCGCTGCCCGCCACCTACGGCGTGACGGTGGTGCCGAAGCTCGACCCCACGGCCCAACTCACGGCCACGCTCACGGGCTGGGGCCAGTACAACCTGCTGGCGGGCCGTGCCAATACGTACCTCGATGGCACCTTCACGGGGGCTTTTGACCTCGACCCCGCCCGCACCCTCGACACCCTGCGGCTGGCTTTGGGGCCGGATCGTAACGTGGTGGTGCGGCGCGAAAAGAGCCGCGATTTCTCGAAGCGCGCCCTGTTGGGCAGCACCGTCACGGACGCCACGTCGTACATCATCACCGCCAAGAACCTGCGCGACCGCGCTGTGCCGCTCCGCATCGAGGAGCAGATTCCGGTGCCCGCCGATTCGCGCATCGAAGTCACGGCCACGGAATTATCCGGCGGGCGTGTCGACGAAAGCACCGGCCGCCTGACGTGGCGTACTACTCTGTTACCCAACGAAACCCGCGCCTGGAAGCTGGCCTACGAGGTGAAATACCCCAAAAAGGTGAGCGTAACGGTGGAGTAGGGGGGAGGGTTTGAGGGTGGGAGGGTTTGAGGGCTTGCAGCTAGAAGCTTGCAGCTAAAAGCTTGCAGCTTCCCCCTAACGGTGGTTTTTACGCCGGTCGAGGGTGTTTTCGAGGAGGCGTTTGAGGCGGTCCACGCCGCCATCCAGGGCCTGGCCCACGGTAGCCGCGTGGTGCGTCACCACGAGGGGCGCGTGGCCGGGCAGGCGGGCCTCCAGGACGCAGCGCTTGTCGTCGGCGCCTTTTTTATCGACGCCGTTTTCGTCGCCCAGGTGTACTTCCACGCGCGTCAGCTCGCCACTGAAGCGCTCGAGGCTGCGGGTGAGCAGGGCGGTAACGGTCTGGTTCAGCTCGCTGGCCGAGCCGTGGAGGGAATGATCGGTGTTGATCTGGATGGTCATCAGCAGATGGGGAAAAAGGCAAAATCCGGCAAAGGGGCGTTCCGCGAAGCGCGGGCGCCGCTGTCGTTCCGCAAGGTTACGGCCCCGGCGTCGGCCGGTTGTGCGCCGACAGATGCGCAGGGATTGCGTGTGGTGGGCGTAGGTTCGGGCCGATGAAAGCCCCTTTGCTGTCCGACGCGTCTGCCCCTTCCGCCGATTTCACGATTCGCCGCGCCGCGCCCGCCGATGCCGCTACTCTGGCGGCCCTGATGGCGAGTACGTTCCGCGAAACCTGGGCGCCCCACTACGCGCCCGCCGACCTGGCCGCGTACCTGACCGAGCATTACAGTCCAGCCCAACAACGGGCTCAACTGACCGACCCCGCCAGTACCATTCTCCTGGCCGAAGCCACGGCCGATGGCGCCGCTATCGGCTTCGCCCGGCTCCATTCCGGCCCGCCGCCCGACTACGTGGCGCAATTTGGTCCGGCGCCGGCCATCGAGCTGGGGAGTCTGTATGTATTCGCTGACTGGCACGACCGTCGCGTCGGGGCCGCGCTCTTCGATGCCGCCCTGTCCTTGGTGGAAGCTGCTGGCTACCAAACGCTCTGGCTCGGCGTCTGGCCCGACAACCACCGCGCGCTGCGCTTTTACTACGCCCGCGGCTTTGTGCAGGTGGGTACGCATCCGTTCGCCGTGGGGCAGCAGGTCGATGAAGATTTGCTGCTGGCGCGGGCCGTGGGGGCAGGAACCGAAACGTTGCAACCGAGTCAGGGGTAATGCGAGCAGTTGGTTACGCACCAAAAAGCCCCCGCTTCCGGGTGAAGGAAGGCGGGGGCTTTTTCGGGCGCCAGCGCGGTCGTGCCGACGGTTTACGTCAGCTCGAATTGTAGGCGCAGCAGGTTGGCATAGATGCCGCCGGTGCGGGCCAGCAATTCCTCGTGGGTGCCCCGCTCGGCCACCACGCCCTGGTCGATGACCAGAATCTGATCGGCGGCGCGGATCGTGCTCAGGCGGTGGGCGATGACGATGGATGTGCGCCCTTCCAGCAGCTTGTCCATCGCCTGCTGGACAAGGCTTTCGGACTCCGAATCGAGCGACGATGTGGCCTCGTCCAGAATCAGGATGCGCGGGTTTTTCAGAATCGCCCGCGCAATGGCCACGCGTTGCCGCTGGCCCCCCGACAGCTTCACGCCGCGCTCACCGACGAGCGTGTCCAGCCCTTCCGGAAAGCTTTGAATGAACTGCCAGGCATTCGCCTGTTGGGCCGCTTCGGTGACCTCGGCGTCAGAAGCCCCCGGCCGGCCGTAAGCGATGTTCTCGCGGATCGTGCCGCCGAAGAGCAGCGTTTCCTGCGGCACGACGCCAATATTGCCGCGCAGCGTCCATAAGTCGTAAGTCTCGATGGGCTGCCCATCGACCAGAATCTGACCTCCGCCCAGCGGGTAAAACCGTTGCAGCAGCGCCGCCACCGTGCTTTTGCCCGCGCCGCTGGGGCCCACCAGCGCCACTTTCTGCCCGGCCCGGATGCGGAAGCTGACATCCTTCAGCACCGGTACATCGGGCCGCGTCGGGTAGGCAAAGGAAACGTGGCGGTATTCGACGGCGCCCTGAATCGTTGCTGGTTGGTCGTTGCTGGTTATTCGTTGGTCAACAGGTGTCGTAAATGCGGGTGTCGTAAATTCATTTACGACACCCGCATTTACGACATTTTTTGTCGTAAAAACGTCCGTTGCTTGCCCATTCACGACATCAACTCCGGCCGGCCGCGCCAAGTCTCCTCGCTCCTTCAGGAGAGGGGCCGGGGGGGAGGCTTCGCGTTCCTCGTCCAGAATCTCGAACACGCGTTCCGAGGCGCCGAGGATGCTTTGGAGTTTGCCGTACAGTTCGCCCAGGCCACCGACGGAGGCGCCGATGAAGGTGGTGTAGAGGATGAACGAGAACAGCTCGCCGATGGTCAGGTCGCCCTGCTGGACGCACAGCGCGCCGTACCAGATTACGGCCACGATGCCGCCGAACAGCCCCACGATGATGAACGACACGAACGCCCCGCGCAGCCACGCCGCGCGCAGCCCGGCGCTGACCGAGCGGGTCAGGGCGGCGTTGTAGCGGCCGGTTTCGTAGTCTTCGTTGGTGAAGGCCTTCACCACCTGAATGCCTTGCAGCGTTTCCTCGACGATGACGGAGGTTTGCGCCAGTTGGTCCTGCGTTTCGCGCGCCAGCAGTCGGATGCGCTTGCCGAAGATGAAGGCCAGCCCGGCCAGGACCGGAATCGTGGTCAGCATAAAAAGCGAGAGCCGGACGCTGGTCACCATAATGATGACGGAGCCGCCGAGCAGGGTCACGATCTGGCGAAAAAACTCGGCCAGTGTGATCGAAAACGCATCCTGCAATTGCCCCACGTCGGCCGAGAGGCGCGAGGTGATTTCGCCGACGCGGCGCTTCTCGAAGAACGTCAGGGGCAGGCGCACGAAGGCGGCGTAGAGGTCGCGGCGCACATCGGCCACGGCCCGTTCGCTGACCTGAGCGAAAAAGTAGATCCGGAAAAATGAAAACACGCCCTGGAAAACGATCACCAGCAGCAGGAAAAGCGCCACCGAATTGATGTTTTCGAGCCGCAGCCACTGACTAAGCCACGAGTCGGCCTGGGCTGGCACGGCCGCCGTGATGCGGCCCAGCGCCCCGCCCGCCGCGCCGTGCCGGACGGCGCCGGTGGCCGAGTCCACGAGGCGCCCCGTGACGAGCGGAAACACCATAAAGGTGAGCGTGGACAAAGCCAGAAAGCCCAGCCCCGTGAAAAACGACGCCCGGTAGGGCCGGATGTAGGAAAAGATGCGGCCCGCGCGGCGCAGCGAAGTGCCGGAGAGCTTACGGGCGGCGTCGGTTTCGTCGGGTAGGTGGCCGCGTCGGGCGGGGCCACCGCCCTGACGGGCAGAAGGGCGAGCCATTTTTATGGACTGAGTGACTGAATGACTGAGTGACTGATTGACTGAGTGACTGAGTGACTAACGTATAATCACTCAGCCACTCAGTCACTCATTCACTCAGTAGCCCGAAGGGCAATGTGAGCGTGGCCAGTACCGGTACGGGCGTGGTGCGCTTGCGGGCGGGTTCCCAGCGGGGCATCAGCGCCGCCACGCGGAGGGCTTCTTCTTCGCAGCCGTAGCCGAGCAGCGGCGAGACGACGTTGAAACCCGTGCAGGAGCCATCGGTTTGCACCGTGAAGGCCACCACCACTTTGCCGCTGACCTGATGGTCGGCTGCAGTGGCGGGATATTGTAGGTTCGTCAGCAGGAATTTCTTCATTTCGCCGGCCCCACCAGGGAATTTCGGCGGAATGTCGGGCCGTATCGAGCTGGGGCGGGCGCCGCTCGTCACGGGCGCGTGCTGGGCCAGGACGGGCGTCAGCGGGGCGGCGGCCAGGGCCGTCAGGATCAGCAGGAAAAAAACAGGTTGGGGCATCGGCAGCGGGAACGCGGAACGGAGGCGCAAAGGTCGGGCAAGCCGCGCCGACCCGTGTGCGGCGCGGGAAAACAACCGCATCGGGCGGTGCGGCTGCGCCGCCAGACATAATCTCAGCCGCGCCGACCGGTGGCCGGTGCTACGTTGTGGTTGTCGTCTTCCGGCTGATCAGCCACAGCCCCGCGAACGTCAGCGCGCCGTTCAGCAGCAACAGCTCGAAGCCGAATTTGTAGCCGCCAAAAACGGACTCCGAGTTGGCGTTGATTAGCCAGGTGAGCAGCGGCGCCACGGCGCAGACAGCCGGCACAGCGCCCTCCGGCCGGAACCGGCGGTGCGTGAACAGGCCGAACGCAAACAGGCCGAGCAGCGGGCCGTAGGTGTAGCCGGCGGCTTTGAACACGGCGGTGATCACGGACTGGTCGTTGAGGGCCTTGAAAATCATGATCACGACCACCAGCAGGGCCGCGAAGGCCAGATGCACCAGTCGCCGGACGCGCCGCTGGCGGGCCTCGTCGCCGGCGTAACGATTCTGGATATCGAGGAAATCGACGCAGTAAGACGTGGTGAGGGCCGTGAGGGCCGAATCAGCGGAGGCGTAGGTCACGGCCACGATGCCGAGCAGGAAGACGATGGCGGCCGGCAGCGTGAAGTGGTTCAGGGCCAGGAGCGGAAACACGCTGTCGCCCACTACGGCGCCCTTCGCGTTCAGCGGCAGCGTCACGCCTTTCGCCGCCGCGAACTGGTAGAGCAGCACCCCGAGCGTGAGGAAAAGCACGTTCACGGCCACCAGCGTGAGCGTGAACCAGAACATATTCTTCTGGGCATCGCGCAGCGAGCGGCAGGCCAGGTTTTTCTGCATCAGGTCCTGGTCGAGGCCGGTCATCACGATGGTGATGAAGGCGCCGGAAGCGAACTGTTTCCAGAAGAATTTATCGTCGCGCGGGTTGGCGAAGTAGATTTTGCTCATTTCCGAGGAGCGCACCGCGTGCCAGATATCGGTCGGCGAATGCAGCCCCAACGCGCGGGCGATGAGCGTGATCGAGACGGCCACGCAGATCAGCATCGCCAGGGTCTGGAAGGTGTCGGTCCAGAGGATCGTCCGCAGCCCGCCCCGGAAGGTGTAGGCGAAGATCAGCCCGATGGCGACCGTCACCGTCAGCCAGAACGGCACCCCCAGCGCGTCGAAAACCGCCAATTGGAGCACTCCGGCCACCAAAAAAAGCCGGAAGGCCGCCCCCACGGTGCGCGAAACCAGAAAGAGCGCCGCGCCGGTTTTGTAGGACCAGAAGCCGAACCGCTGCTCCAGGTAGGTGTAGATGCTCGTGAGCTGAAGGCGGTAATAGAGCGGCAGCAGCACCGTGCCGATGACGAGGTAGCCCACCACGTAGCCTAGCACCACGGCCAGATAACTCCAGCTTTGGCCGGCCACCATGCCCGGCACCGACACGAACGTGACCCCGGAAAGCGACGTGCCGATCATCGCGAAGGCCACCATCGGCCAGGGCGCGGCGCGGTTGGCCAGGAAAAAACTCGCGCTCGTAGCCCGCCGCGACGTAAGCGCGGCAATGCCGATGAGCAGCAGAAAATAGCCGGCAATCAGGCCGAGGGCGAGGGTAGGGGACAGCATCTACGGGCAAAAATAGCGGCGTACCTCCGGCGCTGGTTAAACCAGCGGATAGTGCCCGGTGCTTTGGAGAAGCAACCGCTCCATTATTCGGTCGGCGGAGTTGATGGTCAGCAGCCGAAGCGTGACCTCGCCGACCGCCGTCAGCGGGAGGATGGCCGCCCCGCTCAGCTGAAAATGCTCGTTCCAGGCATCCGTGCGAGGGTTGAAGAAACGGGTCAATTCGCCAGCGGTGCTGATGGATGCGATGTCGCTGCCTTTATGGGCGTTGCAGGCGCCGCAGGCATAAGCCAGGTTGCGGTCGGTGGTGGAGCCCCCGTGTTTTTCGCTGATAATATGGTCGATCTGACAGCCGTAATAGGTCGCGCCTTCCGGCACTCGGCAGTATTCGCAGCAGTACGCCGCGCGCTCGGCCACCAACCGCCGCAACCCGGCGATGATGTACGTCCCGCTCACTGATTCTGAATATGTTGCCAAGCGCGGGCCTTGGCTAACCGAACCAGGTGTTCCATTTCCAGCGCGTGACTCAACTCACTACTTTCTTCTGCTGTCATCCCTCCCTGTTTGTTGCGCATCAGCAATTCCTCAAACCGCATCTGGGCTTGCGGCGAAGGTTTGAAGGCGACGATGGCGGCGGGCGTCGTGCCGGCGGCGATAAACTCAATAAATTCTTCGTAAACGAGGGCCATAGCGGTTTAAAATAAGGATGGCCTACAAAGTTCACCCCAGCGCCAGCGCCTCGCCCACGGCGGGCGCCCGCAGCGTCTGGCCCGCGCTCAGGCCGCCGGACGCGGCAATGTCGCGCAGCAGTTGCAGCGGCTCGGAGGCGGGCTCGTCGGATAAGTCGAAGGTGCCGAAGTGCATCGGTACCAGCGTTTCGGCGCGTAAGATGTTGAAGGCTTTGATGGTTTCCGGGGGGCTGACGTGCGCCGCCCGCATCATAAAGCCCGGCTTGTAGGCGCCGATGGGCAGCAGCGCCCAATCGACGGGGCCGAAGTGGTCGGCGATTTCCTGAAAGTGCGGTCCCCACGCGGTATCGCCGCTGAACCAGAGCGTACGGCCGGTGGCGCGGTGCCGGATCAGCAGGCTGCCCCAGAGCACGACGTTCATATCGGCCAAGCCACGCCGGTGCCAATGTTGGGCGGGCAGGAAGGTCAGTTCCAGCGGCAGGTCAGCCCCCGGCAGGTCGTAGGCTTGCCACCAGCCAGCTTCCTGAATGCGGGCGGCGGGCACGCCCCAGGCCGTGAGCAGGGCCGTCATCCGGAGCGGCGCCAGCCAGACCGCTTGCGGATTGGCCGCCAGCACGGCCTTCACGCTGGGCTCATCCAAGTGGTCGCGGTGCCCGTGCGAGATGAAGATAATGTCGAGGCCCGTCAGGGCCGTCCAGGGCGCGAATGGTAGCGGGTGGCGCCGCTTTACGAAGCTGGAAGCATTACCGAAAACCGGGTCGGTCAGCAGGCGCTTCCCGCCCCACTGCACCAGAAAGGTGGCGTGGCCAAGCCAGACGAGCGCGTCCGGGCGGGCGCCGGTACCGGTCAGCAGTTCCGGCGAGAGCGTCGTCACGGCGGGTGTCCAGGCGTCGGCCTTCTTCTCCGCCTTCTGCGGATTCCGCTGCAACTGCCACTGGAGCAGCGTCGAGAACTTCGACTCGAACACGGTGCCGTCGGCGTTCAGGAACTGCTGGCCACGTAGCCGGTTGCCCGCCCAGCCGGGTTTCACCACGGGTAGGGCGTCGTTTTTCAGGAGGGTTTCTTTCATCGGGGCGCGGGCATCGGCCCGGTGGTCGAAAGGTAAGAGTGCGCCAAGCCCGGCGGCAAGCAGGCGGCGGATGACGGTGCGGCGGGTGGGCATTTTCACGCGGTTGGCAGGGCTTCGGACAGGCGAGGTGCTGGGGGCATACCGGGTGTTTCCGGCAGTTGGCCCACCACGAAGCGCGGCCGGCCGGTGAAATCGGACAGTACCTGCACGACGGCGTACCCGGCGGCGGTCAGGGCGGCGCCCACGGCCGGGGCGTAGGTGGTGTGCGTTTCGAGCCAAAGGCGCCCGCCGGGTTCGAGCCACTGCCGGCCCAGTACGGCGAGGCGGTGGTAGAAACGGAGCGGGTCGTCGTCGGGCACGAAGAGCGCCAGCGCTGGCTCGTGGTCGCGGACGTGCGGCGCCAACGTGGGTAATTCGCGCAGCGGCACGTAAGGTGGGTTGCTGACGAGTGCCGTCAGCGAGGCTCGCGCAAACAGCGTTTCGGCCGCCGGAGCCAGCAGATCGACCTGCTGCCACTGCACCCGGTGGCCGTGCGCCGCGCCGTTGCACCGGGCGATGGCCAGGGCGGCTGCGGATATGTCCAGCCCGATGACGGCGGCATCCGGCAGCGCCTGGCCCAGCGCCACCGCAATGCAGCCGCTGCCGGTTCCTGCATCAACGACACGGAGCGGGCGGGCGTCTGGTGCAGATCGGGCGCGCAAGTCGCTCACCACCAATTGCACCAACTCTTCGGTTTCGGGGCGCGGGATGAGGACGCCCGGCCCGACCTCCAACGTCAGGTCCAGAAAAGGTGCCGTGCCCAGCACATACTGCACGGGCTCGCCCGTCAGCAGGCGGCTTTCGTCGGCGGCCAGGGCCACGGCCACGGCCGGGTCGGCGGGTTCAGCGGCCCGCAGCCGCAGCCACGCCGCCGTCAGGCCAGTACGCTGTTCGAGCACCCGCCGGGCAATGGCCGTCGCTTCGGCCGCGTCGTAGCGCGCCGTCAAGGCAGCCGTCAGGTGGGTCAGGTGGGCACCAAGCGTCATCAGCAGAAAAGGTCAGTAAGCGGGAAGGAGCGAAGCGAACGCGCAAAATTGCAGATGCGGAAGCTGCAAGCCTTAAGCTGCAAGCTCTAAACCCAATACCCAACGCCCAATCAGGGCAAACTATCCGTTGAGACGCCTTTATGCCGGCTCTTCTTTCAAATCTCCCGCAAAGACGCAAAGACGCGAAAGAAGCGCAAAGCCGAATAGGCCATCCTGTTGGGTTCATGCGTTTGCCTTGGCATCCTAACCCAAGCCCCAAGCCCCAAGCCCCAAGCCCCAACCTCCCCCTAAACCCAACACCCTAAACCCCTCTTGCGCTCTAACCTCCCCCTGATGCACCGCGCCCTGGCCCTGGCCGCGTTGGGCGGCCCTCACACCCGCCCTAATCCGTTGGTTGGCTGCGTGATTGCCGACGCCGCCACCGGCGCCGTGCTGGCCGAGGGCTGGCACGAGCGCCCCGGTGGCCCGCACGCCGAAGTGCGCGCCGTAGCGGCGCTCCCCGCGGACCGCCCGACGCTGGCGGGCTGCCGGGTATTCGTTACGCTGGAACCCTGCGCACACCAAGGGCGCACTCCGCCGTGCGCCGACCTGCTGATCGCGCGCGGCGCCGAGGAGGTCATCGTCGCGCACCTCGACCCTAACCCATTGGTGGCCGGGCAGGGCGTGGCCCGGCTGCGCGCCGCCGGGTGCCACGTCACGGTGGGTTTGCTCGAAGCCGAAGCCCGTTGGCTGAATCGCCGTTTCCTGAGCGTGCACCAGCGCGCCCGCCCCTGGGTAGTACTGAAATGGGCCGAATCGGCGGATGGCGCGTTGGCAGGGGCTGATGGCCAGCCGGTGGCGATTACCTCGGAAGCCACCCGCCGCCTCGTGCATCGCTGGCGTACCGAGGAAGGCGCCATTCTGATTGGCGCTGGCACGGCTCTGGCCGACAACCCGCGCCTGGATGCCCGCCACTGGCCCGGCCCGTCGCCGGTTCGGGTGGTGTTGGCCGGACGCCAGCGCTTGCCCGCGCACTTGCACCTCTGGCAGTCGGGGGCACCGACGTTAGTCTATGGCGCTGCCTCAGTGCCCGCGCCCGCCGAAGCCGTGCCCGGCATTGCGCCCACCAACCTGCCCGCCGTACTGGCCGACCTGCACCGGCGCGGTCTGCAATCGTTGCTGGTAGAAGGTGGCGCGACCGTGCTGCGCGCTTTTCTGACCAGCGGCCTTTGGGATGAAGTCCGCGTATTGCGCAACCCCAACTTGCGGCTGCCGGGCGGGGTGGCGGCCCCGGCCATCCCGCCCGGGGCGCTGCTGCGTGAGCAGTTCACGGTAGCCGGCGATGAAATTCGGTGCTACACCGCTTGAGAAGTGCGAAGTGCGAAGTGCGAGGTGCGAGGTGCGAGGTGCGAGGTGCGAGGTGCGAGGTGCGAGGTGCGAGGTGCGAGGTGCGAGGGATATGTTTTTATATGCGATGGTGGCGTAACCTGGGTACGATGGGGACCGTTAGGTTCGGCAACCAGTGCTTTGTCTGGCCCATTTGCCTTCCGAAATGCGCGCTCCGTTCGTCCTGTTGCTTCTGCTGCATTACCTCCTGACGGGGGTGCTGGGCGGTACGATGGCCGAGCTGACGCGACCGGCGGCGCCATCGGCCGCGCATCCTTATGCGCATTCGGTTGATTGTCAGCGCCATAATTATCTGCGGCTCGACTGTTTCGATTCCTGCAATGGCAAGCAGCACACGCTGAAGGCGCTGGCAAAAGGGCTGAAAGACCACCACCAAAGCACGGTACAGAAGCAGGCCCTCGATAGCCACGTGTTGTTGGCGCCTTTGGTCTTACCCCAGCCGCACGGCGCCTGGGTAGCCACCGCGCCGCAGGCCACGCCCCGTTTATTGGCAGCGGTGGCAGGCTATTTTCTGCTGGAAGGGCCGCCGCCAGAGGCGTAGGTGGAGGGAAAGGTCTGCGCGGCAGCGCGGGTGGCCTGCACCGAAACAGGACCATCCAAATGGGGAATAAACTCCCCGCTTAGGGTAGCTCGCCCGCTTCGGAAGTTGGGACACTGCCCGCTGGGTTTCACCCGGCACCAGGAGTGCAAATGCCAAACGCCACTCAGACAGGCGCGGCTTTTTGCCACTCTGCGAAGATTTTTTTGGATTAAAAAAGGGGCCTGCGGCCATTTGTAGCAGGTTTAGGGGAGTATGGTGAACAATTATCACCGCTTGGGCCTCAACTCAGGCGTTGATTTTGCGTTGCGGAAATCGTTCTGCGGACGTTGGCAATCGCGTTGGCTTTGGTAGGCGCAACACTATTTCAGCGTATAGTAGCCAGATTTTTTCTTTCACCCCCTTTCCCGTCCTCGTATGAGAAAAGATACCCGCCGCCTGACCATATTGTCAGGCGCGGCGATGGTGGCCGTGGTAGGCGCTTCCGTGTGGAGCTCCGCCCGTTACACTCCGCTGGAAGCATCCTCGCACCGAGAGGCGCCGCTAATCGCCAACGACCCGTTGGCTGACAACACGGACGTCTACGCCTTTCGGTCGCCGGATAACCCCAGCCGCGTGACACTGATCGCCAATTATATCCCCTTCCAGCTGCCCCAGGGCGGGCCGAATTACTATACGTTCGGCGAAAATATCCGCTACGAGCTGCACGTCAAGAACGACGGCTCCACGGCGGGTGACAACATTACGTACCGGTTCACCTTCACCCGGACGAACCAAGACCCGACGACGTTCTTCAACATCCGCCTTAATCAGCAGAACCTGAAGACGACGTATATCTGCGAGAAAAGCGTGAACGGCGGCGCCTTCAGCACCATCGTGGCGAACGGCGTGGTGCCGGCCAACAATATCGGGCCGCGCTCAATCAACTCGGCGGTGGGTATCAACCAGCCTTCTTATACCAATTACCGCTTATCGACCATCGCCAACGCGACGGGCGGCGGCGGCGAGCAAATCTTCTGCGGCCCCTCGGACGATCCCTTCTTCGTGGATCTCGGAGGGGTTTTCGATTTAGGGAATATCCGGCCGAACTCCGGCGCCCGCGACGGGCTGGCCAAGTTCAACGTGCATTCGATCTGCGTCAGCGCGCCGATTGCGACGCTCTCCAAAACCGGTACCAATACCCCCGCCAACATTCTGGATGGCAACTACGTGATCGGCGTTTGGGCGTCGGCTTCGCGGCCGGCTGTCCGGACGCTCAGCACCGCGGGCGCTAACCCGGCCGACACTAACCCCTACGTGCAGGTGTCGCGCCTGGGAATGCCGCTGACGAACGAAGTCATCAACCCCGTGGGCTCGAAGGACCGCTGGAACTCGCGCACGCCCTACAACGAGGACGCCGTGACGGACGACTACCTCTCGAATCCGGAACTGGCGCTGTATATGGACGACCGCCTCTTCGGTGGCGCCGTGCCCGGCTTCGCGCCGCTGCGCATCCAGACGTCGTCGCTCGACGGTGTGCCCGGTATTCCGGCCGGCGGCTTCGACTTCGGTAACACCCGCCCCGGCCTATTCCCGCTCAAAGGCAATGCGCTGCTAAACGGTACGGCCCTGGCCGACGCCGCTTTCGGCAACTACCTGCTGGTGGCCGGCAAGCCGCGCTCGGTGGATATCAAGCCGATCTTCCACACGGGGGTGCCGAACCTGATTCCGTATCAGTTGGCTACCGGCAAGACCGGCGCTAACCCACTGACGGCCGGCAAGCCGTTTATCAACAACTTCCTGCCATTCACCTTCCCCGGCAATACCGGGCCGGGCGGCGATATGCTTCGCCTGAATATGGCCGTGCCCGTGACGGCCCGCAACTCGCCCGACTTCAGCAACGATGGTCTGCTGGCCGCCGCCGTGCTGGGCCTGACCGATGTGCGCTACAACACCAGCGCCGCCTTACAGGCGATTCCGAATATGGACGGCTTCCCGAACGGGCGCCGCCTGGAGGATGCCGTCGATAAAATCGAGCTGAAGGCTGTGGGTGGCGCCGTACTGGCGGCCGTGGGCCTGTGGTACGACGACTACACGTACAATAACTCGCCGCTGACGGCAGACTTGGTCAGTGTGCTGGGCTTCACGAGTGGCGTGGAACGCAATGACACGACGAGCCGCACGGCGTTCCCGTACGTGCAGACCCCGTGGAATGGCACTAAAATCCGCCGGTAACGGGGCGCTCACCTTATCATTCGTTCGAAAACAATGAATCCTACGACTTTACGCAACTTCTTTCTGCTGCCGGCGGTGGCGATGTCGGCGGTCGGGCTTTCCATCTGGAGCCAGTCCCGTTACACCCCGCTGGAAGCCTCTTCGCACCGCGAAGCACCCCTGATCGCCGACGACCCGTTGGCTGACAACACCGACGTGTACGCCTTCCGCGCCCCCAACGATCCTAACCGGGTGGTGCTGATTGCGAACTACATCCCGTTCGAGCTGCCCCATGGCGGGCCGAACTACTACACTTTCGGCGAAAACGTGCGCTATGAGGTGCACGTCAAGAACCGCTCGAACACGCCCGGCGACGACATCACGTACCGCTTCACGTTCGCCCAAACGAACCAGGATCCGACGACCTTCTTCAACATTCGGCTGAACCAGCAGAACCTGAAGACGACGTACACCTGCGAGAAAAGCACCAACGGTGGCGCTTCGTTTAGCCCCATCGTGACCGGTGGCATCGTGCCGCCGAACAATATCGGCCCGCGCTCCATCGAAAGCGCTGTAGGTCTGAGCGCGCCGAACTACGAAAGTCTGCGCACCAGCGCGATTGCCAACGCCACGGGTGCAGCGGCGGGCGGCGAGCAGATTTACTGCGGCCCGGCCGACGACCCCTTCTTCGCCGACCTGGGCGCCATCTTCGACCTGGCCGGCCTGCGCCCCACCAGCGCCACCGACGGTTTGGCGAAGAAGAACGTCCACTCGATCTGTCTGAGCGTGCCGATTGCTACGCTCTCGAAGACCGGTACCAACACGCCAGCTAACATCCTGGACTCGGATTACGTGATCGGCGTGTGGGCTTCGGCCAGCCGCCAGCAGATTCGTACGCTGAGCGCGGCCGGTGGCGAGGGCTACAGCGGCAACTACGTGCAGGTTTCGCGCCTGGGAATGCCGCTGACGAACGAAGTCATCAACCCCATCGGCGCGAAAGACCGCTGGAACTCGCGCACCCCTTACCAAGAGGATGTGGCGACGGACGGCTACCTCTCGAACCCGGAGCTGGACCTGTACGTCGGCGAAGGCGCGTTTGCGGGCGCGGTGCCGGCCCTGGCCGCCCTCGACCTGCAAGGCTCGTCGCTGAACGGTTTCCCCGGCATTCCAGCCGGTGGCTTCAACTTCAACACCACGGGGCAGGGCCTGTTCCCGATCAAAGGCTCGGCCTTGGTGGCCGGTACCGCCCTGGACGACGCCGCCTTCGGCAACTACTTGTTGGTGGCGAACAACCCGCGCTCGGTGGATATCAAGCCGATCTTCCACACCGGGGTGCCGAACCTGATTCCGTATCAGCTCGCTACCGGCAAGACGCCGGGTAATCCGCTGACCGCCGGCAAGCCGTTCATCAACAACTTCCTGCCGCTGGCCGCACCGGGCGTGACCAACCCCGGCGGCGATATGCTGCGCCTGAATATGGCCGTGCCCGCCACGCCGCGTAACTCGCCCGATTTCAGCAATGACGGCCTGATCGCTGCCGCCGCCGCCGGGCTGCTGAACCCGACCTACAACGGTAGTGCGGCCCTCCAGTCGATTCCGAATATGGACGGCTTCCCGAACGGGCGCCGCCTGGAAGATGCGGTGGACAAGATCGAACTGAAAGCCATCGGCGGCCTCGTACTGGCGGCCATCGGCCTCGGCTACGACGACTACACGCCCGCCTCGCCGTCGCTGGCGACGCCGAAGCTGGTCGCCGCCGCTACCTTCACCAGTGGCTTGGAAGTGAACGACACGACCAGCCGCGCCGCCTTCCCCTACGTGCAGACGCCCTGGCGCGGCACGGGCCAGGCCGGTGGCCCGACCGATATCCTGCCCGTGCAGGACATAAGTGTGCGCGACGCGCGGACGGTGGCGCCCGGTACGTACCGCAATATCGACGTGACCTCGTCGGGTGCCGCTACCGTGGCAACAGGCGTGGTGGTGACCGGAAGGCTGACTGTGGCCGCCGGTGGGGTTCTCGACCTCGACCAGCCGCTGACCGGCACCGGCAGTGTGGTGATCGCGGCGGGCGCTACGCTGCGCATCGCTGAGCCGGGCGGCCTGTCGGCAGCCGGTATCACGATGACGGGTGCCTTGCGCAATAGCGGCGGGCGGACGTTGAGCACCGATGCGACGTACATCTACGACGGTACCGTGGCCCAGGGAACGGGTGCTGGTCTGCCTCCCATCGTGCGCGGCATCGGTGTGGCCAACAGCGCAGGCGTAACCCTAAGCCAGAACCTGAGTGTGCGCCAGCTCGTGAATCTGATAGGTGGCGATCTTCTGCTCAACGGCCGGTCGCTGGTGCTCCTGAGTAATGCCGCCTCGACGGCAATGGTGGTCAATGGCGATGGCGTCGTGGTCGGTACGGCCACCGTGCAGCGCTACATCAACCCATCAAGCAACCCTAACCGGGGATACCGCCACCTCAGCTCGCCGACTACGGCTAGCCCAGTGAGCGACTTGACGACCAGCGGTTTCACGCCCATCGTGGACCCGGACTACAACGCCATCCCGCTGGTGAAGAGCTACACGTTCGACAACTTCCCCAACGTGTTCGGCTACAACGAACAGCGGGCACCAACGTCCGGCGACTTCTTCACGGGCTACTTCTCGCCCAATACGCTCGGCGACCTGCTGATTCCCGGCCGGGGCTACGCGGTGTCGATGCGCGGTGGGCTGACCCCCGACTTCGTGGGTAATCTGACCCAAACCGACCTGACGATTCCGAACCTGACGAAGACCGGCAACTTCACGGCCAACAACGAGAAAAGCGGCTGGCATTTGCTGGGTAACTGCTTCCCCTCGCCGCTGGACTGGGACCTGGTGACGATTCCGAGCGGCCTGAGCGGCTCGATCTCGGTCTTCAAAAGCACCGGCCTGAACGATGGTATCTACCAGACCCGCGTGAACGGCGTCGGTACGCTCGAAGACGGCATCCTGCCCCTGGGGCAAGCCTTCTTCAGCCGCGTGGTGGGCGCTGGCCCCGTCAGCCTGACGCTGCCGAATGCCGCTCGTCCCACGGACTATGTGTACGCCAACCAGCAGCACTTCCGCTCGGCTTCGACCGACACCCGCCCGGCCGTTAGCCTGACGCTGCGCCGCAACGGCGTGACCAACCCCGCCACCGACGAAACGCTGCTCTACTTCCAAACCGGCGCGACAGCCGGGGTGGACCGCCTGCTCGACGGCGCCAAGCCGGGCCGCAACATCGGCGCGGTACCCACGCTGGTGAGCCTGACGACGGCCAACGAAGAACTGTCGGTGAATGCGCTGCCGGCTTCGGCCCTGACCACCGGGACGTTGGTGCCGCTGCTGGCCTCGGTGCCGGTTACTGGCTCTTACACCATTGCGTTGAAGCAGTGGGCAAACCTGACCGGCACTGACGTGGTGCTGATCGACCGCCTGCTGAACATCCGCACGCCCATCACGCCGGGCGCTTCCTACACTTTCCAGGCGCAGGCCGGGGTGACGGCGACGCGCTTCGTGGTGGCCTTCGGACCCGCCGCTTCCGTGCTGGGCACAGGCGTACTGACTTCCGGCTCGGCGCTGGTGGTGTGGCCGAACCCGGCCCACGACCAGGTTCAGATCGGCGGAACCGCGCCCCACGCTGCTCTGGTGGTGATGGACGCGACCGGCCGCACGGTGCTACTGGCGAAAGCTGACGCCACCGGTACGGCCCGTCTCGACCTGACCCGCCTGACTAAAGGTGTGTACATCGTGAAAGTAGGCGCCGAAAGCCGCCGCCTGACGGTAGAGTAAGCGGCCAGCCGCTGACCCTCGACCAACCCTCGTGAAAACGCCCCGTCAGCTACTGCTGGCGGGGCGTTTTGGTGTTTGGTAGGATGTATGAAGTGGGCAACCACAAATTACCCAGCATTTAGTCTTTCGCCTTTCCTTTGTCTGTCAGTGTCTTGGCTTGCAGCTTGCAACTTGTGGCTAACCGCAAAACAGGGCTAAAACACGGCGCTCGCCGCCATCGCGCGGCCGGCTTCCAGGTCGCGCTGTACGCTGTCGATCTTGGCCTGGATCGTGTTCAGCGCCACCTTGCCCAGCGGCAGGCGGAGCGGTGAGCTTTCTGCCCGCACGACGGCAATGATGGCTTGCGCGGCTTTGGCGGGGTCGCCTTCCTGCTGGCCGTTGCCCGCGGCCATTCGCTGCCGAAAGGCCCCGGCCGTGGGCTCGTAAGCAGCCAGTTGCTTTCCGGCTTGCCGGAAAGCGGCTCCTGCGAAGCCGGTGCGGAAAGGCCCCGGCTGCACGATGGTCAGCCGGAGGCCGAGCGGCGCCACTTCCTGGGCCAGGGCTTCCGAAGCGCCTTCCAGGGCAAACTTGCTGGCGTTGTACAAGCCGAAACCAGCAAATGCCTTGAAGCCGCCGTGCGAAGAAACCTGCACGATATGGCCGTGCCCCTGCGCTCGCAGCAGCGGCAGCAACCGGCGCGTGAGGCGCAACGGGCCGAAAAAGTTAGCCTCGAACAGGGCGCGGGCTTCGGCTTCGGTGGTCTCTTCGACGGCGCCGGCCAGGCCGTAGCCCGCGTTGTTCACCAGCACATCGAGGCGCCCGACGTGTTGTTCGAGGTGCGTCGCCACGCGCTCGGTCGCGGTAGCGTCGGTCACGTCCAGCACCAGACCCAGGGCGTTGGGCTGGTGGCGGGCCGTGAACAGATCGGCGGCGACGGCGTCGCGGAGGGTGCCAATCACAAAGTCGCCCTGCGTGACGACGGCCTCGGCCAGGGCGCGGCCCAGGCCGCTGGAAACGCCCGTAATCAGCCAGATTTTTTGGTCAGGGGAAGGAAGCGTCATTGGGTGGTTTAAGTGGTCGGCCAGAAACTATCCAGCATTCGACTCGCTGTTTTTGGTTGTTTACCAGTGGATCAGCTTGCAGCTTAAAGCTTGTGCCTGACCGCTTAAGCGAAGTACCGTTCGCGGATGATGCGGCCGTCCTGCCAGTCCTGAATGGCGACTTCCACTACTTTGGCGGGGCCATTGTCGGCGTGGTCGAAGTCGAGCGACCAGACCAAAAAACTGCGGTTGCCCTTCACGATCTTCCCGACGGCGCTGAAATCGCGCACGGCCGTCACTTTCCCTAGTAGCTCGATCCCAACCTGCCGGTTGGCTGCCTTGCCGTGGTGCGTGATGCCGTCGAGGTCGGTTTTCTCGAGGTCATCGTGGTAAAAAAGCTCAAAGGCTTCCAGCGGCTGGCTGGCAGCCATCATCGCTACCAGTTCATCGAGTTTGGTGGCAATCTCTGATTCGGTCATTTTTGTGGGTGTTCAGGGGTTGATTTGAACACCACAAAGGTCCCGCGCGCCTCAGGCGGCGGATTAGGACAAAACCGACCCTTTTCGGGAGATTTCGGCGCTCGCCTGCCGGAAGGCGAGGGGCGTCAGCCCGGTTTCGGTCCGGAAGCGCCGGGCGAAGTAGGAGGCGTCGAACAACCCCAGCCGGGCCGCTATTTCGGCCACGGGCAGGTCGGTGAAGGTCAGCAAACGCTTGGCTTCCAGCATCGTGCGGGCCTGCACCACGGCGCCCGCCGTCTGGCCCGTGATGCGCTTCACCACCTCGTTGAGGTGGTGCGCCGTCACGGCGAGCTGGTCAGCGTAGGCGCCGGGCGTCAGGGCGGCGGCGTAGTGCTGGTCGAGCAGCAGCTTGAACCGCTTATAGAGCACCAAATGGCTGGCCGGGTAGGCCAGTGCCGGGGTAGAAGCATCGGGCGGCGGCGGCGCGGCACCGCGGCCCTCGGCCACATCCACAGAGCGCTGAATCAGCCCCAGCAGCGCGTGCAGTAGCGCCTGCGCAACGCGGGTGCTCGCGTCGGGGCGGGCGTATTCGGTCAGCAGCAGACCGATCAGTTGCTGCGTTCCGGCCAGGCTCGTCGGGTCGGGCTGTACGAGCGGATTGGCGTAGAAATTATCCAGAAAGCTCAGCTCGAACAGCGCATTTTGGTTTTGCTGATGCAGCAGAAAGAACGCCTCGGTGAAAAGGATGCTGCCGCCGGCCACCTGCTGCCATTCCTCGAACTGGTGGAGTTGCCCCGGCGAGATGAAAAACAGCGACCCCGGCGCCACCGTGTACTGGCGGTAGTCGATCCACTGGCGGCAGGTGCCCGCGTCGATCCAGATGATCTCGTAGAACGTGTGCTGGTGGAGGTCGGCCACATCGGGCTCAGCCATTTCGCCGAACCGCGTGATGGCAAAGTCGGTCGGCTGGTCCGGTTGGTTCAGGAAGTGGCCGATGTGGTAGCGCGGAAACGGCGTGGTCATAGGGGCACGAATTAAACAGGGCAAATGCGTGAAGCCCCCTTGGCCATCCGTTGGGACGCCGGTATGCCTGCTCTTCTTTCAAATCTCCCGCGAAGACGCGAAGACGCAAAGACGCGAAGAGCCGAATAGGCCATCCTTTTGAGTCCGTGCGTTTGCCCTGACGCATAAACGCGTCCAGTCGGAATGGAGCCTTTGCCGTCCCTGGCCCCACCCAAAGCGTGAGCAGCGACTGCCCAGGATTACTGCCAACGAAAAACTACCGCCTAGTGCGAAGCGTCGTTGTGGACGTACTTGACCGCGAACATCGCCGCTGCGTTGTCCATCAGCTTGGGTACGTCGCCGCCGCCGCCCTCCTGGTTGTAGTTCGCGCCGCCGAAGCGGATCGTGTTGGCGGGCGTGCTGCCGAAAATCCGGTTCAGATCCACGGTCAGGTGAATTTTTGGGGCGATGTCGGCCCGCACCGTGGCGGCGGTGGGCAGCACCATCGTGACGGTGCGGTAGGCGCGGTTCGTGCCGGGGTGAATTACCAGCCCCGGCGCGGGCACGGCGCCGGTGGAGTGGGTGCCCTCGACTTTCATAAACTTGTAGCCAGTGTCCCAGGTCCAGAGCATCCCCAGATTGGGGCTGAGGTCGCCGGGTTTATCAATGCTGGCATTCGCTACGGAATCGACGCCGAGGCTGAACGTGAGGGATACATAGTCGGCGTTGGGTACGTCGTCAAGTTCGATTTCGAGGTCGTTGTCCGCCTCCAGATCGAGCAGGTGATACGACGCCGGTTCGGCCCAGCCCGTGGTGCGGTCGGCGCGCATGAGTTTCACATTGCTGATGTAATATTTCACCGCGGACAACTGATAGCTTTCGCCCGCCGCGTTGGTGTAAGGCTGATTAAGGGCGAAGGCCGTACCCGCCGGGGTCAGGTGTTCGAGTTCCAGCGTCACTTCGTGCGCGGTGGGCTGGTCGTCGTGGTCTTTCTTGCAGGCACCAGCCGTCAGCAATAAGCCGCCGAGGCCGAGGGAAACGAGGGGCCGCACGGCTCCGGAAAAGTAGTGGAACATGGGAAAAAAAAGCAGGAGGACCGGGGGAGAATAGGAGCGCCGAAGCAGCCCGTGACCGTAGCAGCACGGAAGATACTCAAGGCGTCGGCGCCAGCCCGTCGAGGGTTTCCTGAAGCAAGGCGGCTTCGCGCTCCCAACCGGCTATTTGTGCCGTGAGCAAGGCCTGTGGGCCGGCGCCGCATTCGGTACGCAGGCAGCGCAGCGCCTTGCCCTCGAAGACATGGAGCCAGGGCGTTTCCATCTCCGGGTCCTGCACCGGGCCGGTCCAGGCGCGCAGGGCGGGCGCGGCCACCAGCCGGGCTTCGTAGCAGGCGGCTTTGCCGCGCATCTTGTCCAGCGCCAGATCAAGCCGTAGCAGGTGGTAGCGGCACTCGCGCAGGCGCCGCTCTAGAGGTTTGGCATCGATGGGCGGCGGCGGCAGCGGCGGCAGTGTCTGGAGGGGGGCGCCATCCAGGTTCAGCACCTGGCCCTGGGCGGCCAACCTCAGCCGGCTGTCGGCCTGCCCTACGTAGGGCAGCGGCCGCCGCCCGGATTCAGCCTGCGCCAGCGTCGTGCGGTCGATGCCGAACCAATCGGCCAGACTTTGCTGGCTCAAACCCAGCTTTTTGCGGATGCTTCCCAACATAACGGCTCCTGTTGATGAACCTCGCGAACCGGTTGCCACACTTTTGAGTGCCACATTTTAAAATGTGGCGCCAAAAAGTGTGGCAGACTTGCCACACTTTTTTTGATGGCGCCGAAAAGTGTGGCAAGCTTACTTAGTACCGTTGGGGAAGCGCGTCGGGGGGCGACGCCCGA
>JANPLI010000124.1:0-14846 GCA_031426455.1 Hymenobacteraceae bacterium | reverse complement strand
CGTGGTAAGTACGGTCAAGTTCGTACCGCCCGTGGTGAAGAAGGACGAGGAGGTCAAGCAAGAGGAAGAGATTGTTAAACAGGCGGATATCAAGCAGGAAATCTCGACCGTCACGGTGAAAGGCAACACCGACGCCGTGGACCTGTCCAACCTCGACGTTAAGGACGAGTCAACGGCCGGCATCGTGGAGGACAAGCCTTACGACTACGTGGAGCAGATGCCGGAATTCCCCGGTGGGCAGGGCGAACTGCTGAAGTTCGTGGCCAAGAACACGAAGTATCCGGCGCTGGCGCTGCGCAACCAGATCGAAGGCCGCGTGTACATCAAGTTCGTGGTGGACGAAAACGGCCAGGTATCGTCGCCGTCGGTCACGAAAGGCATCGGGGGCGGCTGCGACGAAGAAGCCGTTCGGGTGGTGAAGCTGCTGCCGCGCTTTGCGCCCGGCAAGCAAAACGGCCGCGCCGTGAAAGTGTACTTCTCGCTGCCCGTGAACTTCACGATCAAGTAAGCGTCTGGTTCAAAAGAAAAAAAGGCCGCCCCGCTGCTCCGAATCGAGCAGCGGGGCGGCCTTTTCTATGCGGAGCCGCGCGTCCGCCCCGACCCGCCCGGACGCACAAAACCCGGAAATACGCCAAGGCGATAAAGGGACAAGGCAAGGAAAGGATGAACTCCAAGGTGCCGGAACGGGCCGACGCACCCTTGCCCGCTGAGCAGATAAGGGGCTGAAAAGTGCCCAGCCAATGAAACCCGGCGCCGGGTTATGGTCGTATTAGAGGGTTCAAAGGCCACTGACCTGATCGGTATCCGTTGGCGCGGGAGGGAAGTGATTTTTCTGTGTATGCAGCCACTCTACGACTTGAATCTCCAGTTGCTGGAGGATGCGCACGTAGTTGGGAACTGGCACGTGACCGCGCGCCGGGCCAATCAGGCCGACCTCGCTACGCAGCTCATTGCGGCCGAAAAGCTGCGCTTCGAGGCGCCTGATCGCCTCTTGCTGCTCCATAACCCCGAACTGGTCAGCATCACAGCCCCCGACGCTCAGCCTCCGCCCGCTTACGCCGCCGCCAGCAGTATCGGACCCATTCCGGAGGAGGTCGGCAACTGGCAGCTTCAGCGCGATCCGCTCCTGAGCCGCCCTTACCTCTCGCTACAGTTTTCTGCTGGCGAAACCCGGGCGCTCATCACGCGGATGCGACGCTCCCGTGACGGCGGCGACTGCGAAATGATCCTCTATTTTCAAACTGGTATGGAGGTCGAGCTGCAATGCGCTGCCGCCACCGCCCACACGCGCTGAACCCGCCCCCTGTTCTGACCTTTTTATGAACGCCATCGAACTCGATTTTGAGCAGGCCAAAGCCCGTCACCTGCTCTTCAAATCCCGGCTGCGCTCGATACTCTACGACCTCGAAGTCGATGAGGCTCCCGTTCTCTCGCACCACGAATGCGGAGTCGGCAAATGGATCTACGGCCACGCGCTTACCGCCTACGGCCATCTGCCCCAGATGAAGGAGCTTGAGCGCGTCCACGCCGACATCCATACCTCCGCCCGACGCCTGGTGCAGCTTTATCGCGCGGGCCAGGTGCAGCAGGCCCGGGCCGGCCTGAGCGAAATGGAACAGATTGCCGACCGGCTCGTCGGCTTACTCGACCAGCTCGAACGGCAACTGCGCGATGAAGCCCCAGCGGACAACCCCACCGAACCGTTCATCAGCCTCAGCCTCGCCGATTTTCAGGAGATGCTCCACATCAACCGGGAGTTCGACCGGCGCATTCGGGAACAGGTCGCGGAAACGGCTCAGGCCACCGAGCGCTTCAACCTCATTGCCTTAGCCACGCACGACGTCGTGTGGGACTGGGACTTGCGCACCAATGGGCTCTGGTGGAGCAACGGCTTCAAGACGACCTACGGCTACGAGCCGGGCGAGGTAGATGCCACCCTGGTTTCCTGGACCAGTTGCATCCACCCCGACGACCGCGCCCGTGTTGAGCAAAGCATCCACGCCGTCATCGACGCGCGCCGGCACCGCTGGACAGCGGAGTACCGCTTCCGGCGCGCCGACGGCTCGTACGCCCACGTGATGGATCGCGGCCACGCTCTCTACGACCCTGACACCAAAGAGCCGCTGCGGATGGTAGGTTCGATGACCGACATTACCGAGCAGCAGGAGTTAGCCGCCGCCCTGCAGCAGTCAACCGAAGCCCTCGACGAGCAGCGCAAGCTGATGGGAACCGTCTTCGACAACGCCGACGTGGCGCTATTTCTGATGGATGATCAACAGCAGTGCATCTTTATGAATCCGGCCGCCGAGCGCCTGACGGGTTTCACGCTCGGGCAGGTGCAGGGCAGCAACCTGCACAGCTTCATTCACCACCACCACCCCGACGGTACGCCGTTCCCGATTGAGGACTGCCCCATCGACCGGGCCTTGCCGGAGCGCAGCCGGATGCAGGGCGAGGATACGTTTGTTCGACCCGACGGTACCTTTTACCCCGTCGCGTTCACGGCCAGCCCCATCCTTAATGCCGACGGGAATCCGGTCGGCACCGTCATCGAAGTTCGTGACCTGACCGAACAGTGGAAGGCCAGCCAGGCGCTCGAAGAAAGCGAGGCGTTGCTTCGGACGATCACCAATGCCTCGCCTGTGGGGCTGTTTCTGACCAGTGAGGCAGGCCAGGTGCAGTACGCCAACCAGACCATTCTCGACTGGCTTGGGATGGATATGACGACTTATCTGGCCAATGGCGGGGCTGAGGCGATTGTTGCCGAAGACCTTCCCGGCCTTGCTGAAGGCTTTGCCAAGGCGTTCGCCGCCCGCCAACTGTGGCGCGACGAAGTGCGTATCCACCACGCTGATGGCCGGGTGCATACGTGCCTGATCACGGGGGTGCCGCGTTACCGCACCGACGGAACTTTCGCCGGCTTCGTCGGCTCCTTCACGGATATCACGGAGCGCAAAGAAACGGAAGAGCGCCTTCAGCAATACTTCGAAGACCTTGAGCTGAAAGTGACCTTTCGCAACCTGGAGCTGGAGCGTGAAGTGACCCGGCTACGCAAGCAAGTTGGCCTTGACGGCCCCGACGCTGCCCCGGCTATTTCGCAGTAAGTTACTGGCCACCAGGGCTTCCGCGGCAACTACCCGCCAATGCCTGACGCTACTTGCAATTCAGCACGCTAGCCCACCGCCATTTTACCGGCGTCGTGCCACAGAAAGCCTGGCATCGGCGTAGCCAATTCCCAGGTGATCTGCATTGGGCGCGAGCCTTTGTGGCGCACGTAGCGCACGGGGCCGAGGCAGACGTAGGGCATCGTCAGGCCAGCGGCGTCCTGATTTTGCTCGCGCACGAAAAGCAGGATCGTCTTGCCCAGCTGCTCGTGCTCCATATACGAGCGGCCTTTGGGCGTCTCCTCACCCGTGGCGTTTTGCGACTCCCAGTGAAACAGCGTTTCGCTAATGGCATAGTCGTGGTAAAGCGTGCTGGGCAAATAGTCTTTGGCCGATTTCCGCAGCGTTACAAACAGTAGCTCCACGTTTTGGGCTGCCAGATTGAGGACTCCCTCCCGTTGCGCCGGCGCCCGCTCAAAGGTCCAGTAACCGATGGCGCACAGGATCTCATCGCGCGAGTATCGCGCGTGCAGTTCCAGCGGCGAGGCAAACGGCACGGCCAGCGGTTGCGGGGGTATTTCCACCCGGTTCGCACATACTTCCAAAACTTCGCTTGCCTCAATCGCTAGCGTCGGCGCGGCGCGGAGCGCGGCAAGGCTTTCGTTCAGTGTCGCGTAACCCGCCTGCGGCCCTGGCTTTTGCACCAGCAAATAATGAAGCATCAGGCCCAGTGCAGCACCGTGGGGTGGGCGCAGCAAATCTGTAATTGGCGTGGCCAATCCGAACACGGCTTGCGCAAACTGAATCAGCGCCGGGGCGTTGAGTTGGGCCAGCCGCCAGACGGCCGCCAGCAACGGCGCCTCGTTAGCCGGCATCGGCCCAGGCACATTTGCGCGGCGTTTGAGCGCGTACCACCCGCGGTCCTCGCGCGCGCGATTGCGGTAAATATCGGCCAGCGAAAAGCCTGTATGCGCCAGAAAATACGGCAGCGTCAGAGGCAGGGGCGTTTCGAGGGTGAACCCCTGAATCCGCTGCACCAGCGTGCGGATATTGGCGCCGGTAGCGGCGCGGATATTCTCCAGGATGGCCGCCATCGCCTCGCGTTCGAGCTGAATCGAGCAACCCGGCGGAAGGTGGTCGAAGCCAGCTTCGACTTCGTGCTGCACCGTGGTGCCGGTGCGCCCCACCAGCGCCCGGAAGCGTTGCTCGTAGGAGTATTCGGCCCGCGCCTGCCCCACGAAGTCCAGTACGGTCAAGCACTCTTTGGTTTCGTGCAGGCGTAGGCCGCGGCCGAGCTGCTGCAGGAAAATGGTCAGGCTTTCGGTCGGCCGCAGAAACAGCACGGTGTCAATTTCGGGGATATCCACGCCTTCGTTGAACAGATCCACGACACATAAATAATTCAGCTCGCCGCGCCGTAACTGCTGCACCACCACGCGGCGGTCGGCGGCGGCGGCATCACCGGAAGCCAGGTAAGCAGCCTGATATCCCTCGGCCTGCAACGCCTCCGCCATCCGGCGGGCGTGCTC
The DNA here is from genome assembly GCA_031426455.1 of Hymenobacteraceae bacterium. GTDB lineage: Bacteria > Bacteroidota > Bacteroidia > Cytophagales > Hymenobacteraceae > JANNMJ01. The sequence continues at coordinate 10,213 of JANPLI010000124.1, read as the reverse complement.
GCGCGAGACGCAAAAGACGAGCGCCCGTGCCGCGTGCGGATTGAGCAGGTAGCGCGGTAGGGCATCAAGAATAGCCGCCGTACGAGCAGCGCTGGCGGCGTAGATCTGTGTTAGCTCCTCGGCGGCGTATTTGCCATTGTTCCACCGCAAAGTGCGGTAATCCACGGGATCCGTGACGCCGAAATACTGAAACGGCACCAACAGCCCCCGCGCAATGGCTTCGGGCAGGCGGATTTCGGCGGCAATTGTGCCGTCAAAATCGGGCAGAATACTCGTGCCGTCGGCGCGTTCCGGGGTGGCCGTCAAACCCAGGAGAATGGCGGGCCGAAACAGCGTCAGCAGCGGCCGGTACGATGCGGCGGCGACGTGGTGCACTTCGTCGATGACGACAAACGCAAAATGCTCCGGCGTCAGTACGCGCTCGAAAAACGCGACGCGTTGCGCGTCAAATGTCTGGACCGAGACGAATAAATGGTCGTACGTGGCCGGCTGGGCCGCGCCAACCCAGAGTTCACCAAAATTGGCTTCGCCCAGAATGTGGCGGAATGTGGCGCGCGCGTGCCGCAAAATTTCCTCGCGGTGCGCCACAAAAAGCAACCGGGGGCGTCCACCGATCTGCCGCGCGAAGCGAGCGTAGTCAAAGGCGGCGATCACCGTTTTGCCCGTGCCCGTAGCCGCTACTACCAGGTTGCGATGCCGTCCGTGAAAGGCTCGTTCTGTGGCAAGCCGATCCAGCATCTCCTGCTGATAAGGAAACGGCCGGATGCGGAAATTAGGTAAGGTTTCCGGGTTGTCGGGCGTATTACTACCGGCTTGTTGCAGCGCCTGCCGCAGCTTTTGCCGGTGCCCTTCGGTATCCGCAAAAACCTCAAATTCGGCCGAATTCCAGTACGTTTCAAACGTGCCGGCGAACTTGGCCAGAATCGCCGGACTATCCTGCGCCGTCAGCTTCACATTCCACTCCAGGCCGCTGGTGAGCGCCGAGCGGCTCATATTACTCGACCCAATGTAGGCCGTACTCAACCCACTACGTCGCCCAAACAAGTAGGCTTTGGCGTGCAGCCGCTCGTGGGCCGTATTGTACGACACCCGCACTTCGGCGCCGGGCAGCCGCGCGAGTTGCTCCACGGCCTTAAAATCGGTGGCCCCCATATACGTCGTCGTCAAGACGCGCAATGGGTATCCCCGCCGCGCAAACGCTTCGAGGGCAGGCAGTAAAAGCCGTAAACCGCTCCACTTCACGAACGAGACGATCAGGTCAATCGAATCAGCCGAAGCAATCTCCTTACGCAACTCGGTATCAAGCGAAATCTCCGAATTGCCACCGCTAAACAGCGCCGACTGCGAGAACCGCAACGCCGGCTCGATTCCGTCCAGATGTTCGGCTAATCGGTCCTGCAAAGGGCGAGGCACTTGTACGCGCGGCAGTACGGCCCGCAGCAGCGCAGCTTCCGGTTCAACGCGCAGGTCAGGCGCCAAGTCGGCCGTCTGTGCTTGCAGGTAGCCAATCAGCCGATTGGCCAGCTCAATCTGCGGCGTCAACTCGTCGTTTTTAGCGAGCTGCCCCAGTAGCTGCCCTACTAATCCACTGAGGTAGCGCGTCAGAAACAAGGCAGCGTGGTCGGCTTTCAGAGGCTGCTCCGCTACCGCAAACGTGGCAGCGTCAACCGTACGGAGTTGCCCCCTAAGCGCGTCCGTAATCAGGTTTTCGTAGTGGCCGGGCTGCACGATGAAAAAACGGGCTATTGAAGCGGCAAGCTACACCGCGCCGGGGCCAGATGGGGGCGGTCCTGCCCATGGGTGGGAGAAAGGCATCCACTCCGAAGCCTTGCACTTTTCGCGGGTAGAACACTTCAGGCGAAGCCCGTCGGCATAGACAACGAGCTGAATTACGGTGCGCCCGGCTTCGTCGGGCTGGTCCTTGCGGAGGACAAATTGGGTAGTCACAGGTAGGGGCGTAATTAGGGGCGTAAACCCAGTGTAAATCGTCGTAAATCGACGCGCCCGACCTGACCAGCCCGGACGCACAAAACCCGGAAAACCGCATCTGCTGCCAGATTTGCGACTTTCCGGGCTTACCGGTAGTGAGTATGTGAGCCAACAACTGTGGCCGAACTCACCACCGGCATGCGCCGGTAAGTTTCTATTTGTTAGACCGTTACATTAGTCATCTCTTGGTGCCTCACCTACAAGGGGGCGTTCAGGGGGGCGTTTTCTTCCACATACCGCCGCAGGGCCTGATAATCGGCCCCCAACGCCTCCAGCACGGTCAACAAACGGCCCTGTAATTCCTGCTCGCTGGAGGGAATATCGGTCGACAGCCGGGCCCGCACCAACCACAGCTCCTTGATATCGCTGGTGGCCATCTCGAAGGGCGCGTACGCCTGGTTATCCGAGTGCAGCAGCAAGGTCCGGTCGTTGGGCCGGATCTGTTTCAGGATGCGCTTCACCAGCACATTGTCGTCCATCACCACCACGTAGCAGTGGCCCGGACGCATCATTTCCGGCTTGGGAATCTGCTTGCAAACCACGATGTCGTGGTTGCTGAAGGTCGGCTCCATCGAGTCCCCTTCCACATCGAACGACCGGAAAAGGCCGTTTTGCAGAATGGGTAGCGAGTAGGGCGTCAGGTCATGCTCATAGGCCTTCTTATCATAGGCAAGCGCGTAGCCAGCCTGCGCCCTGATGGGCACGTGGATAATATTGTCTTTGCCCTGCTGCTCGATGACCAGCGTAACCGACCGGGGCGCTTCCTCCGAAGCCGCCGTCACCGGCGCTTCTGACTGCCGCAACATCGTCCCCTCGCCCGTCACCAGCCAGTCAATCGACAGCTCCGGGAATGTTTGCGTCAATTCCGACAGGGTTTGCAGGCTGGGGCCTGTTTCGCCTGACATTATTTTGTTCAGCTTCGTCGACTTGCCGTAACCAAGCTCCTGCGAGGCCCGATAGGTAGTGTACTGTTTCTCAGTGAAAAACTGACGAAGCCGGCCGGCAACGGCCTCCGATAGTGTTTGTGTAGCCTCCATTTGTTGTTGATTAGCGCAACTGATGCGGCGATTGTGTTGTAGGTTTGATAACCCGGGCAGGCGAATCCGTCACAGCATACGGCGATTCGCAACAAAGGTACAACAAAACTACAACAAAAACCACACAAACCTGCAACAAATGGACAGCAATTCATCCCCCGGCGCTTCGCTCAAGAAGGCCTACGACGCGCTGGGGGCCAACACCAGCATCGTGGCCGATACGCTCGACCTGCTCCGCGACGCCAACCGCAAAAACAAGTTCGGCTCCGACTACACCCGCGCCTCGGTGTACGCCGTCATCAATGGCCGGATGGAAAACAGCGTTGTCGCCGAAGCCTTCCTCCAGGCCGTCGATACCGAGCTGGCCCGCCGGGATCGCATCAAGGCCCGCGCCGAAGCCCTGGCCGCTAAAGCCGCCGCCTGACGATGCCCGCGCTCGCCTACCTGCCCACCCCCGACGAGTGGCAGGCGGTGCTGATCCGGCTCGCCCAGCTGGAAAACGCGCGCGCCGCCACCGCTGCCACCACCCCGGCCCCCGCCGCCCCGGCCGAGGCCGACGACACGCTGCTCACCGTGCGCGAGGCAGCAGCTTTCCTGCGCGTCAACCCCGAAGCCGTTCGCCGCGCCCGGCGCCAGAAACGGCTGACCGGCGTGATGCGCAACGAGAAAGAGTGGGGCTTCCGCCGCTCCGAGCTGAACCGCTACCTGCGGCGCTACAACCGCACGGCCAACTGAGCCGGCTTCCCTCTTACCCCCTCTCACTCCGCTTTTGCCCATTTTCCGATGTCCGAATCTATTCCGGCCTACGGCCCCACGCCCGACCGCCCCATCCGTTCCCGCATTCAGCTTCTCAAGGCCAAAGTCAAGGACGAACGGCTCACGGCCACCTTCACTGAGCAGCCCGGCGTCGAAGCGCCCGCCGATACCCACACGGTCACCTGCGGCAGCCTCGTCCACCCCGATCTGAGCCGCGCGTTCAGCCACCTCGTCCCGCACCTCTGTCTCCTCACCGACCAGCTCCCCACCACCCTGCTCCCCGACGACGGCGACAAGCTGGACGACGTCCAGGAGGCCTGCATCGCTCCGTTCGCCGTCACCGGCATCACCTACGGTGGCAGCGGTGAGCGCGCCGGTTTCACGCTCATTGGCACCCGCGAGCTGGCCAACGGCCACCAGCTCAACCTGACGGCGCCCTTCCTCACCAACGACGAAGCCAGCACCCACCTCACCAGCCTGCTGCGCGCCCTCGACACGGAGGTCGAAGCCGCCCTGCGCGGTAAGTGCGCCCCGAACCCGCAGCTCGACCTGTTCGCGCCCGAGGCCGGCGGCGCCGACAACCACGACGACGAGCCTGCCGACGACCTGCCCGCTCCCCGCCGGCGGGGCCGGCTCCGCCAACAGCCCGCCTAACCGTCACCGTGTCGTGCCAGCTGCCAGCGCCCCCGGCTTATGCCCGCCCCCAAGTCCCCGACCGAGGTCGGCCTTTATCTCCCACCCGAAGTGCTGCGCCTCAGCCAGTACCCGATGACCACGCGCATTATCCTGGCCGAGGTGCTCTCGCTCGCCGCCACCGGCAAGCCCTGCACGCCGTCGAACCCGCACTTCACCCGGCGCTTCGGTTACTCCCCCGATACCGTCGGCCGCGCCCTGCGCGGACTGGCCGCCGACGGCCTGCTCGTCATCGACCAGGACCCGCAGTCCGGCCACAACCGGGTGCTGACGCCCACGCTGTCCCCGCCTGACCCGCCGCAAAATGCGGCGGGTACCCTTCCGCAAAATGCGGCACCCCACCTGCCGCAAAATGCGGAGGCCAACCCGCCGCAAAATGCGGCCCGCCGCCGCAAAAAGCCGGAGGGGGTTCCGCAAAATGCGGAAGGGGCCTCCGCAAAAAGTCGGACACAAGCTAACAGTAGAAGAGAGAAAGGAAAAGAACACCCACCCGTGGCCGCTGCGCGGCCGGTGCGTGGCCGGGCTTCACCTTCTTCTCCCGAACAGCCATTCGCTGCGGACGAAAGCGCCGCCCCGCCGACACCCGTGCCCCCCGCCGGACCGGACGGCTTCGACGCCTTCTACGCTGCCTGGCCCACGAAGCAGAAGCGCCGCGACGCGGCCAAAGCCTTCGCGGCCCTGCCCCACGCCGACCAGCAACTGGCCGCCGAGCGCGCCGCCAAATGGATCGCCGAACACCCTCGCCTGATTCAGCGCGGCTCCTGCCCTTACCCCGCCTCGTGGCTACGCGGCGCGATGTGGGACGATGGCCCCGAGCCCCCCGACCGCAGCCCGAAACCCGGCCAGCCCGCCGCGACACCAACCTCCGACCGCACCAACGCCACCAAGATCCTGGCCCGGCAGCAATCCGGGAAATGGGAATGAAACGCCCCGTCCCCCATACCCCCGACTACGCGGCCCAGCTGCCGCCCCAGGATCTGCCCCTCGAAGCCGCCATCCTCGGCGCCGCGCTCCTCGAAGCCCCCGCCGTGCGCAAGGCCCAGGAGCTGCTGCCCGACGAGCAGGTCTTCTATGCGCCCAACCACATCGCCGTCTGGCAGGCCATCCGCGCCCTTTCCCAGGAGGGCTAACCCGTCGATATGCTCACGGTGATGAACAAGCTCCGCGAGCTGGGCAAGCTCGATCAGGCCGGCGGCCCCACCTACCTCTACCAACTCACCCACCGCGTCACCAGCGCCGCCAACATCGAGTACCACTGCCGGGTGCTCCAGCAGCTCTACGCCCGCCGCCTCACCCAGCAGGCCGCCCGCCAGCTCCTGGCCCAGGCCGCCGACGAGCAGGTCGACCCCCTGGAGCTGTTCGCCGACGCCCAGAACACCCTCACCCGTCTTACCCGCTCCATCAGCACCCGCCGCGCCGTCACGGCCGCCAGCCTCTACGACGAGACCATCGAGGGCATCGCCCGCGCCTGCAGTTCCGGCGGGCTGACCGGCATCCCTACCGGCTGGCCCGCGCTCGACGGCCTCACCGGCGGCTGGCAGCCCGGCAACCTGATCCTGCTCGCCGCCCGCCCCGCGATGGGCAAGTCGATGGCAGCCCTGGCCATCGCCCGCCAGGCCGCGCTGTTTGCCGGCCGCCGCGTGCTGTTCGTCTCCCTCGAAATGCCCGCCCGCGAGCTGATGATCCGCCTGGTGGCCACCGAGGTCGGCATCTCCAACTTCAAGCTCTCCCACGGTCATCTGGAGGGCGGCCGGGCCGAAGCCTACGACATCGGCGCCAGCGCCCACCGCGTCAAGTCCGACCGCCTGCTGATCGATCCCAGCGCCGCGCTCACCGTCGGCCAGTTGCGCGCCCGCGCCGCCGAGCTGAAAGCTGAGCCGGCCGGCCTCGATTTGCTCATCGTCGATTACGTCCAGCTCCTGAAGCCCGACCTCAAACGCAGCTCCCGCGAGGAGGAAGTCGCCGACGTCAGCCGCCACCTGAAGGCCCTGGCCCTGGAGCTGGAAATCCCGGTCATCGCCCTGGCCCAGCTCAACCGCGAGGCCGAGAAGCGCGCCGACAAGCGCCCCCAGACCAGCGACCTGCGCGAGTCCGGCCAACTCGAACAGGACGCCGACGTCATCATCTTCCCCTGGCGCGGCGAGGTCTACGACATCGCCGAGTACGCCGACGGCACCGCCACCGCCCACACCATCCTGCTCGATTTCGCCAAGAACCGCAACGGCCCCGCCGGCGAAGTCATCCTCGGCTGCGACGTGGCCCGCGGCCGCATCTGGGACCTGCAGGGCCCCGCCGCTTTCCCGTAGCGCCCCACACGGCTACCATCGCCGCCGACCAGCGCCGACTACCGCCACCCACGGAATTTGGCGGCGCCCCCGACCGCCGCGCCCCCTTCCACAACCCCACTACCTCACAACCCCACAACCCAAAATGGCCATTCCCTACATCCTCGTCGCCCCCGTACCCGAGAACCCCACCCGCTACCGCTTCACCATCCGCAATGTGGTCAACGCGCCCAGCCTCGAATCCACCACGGCCTACGGCGACCCCAACGAAGCCGAGCGCGCGGCCCGGCGCCTCAGCCGGCTACTGCGCGCCGTCCATCCTGAAGGCCCCGCCCGCCTGCTCGTCGCCACCGAGGACCACGAGCCCGAACACTCTGATCCCGAGTAGCCCCGGACGATGAGCAAGCCCACGACCACCACCCCGGCCCAACGCATCACCGAGCTGGAGCGCGAGTTGGCCACTAGGCAGCGCGTGTACCCTAACTGGATACGCGACGGCAAGCTGACGCAGCAGACTGCCGACCACCGGATGCAGGTCATCCAGGACCTGCTGGATGACTACCGCCACCGGTACCCGCAGCAGGAGCAGGGCGCGCTTTTCAGCCCCGATCAGCTACCAGCCATCCGCTACCAGCCCAGCGCTAATGACCGCCCACGCCACGCGTTCGACTGACCCATCCCACCCACTGAAGCCCGCCCGCAAAGAGCTCAACCTCGCCGGCCGGATCGTCGGTCTCACCCTCCTGGCCCTAAGCCACGAGGACGACTTGCCCGACCTCTCCGCCACTGAGCGCCTGATTATGCGCGCCGCCCGGATGTGGGGCCGGCGCGGGCTACAGGCCCTCGACCTGGAGGTGCCCGGACGTCTCAGCATTCCTGCCGCCCTGGAAATGGCGCGCGAGCTGCTGCTTGACCGCGCCGCCTGGGAGGTGCAAAAAGTGGCTTGGATGGTGCCGGAAGAGGAGTTGGCAGCCAGCCAGAACTACCGCGAAGCCCAGGCCAGGCTGGAAGAGGTGCAGGCAAAGCGCGACCGGAAGGCCGCCGCGAAAGCAGCACGAAAATGAAAGCCGCCCCTGCGTCCCGCACCGCCGACAGCGACCTTTTCCGGCCCAACCCCACGGCCGACGAAATCACCACCGCCATCCTCGCCTACCTCGGCCGGCACGGTTACGAAGCCTGGAGCCTGGGGTAAGGGCCCTATAAAAAGCCCAACCGCGGTAAGTATGACCCCACCACGCAGAAATGGCGCCCGCACCCCAACCGAAAGTCAGCGAAGCTAACAGCAGGCAGGGCATCCCCGACATCATCGGCTTCCGCCGCCGTGACGTCGTCTTCAAAAGCCGGCTCCGACCTCCTACGTGATGAGCAGCGCAAATTTCTCAACCAGCTCAAAGCCGCCGGCGGCCTGCCCTTCATCGCTCGCTCGTTCAAGGAATTCAGAATGTCGTTCAAGTATCGCCGTCTTTATTTCGAAATCGCAGTCGTCTTCTCCTGACACGCTCATAGCCGTTGAATACGGCGCCCTTTTATTGGGCCGCCGTAAGTCCAATTTGAGCCTACGTATCTTGCCTCCAAAATCCTGCTAATATGGCAAAGCGCCAACGCCTCACTAATAACTCCGACGAGACCGACATTGCCTCGTTGATGTCAGGGGACACGGTTTTTGCCATCCCATACTTCCAGCGCGCTTACAAATGGAAGCCGGAACGTCTCAAACAACTCAATCTTGATCTCTTGAGCCTGGTGGACGAATCGTCCGACTTTCACTTCCTTGGCGCCATTATCATTCACGGCCGACGAAGTAATCCCTCCGATCCTGACGTGTATGAGGTGATTGATGGGCAGCAACGGATTACCACCTTGTTTCTCTATCTGTGTGCAGTAGTACGAGTTTTATCTAGAAAAGAGCAGTATGATGAAGCCGTGGGTTTATTTCTAAAGTATTTAGTCATAAGCCGCAACACGGTTCTAGCCTCGAACTCAAAGCTACACTCCTGTAAGGACGATCGGGCACAGTTAAACGCGGTTATAAACGACCTGCTGTCAGATCCCGCATTTGCAGCCCGTGTTGCGCCATTTGCATTTAAGCCTTTACCCGCCTCAGGTTCTGATCGCGGGAGACTGCGCAACAACTATTTAGCAGCACGTCGCTTTTTTGAAGAGCAAACAGCATCTGAGGGTGTAGATCGCCTGCGAAAACTATATCGCGCCTTGCTCGAAACAATGAGTGTTGTTCAGATCGACGTTTGGGATCCTACTAATGGTCCAAAGATCTTCGACAGTCTCAATTCCCAACAGGAGCCGATGACTATTGGTGATCTCGTTAGAAATGAAATATTTTCTCGTGTATCCCATCAGCACCCCGATAAAATTGAAGAGATTGACCGTAGATCCTGGCAACCTTTCTACAACAAATTTCGCCAGGACGAACATAGCTTGTTCGATGCGTACTTTTTTCCTTATGGCCTAATTCAGAATCCCAACCTACGTAAGTCCGAGGTATATTCACACCTCCGCGATACGTGGAGCAGGGAAGAAAACCCCGAAAATATCGTCAGGGAGTTAGCGCAGTACCAAAACGCTTTTCTGGATGTAATGCTGGGTACCAATCATCAGCAGCACCCAAAAGAAATTGCCCAAGCCTTCCGTACGCTGTTTGAAGCGGGCTTGCCAAGCTCCACATTTCCGTTCTTAATGCAGTTGTCAAATGCGGTTAGCGAGGGCAGTGTTACCGTTTCAGATGGAGTTAATATAGCTCACTTCATCGAGTCTTTTCTGGTGCGCCGTGCCATCTGCGGCCACGAGCCTACCGGATTGCACGCAGTCTTCAAACGGCTATGGAATGATTGCAACAGATCTCCTACTGTAGAAGTGGTAAGCGCGGCGATCAGCAAGCACAGAACAGTAGTCCGCCCTACCGATGATGAGGTTGAAATGGCAGTGATTGGACGGCCTCTTTATGGAGCCTCAATAACCCCTTTTTTGCTCAAGCAGTGGAATAAGTCACTGGGTGGAGATCAACCAACAGTAGCTCCCTGGATCGAGCACATTCTTCCTGTGGTGCCGGAAGCTGAGTGGTTTAAGGTGTTTTCCGAAGAGCAACACAAGGAAAAAAAAGATTTACTTGCGAACCTTCTTCCTCTTAGTCAGCAAATGAACCAGTCCCTGGGAAACAAATCATTTGAGGTTAAGCGATTGATTTACAAAGCGGACTCGGGCTTTAAATCAGTGCGCAGTTTCGCGGATGAGTACGAGCAGTGGACCCCTGGCAATCTTCAGCAGCGTAGCGAGAAGCTGGCAAAGTGGGTTGTGTGTAGTGCTCCCCAAAAGTTGGACAGGTCGCTAAGGGTGGCTAAGTTCGACTTATGAGCGCAAAACGCAATCGTCGCCGGTTCACGGCGCAGTTCAAAGCCGAGGTAGCGCTGAGCGCGCTACAGGAGCGCGAGCCGCTGG
>JANPLI010000123.1:0-36456 GCA_031426455.1 Hymenobacteraceae bacterium | reverse complement strand
ATACACAAACCCCAAAACACTCCCCCTCACCAACCAACCGCCTTTAAAAAGCCGCTGACCCGCCCTGGGCCTTTTACCCGTCGGTTCGGCGAATGTAGCACGTTCATCGGCCGCTTTACAAAGGGCCAACAACCGCACCACGCTACCCTTCAATCTGCCGCAAAGGACGCGCGACAAAGGCGCCGTGTCAATACCCATTTTCAGGTAGTGGCCCTAAAAAACGTTCCTTCGGACGGCGGTTGTACTTTTGGGTATGGCCTATTTTTCAGAAAGTTTGCTTTCGGCAGCCCTGATGGCGCTGCTAGCCTTCCCAACGGCGTCCGTCCAGGCTCAATCGGCGGCCGCGCGGGCACCCTTCCAGTGGCCCGCAGGCACTACGGCCGCTGATTGCCGGCCCGGCACGGTGGTCTTTCGGGTAGCCGATACCCACCGCCCGGCTTGTTCGGCGACGGCCGTCGCCGTGCCTGCGCTGCGCGATGCCTTGGCGGCGCTCGGAGCCACGGCACTGGAGCGGGTCTTCCCGCACAGCCCCGCCCCGAGCGTGGATGACTACAAACGCGAACCGCGCTGCGTGGACCTGACGCTCGTGTATCGCGTCCGGTACGCAGCGCCCGTACCGCTGGCCGAGGCCGTTTCGCGTCTGCGGGCAACGGGTACCCTACGCTACGCCGAACCGGAATACCGGGTGCAGGTAGCGTTCACGCCCAACGACCCCAGCTACTCCCAACTCGCGCACCTACCGCAGATTCACGCCCCCGAAGCCTGGGACCTGGAGCAGGGCGACACCACCGTCGTGGTGGGCATCGTGGATACCGGCTTCGACCTCAACCACCCCGACCTCATCCGGCAGTGGGCGCGTAATTATGCCGACCCCGTCAACGGAATCGATGACGACGGCGATGGTTATACCGACAATTTTCTGGGCTGGGATCTGGCCGGGCCATACCTGGCGCAGCCGAGCCAGGATAATGGCGCGGGCGGCGGCGGCGCTCACGGATCGCACGTGGCTGGCCTGGCGGGCGCGGGCGTCAATAATGCTACCGGCGTGGCTGGCGTGGGCTACAAATGCCGCCTGCTACCGGTCAAGTGCGGCCCCGACGACAACGGCGGCTACATCATCAATGCCTATCCCGGCGTGGTGTACGCCGCCGACCACAGGGCAGCCGTCATCAACTGCTCGTGGGGTGCGCTGGGCTACCCTGATGTGGGGCAGGACGCCATCAACTACGCTACCTTCAACCGGGGAGCGCTGGTAGTCGTGGCGGCGGGCAACAATAATTCCCCCAACCCCTTCTCGCCGGGCGGCTTTGAGAATGTGCTGACCGTCGGCGCCGTGGATGGCAACGATGTCAAAGCCGGCTTTTCCAACTACGGCGTGAATGCGGAAGTCTTTGCCCCTGGCGTTGCCCTGCTCAGCACCATACCGACCAGCAACTACAGCCTCAATTCAGGCACCTCGATGGCCAGTCCCGTAGCGAGCGGCGCGGCGGCGCTCGTCAAAGCCCACTTCCGCAGTGCTAGCGCCGAACAGGTTGGTCAGCGGCTGCGGATGAGCTGCGACAATATCGATGCGCAAAACAACGCCGCGCTGGCCGGCCTGCTGGGCCGGGGCCGCATCAACGCCCGCCGCGCCCTGACCGAAGATCCCTCGGCCGTACGCTGCCTGCGCAAACAGGTAGCCGTCGGTGGCGGAGCCTTTCAGGAACTGTTGCCGGGGGTTACGCCGCCGCTCTTTCCGGGTAGCACGGCGCAGTTGGTGGGTGATTTCAAGTCCATTCTCAAACCCACTACCGGCCTGACGGCCACCCTGACCTGTCTGTCAGCCACGATCACCATCCAGCAGGGCGTAGTGACGCTGGGCAATCTGGCCACCGGACAAGTGCTGACCAATACGACGCAGCCCTTCACGTTCACCGTCAGCCCAACCGCGCCCATCCAACAGGTGGTGCGTTTCGTCATCACGTACACCGACCAAGCTGGCTACCAGGATACCGAACGATTCGAGCTGCTGCTGAACCCCTCGTGGCGCGACCTGACCGTGAATCGCATCGCCACCACCCTCACCAGCAAAGGCCGGATTGGCTTCAACGACAACGTGTTCGCCCAGGGCCTTGGAATGAACTACCGTAACCAGGATAATCTGATTTCAGAATTGGGCCTATTGGTTGGCATCGACTCCACCCACGTGCCGAACACCGTGACGCGGGTGTACGGTTACCCACCGACCGCCGACGACCACTTCGCCCCTACCCTATTGGCTCGCCCTTCGGCCACTCCGCGCGCCGATGCTGACTTCGTAACCGTCTGCACCGACGCGGCGGCCCCTGCCGACGTACGCATCGGCCTGCGCATCCGTACCCGTGCCCTCGCCTGGGCTGCCGCTGCCCGTCAGCAGTTTGTCCTGTTCGAGTACACCCTGACCAATACGAACCCACAAGCAGTCCAGAACCTCTACGCTGGCTTGTTTGCCGACTGGGATATCGGCAACGGTTTTGCCAATAAGGCTGCCTGGGACTCGACGCGCCTGCTGGGGTACGGTTTCTCGAACGAACCCGACTCGTCCTACGCCGGCATTCGCTTTATCGGACCAGCGGCCTTGGCTTCCTATCGAGCTATCGACTTCAATACCAACGCTCCTGGCAACCCCTGGGGCATCACCGACGGCTTCACAATGGGCGAAAAATGGCGTGCCCTGAGCCGAGGCGTCAGCCGGACCCAGGCAGGCATTGGGCGCGGGGCCGACATTGCCACAATCTCCGGCGCCGGACCTTACGCACTGGCCGCTGGCGATTCCGTGACCCTCGTCTTCGCGCTGGTGGCCGGCGAAAACCTCACTGACCTGCAAGCTGCTGCTGATGCCGCCGCCGCCGTTTACCAGCCCCAACCCAACGGATTCGGCGCGCCCGGCCGAAATACCTACCCGGCGGGGGCGCCTTATCCGAATCCGCTGATCGATGGGCAAGGTCTGATTCCGTCCACGCCAGGCGCTACAGCACTTCAACTGTTTGACATACAAGGCCGGTGCATCCTGCGCCAAGCGTTGTCTGCCTCGCCGCAAACCACGCCACTCGACCTGCGCACGGTAGCGCCAGGCATCTACATCCTGCGCCTGACAGGGCCAAAATTCACGCCCGTTGCTCATCGAGTAGTGGTGGGTAACCGTCTGTAAAGCATTAGCCCCAAGCGACAAGCCCTCAGCAGGAGGGCTTGTCGCTTGGGGCTAATGGTGTTTACGGCGGCCTCCCCTCAGCTAATCCAGCGGAATTTGTATTCGAGAGTAGGTACAGGCATCCGTTCGGCCACGCGCCGCAGGCGGACGGGGAGCTGCATCACGTAGTCGCGAGCGCGCTCGGCGGCTTCGTTCAGATTCCCGATCGAATCAATTTTCCATTCTACCAGGAGCGATTCCAGAATCTGAACATAATCTTCGCTGGTATAAACACCTAGGCGCTGGGCGGCATCAGTGAAATGGCCGAACGTGCGGCCCATTTCGACGCCCAGCTCGCGCATATAATGCGCGGGCATGACAATTTTCTTGCGCATCATATCCTCCAGGGCCAACATCATCTCAGAAGGGTCGAGCGTGAAGACTTGACTCACAAGACTTTTATAAACCCGCGCGTGGCGGGCTTCGTCAGCGGCCACCTGGCCACAGAGTTTAGCCAGGAGTACATCGCCCGCTTTTTTGGCCAACCCCGCCACCCGGCGATGGCTGATATTGGTAGCCATCTCCTGAAAAGACGTATAAATGAAGAGCCGATAGGGATCTTCACCCGTACGCAGGTCAAAGCCATCGGCAATGAGATACTGCGTGCTGGCCTCAAACTCCCGCATATTAACACGCCCAGTCAAATAAAGATAGCGGTTCAATGCATCTCCATGGCGATTTTCCTCGGCCGTCCAGCCACGCACCCAACGCATCCAACCACTATTATGCTGGGTGGGCAGGTCTTTCTGCCCGATGAACCACGCCTCGTAGTTAGGCAGCGCTTCCTCAGTGATAGTATCACCGATCAGGACGGCCAACAGATCGTAACTCAACTCACGGGCGCGCTCGCGCAGTTGGCGCACTTCGTCAAAGAATGTTTCGGAGCGAGAATCGGGCAGCAGATCTGCGGGCTGCCAAGAGTCCTCGACCGTGCGCAGGAAGGAAGGAAGGTTGGCCGCCACGAAGCTCTCGAGGTGGGCCAGCACATCGGTACGGGAAAGCAAAGGGGCTAGGGTCATAAGGCGCGCGCGAGTGAATGGAGAAGAAAAGAAGGTTACACAAAAGAGCACATAAAAGGCTCAGGGCTTTTGTCCGGGCATTACCGGCTTCAAAAGAAGGGAATCGCTGATCAGGCGCCCGACCAGGGGCCACGCCGGAGCATCCAAACCGGCTGGAACACCCACCAGATACTCGGTGATTTCCAGCCCGGCCCGGGGCGCTGTCTGGGGTTGAAAGGCCTTCAGGCGCACTGGCTCGGCCTGAACAGCCCGTAGGTATTGGTTGAGTCGGTCGGCAAAGCCTAAAGGAACAATAAAAACCGTGTTGGGTTGGTACGCCAGCTTACGAACGGCACGCGGCCACGAGGGTTCGCCACTGAGAGCAGTATAATAGCGGCGGTAAGAGGGGTCCAACGTGTTCCAACCCGTGAGCGGCAGCACCCGATTCTTACCAAAGCTGTAATTAGTCCAGGGCGACAAGCCCGCCAGGTAGGTCTCGGCACCAGCCATTAGCAGCGTATGACGCTGAAACTGTTGATTTAAATTACTAAAAAGAGCCTCATTCAGACGACGACGACGCGCTAGCAAATCAATTCGCCAACCGACGGAATAGATATGAAATCCAGCAATGGCCACCATCGCCAGCCACACTGCCAGCGGCAATTTGGGAAAGCCCGTACCACGCCGCCGAAAATACATCAGAATATTAAGTAACGTCCACACCGTCAGTGTTGGCATCAACAGCCGGGGCGGCAACTTCAATAATCCTCCCATTCCGACAACCAACAGCAATACCCAAATCTGGGTGAGCCATACTAATCTACGACGAGGAGCAGACCGCTGTTTCCTTAAGCAAACGTAAATAAGAACAAAATTTAATATAAAAATTAAATAATAATTTTTAGACAAAGCAATGCTTGCTGCCTTTAATTTGAGGGGCATCTTCGTGGTTAAGTACTGATTCCAGTTCTCAACGCCTACCCGATGAAAAAAACGTTCGTTGATCTGCTCTCGGTCTCCAATCATCCAAGCGCGCACAGCATAGGCACGAGCAGTATCAGAATTGGTCCTGGGACGGAGCGATATCATACCAAAATCATTATACATCATATTAAGACGATCCACCGTCTGATACGCTATTCCCTCCTCGGAACGGGTCAGGGTGATGACCAGACTAAACAGTATCGTACCAATAAAAAAAGGCACTGCCGACGTCACCAAATTTCGTATATCAAGGTGTGCGAGCGCCGTGACCCGTATAGCACCCGGTAGTGCTATCAATAATCCTAAAACAGCCGCATTGGGACGGATACACAACGCCAGCAAAAAAGCTAACAGATTCAGTCCCAGTAATCGATTATGCGTGGGGCCGGGAGTTTTATCGGCAAATGAGTAATTCAGAAAGGCAGCAGCGGCCAATAGCACCGGCACCCGGGTGTAGTTAAACCAAAGTGCGTGTTCGAACCACGCCAGCAGATAAAAGAAAATCAGTAGTGCAAAAACCTGCTCATTCGTCAGGCGCTTGCGACACAGGCGATGCAAGAGCCCAAACGAGAGCAGCATCGCCAAATAGAGCGCTAAGTATAGAACGACCCCGTACCAGGGAATAGATGGCAAAAAGGAGTAAAGACCCGAAATTATATAACCAATTCCATAATGAATCAGATGCAGTTCACCCAGCGGTTTGGCGGCGTACAGGCCGCGCATCATTAACGTTATTATTTCGTCATCATTGGTCTCGTAATACGACCCTACGGTCAGGCACGTAAGCAGCAGCAGCCCCGCCGGAAGAATATATGTATTAATATTTTCCCAACGGGGATTCAAATCTTTTACCGGCCGGCGCCCACGACGGCGGCGGGCATTAGGCGATTCAGGCGTGGCCGGCAGCTCGGCGTCAGGAAGGGCAGCGGACAAGAGACAGTTGGGGGTGAAAGTAAAGCCGAGGGTAGTTCCGCAAAAGTAGGCATCAAAGCCGGGGTACACAGAAAAAGCCGACTTTTGCAGACGCACCTTTCCTCTGCCCCGTGCCGTCTGCTGCCTCAGTCGTCGCCCTAGTACTACGCCCCAGACTCGCGTACTGGGCTTGGCTAGCCGTGGCTGTACTCACGATGCTGTTCTTTCGCCTAAACCACGAAGGACTATACGGCCTCGACGATTTTTTCTACGCCCGCTACGCCCAGGCGCTGGCTGACGGCACCTGGAGCTGGCCCACGGATTTTACCCGCGTTCACGATCCGCTTCGCCACCGCCCGGCCGTGTACGCTCCGGTAGCCCTGCTCTTCCGGCTCGGGGGCGTTTCCATCTGGAAAGCTACCCTCTGGCCCCTTCTCGCGACCCTGCTAACCACGGCTATGGTGGCGTGGGTGCTGCGCCCTTACCCCCTGGCGGCGGCCGGGGCGGTGGTGATGCTGGGCCTGGGGCAACACCTTCTGTGGCTGGCAACCTACCTCTATGGCGACAATGTGGCGATGCTGCTTACGCTGCTTTCGGCCGCGACGGTCTTAGCCTACCGAAACGGCCACCCGCACCGGTGGCCCCCAGCCATCTGGGCAGCAGCGTTCGTGGGCACCACGCTGGCGGCCTGGCTAGCCAAGGAAACCATCACCTGGCTAGTGCCCGCTTACGGCTGGTGGCTGGTGGCCGATAGCCAACGGGGCCGAAACCAGCGCTTCTGGGCCTGGACCGCCGCGCTGGCGGTCTTAGGTATCGGCGGCTATTTTAGCTACTACGCGCTGGCGACGGGCAATGCGTGGGCCCGGTTCGACGAAATCGCGGCCACTAACGCGTTTCTGCGTTCCGGGTCTTTCGCCGGCCGACCCTTGAGCGCCCTGCTGTTACGCCTGACTATAGCGCCAGCGCAGATGCTGGGAGCTACCGGCCTGGGCGTTCTGGCGTGGCCAGCTACCCTGATTGCGTGGCGATTACGCACCGCTCCAGCTGATGGTCGCGCGCCTTGGGTGCTATTGGCTGTTATGGCCACGGGGCAGTGGTGGCTGGGCAGCACCTCACTGGCGTTCTGGAATCCGTTGGCGCTCACGCCTCGCCTCCTGGCACCCCTGACACCGCTTTGGGCCATTTTAGCCGGTTATGCGCTCCTCGACTGGCATACGGGCCGGCTGCCAGCCGCACCACTAGCGCTGGGCTTCGCTGTGTTGGCTGGGTTGGCTCACAATAGCCTCACCCCGCTTTTCCTGGCGCTGGCCGGGCTGGCGTGGTGGTTTGCACCAGCCCAACGTGCCAAACGCGTTACCGGAACCCCATCGGCGCCCCCGGCGGGCTGGGTGATAGCCGTACTATTCGGCCTGCTGGGGTTGCGG
This sequence comes from Hymenobacteraceae bacterium, assembly GCA_031426455.1. Classification (GTDB taxonomy): domain Bacteria; phylum Bacteroidota; class Bacteroidia; order Cytophagales; family Hymenobacteraceae; genus JANNMJ01. The sequence goes on along the minus strand of JANPLI010000123.1, from coordinate 28,930 downwards.
CCCGTGTATCAGCTGACCAAACCCTCGGCGTCGGCGTGGCAGGCGCAGCGGGCCGTGCTGCACAGCCGCCTGCTACTGGCCGATTCGGCGACGCGGGCCGTCGTCTTCACTGATCCCCACCTTCTGGTCAGTCACCCTTTCTGGTATGGCTTCCATCCGCCCGCTCATCTGACGTGGCGAAGCGTGACCGCCATTGATTCTGTAGCAGCAGACGCCTTTCCCCGCGCCTGGCTGCTGCTCAACGAAGCCACCTTACGGAACCCGGAGTTGCCGAAATACCACCGCATCCATTCGGCTGAAGTACGCGCGCAGTTCCGTACCGCGCGGCTGGTGCTACAACAGGGGCCAGTCTGCCTATATGAGGTAACATTAAACGCCTCAACGAAAGCCCCTGGCGTTACCCCCACAGCTTCGCCCACGCACCCAGCAGCCGGTAAAGTCCGCCCGGAGCCGGACTAACCTGCTGTAAGAGTGCGTACAAACGCTCGGCTTCCCCCCAAAGGCGATGCCGGGCAGCCTGCCGTAGCTCGCTGCGCAGGCGATGCGCCAGGGCGTCCCATTCGGCCGGGGTACGGCACAAGGCGGCGGCCTTCGTGCAGATTCGGATGGTAGAATCGAGCTGCCGGTCGCCGGGACGATAGACCTGCCGCGATAGCGAAGCCGGGTGCAGCCGCTTGCGCGTAAGCGGGCGATCCAGATAAAAATACCGGTAGTGCCGGGCCGAACGGACCCAAAAGTCGAAGTCCTCATAAGCCAGGGTTTCGTCGTACCCCCCCAACTCGTCGAGTACGGCGCGGCGCATCAGCATCGTCGGCGTGGAGATGAAATAGCGCCCCAGCACATCAGAAAAAACCTCGCCGGACGGCGCCGCCGGCACCGGACGGTTGGCGGCGTCGCGGCTATAAAAACGGCGCACGAAGGTGCCGTCTTCGGCCATCAGTTCACAATCGGTGTATACGACGCCCCACGACGCATCGAGCTTCGCAAACGCCGCCACCTGTTCCGCTAAACGGCTCGGCAGCAACACATCGTCGAGCGCCAAATCGACGACGAATTCGCCCTGGCTTCGGGCTAAACCCTGATTGAAAGCGGTGCAGTTGCCCACGTTCTGCTGCAGAAGCAGCACCTGCACCCGAAGCCGCGCCGCCGCGGCCGGATGTTTTGCTACCCACGCCTGAATCACGTCCGCCGAGCCGTCGGGGGAAGCGTCATCCACGATAATCAATTCTATGTTCGCGTAGGTCTGCGCCACCACCGAATCCAGACTTTCGGCCAGAAAATGCGCGTGATTGTAAGCTAAACCAATGACGGAAACAAGCGGAATCATAGTTAAAAACTAATCAATTAATATTTAATTATTAATTATTATAACCGTTCCTTCCAGCGTCAGTTTAAGGGTGGGGGTGCCACCGAGGTGGCGTTTGAAGCGCAGCAGCGAATGGTTCGGGGTGCCCGTATGAGGGTCGGCCGACGTGCCCAGGTCGAGTAGAGCCGCCCCCGTGCGGCGGGCTTCGGAATGAAGCCCCGCTACTAACAAAACGGCAGGTGAAAGCGCGTTGAGGGCTGGATCAGAAGCGGGCAGAAAATAATACAGCACGTCGGCGCTGACGCGCACGGCCACCACCACAGCAGCGGGCGCCCCAGCGGCGGTGCGCACGGCATAAAGCTGAAAGGCGCCGGGCAGACGCGCCAACAAATCGGCCACTTCGGCTTCGGTAAGCGAGAGCTGATGCCCGCGCTGGGCACGCCAACCGGCCAGCACTCCATATAGCTCCGGCAACGCAGAAGCTGGCTCCGGACCGAACGAGAGGCCCATTCGCTGACTTTTGAGTAGGCGGCGGCGCGTCGAGGGATGCAGCCGGGCTTCGAGCGGCTGGGTGGTGGGCACCACCTGACTCAGCAACGCGGTGCTGATGCGCAGCCCTGCGTCCAGCAATACCTGCGTGAATAGCGCCTGGGCAGCTGGGTCGTAGGCCGCTGGCGGCAGTTTGAGGTGCAGATAATGGTAGCCCCGCGCCCGCAGCGCCACCAGCACCGTTTCCACGAAGCCTTGTACATCCGCCAGTTCCAGGCCCGGCGCCAGTTGGGCGCCCCCGAAAGGCGCCCGACCCGGCGAAAGGGCGTGGCCGGGCAAAGCGGGATCGGGCCAGATGAGCCAGCGGCCCACGGTACGGCGGCGGCGTTCGTCCACCAATGCGGCCACCAACAACTGATTTTCAACTGCCGGCATTTGCGACCGCGCGTGCAGCAACTCCTGAAAAAGCCAGGGCGCGAAGGCGGGTGGCGGCAACGCGGCATCGAGCGCATCGGCCCCGGACCCTTCGCCTAGCCAGACCGCCAGCCGCGAGCCGGGCAGCGTCACGCGCGTCACGAGGGGCGGGACGGTAGTGGTCAGCGGCATCAGCAACGAAGAAAGCGGCATCAGCAAATGGCTCAGGCGGACGGCGAAGGTACGCCGGGCCAGGAGGTAGCGAACACTGTTTCGGTCGGGAAGCCCCGGCGGCCGCTTACCCGATGGATGCGCTGGCGGAGCAACCGCGCGACTCGCCCCGCCAGCAGCCGCTGCCTAAAACAGGACCGAAACCTGCATCCGGCCCGTGTGAATGGCGCTGACGCCGCTGGGCTTGCGACCGTCGTAGGCAACACTGATGTTCAACCCGTTGGCAAGTCGCTGCTCCACTGTGAGCTGCCAGGTCAGGTTGTTACCGGGGCGCAGCGCATTCAGCAGATCGAAGGCGACCGGGGTGCCGTCGGGGCCTTCAAAGGTGATTTGGGTGAAGCGCACCAGCCCCGTGATGGTGCGTTTGGAGGCGCGGCTATAACGCTGTTCCAGCCCCAGCTCGTGAAAAGTGCCGCGCGCCGCGCCGGTGGCGGGTTCGAGCTGAACCGGGTCCGTATCACGCTTGGTCGTATAGCGGTAAGTACCGGTCAGGCGGAAAGTTTGCGACGGCTGCCAGGCGATTTCCGGGGCGATTTCCTGCGCCAGAATCCGGTAATTCCGCGTCAGCAGGGCCGTCGAGCGGGTCTGGCGAATGGTGCGCGTGAGGTCGAGCTTGCCGACGAAAACCGTCGTCAGTGCGCGGCGTAGCGTCAGGCCCTGCGTGGCAATGGAACGGGTTTCGGAGCCGCTCGTGAGCAGCGTTTTCTGCTGACTTTGCTGGGCATTCAGCTCAGCCCCGTAAGCCGGCGAGGCGCGGTTGAAGAAAAGCGTAGAGCGCAGGATCTGGTTGAGCGCCAGCAACTGATCGTCGGCGGACTGTGAACTGAACGGGTTCAGCCGGTTCGCCAGGGCCGGGTCGATGGTGCGGCGGTCGAGCGAGACGAAAGTGATGTTGGAGAACCGATTGGCCAAATCTTTCCAACGGCCCTGCCCGCGCCAGGCGCGCGGCGCCTGCGTCGTGAGGCGGTACGTGAAGCGATTCGTGTAAGCCACGACGTACTCGTCGGAAGCCAGAAACACCTTGATGTAGAGCCGCTGACTGGGGTCGGCGGCGCTCTGGGCTTCGATGTAGGCGTTCAGGTCGGCGGGGTTGGCGCCGGGCGGCAGGTAGTGAGTGCCCTGGCCGGGCGTGGTGGGCTGAAACTGGTACAGGCGCCGGGCCTCGCGGCCGGTCGCCACCGAATAGCTCAGCTCGGAGCGCACGTGCTGGTCGAAGAGGGCGGCGGTGTGGTCGAGTTTGGCCAGCACCGCTGATTCGCGGGTAGAGTCGCTGCCGGTATTTACGCCGGGCCGGGCCGTCACCTCGCGGTACGTCGCCAGCACGGCCAACTCCTGATGCCGGCCGATGCGCGCGTTGAGCGTCCCCTGCCAGGTTTGGGCGCGGTCGCGCTGCCGGATTTCGCCTTCCAACGGCAGAAAGGTGCGGCGGTAGGCGTAGTCGAGGCGGTAGCGCAGGCGCCGGTCGGCAACGTCCGTGGAGTCGTCGTCCGCCGCGCCGGCCTTTTCGTCATTGGAACGCACGTACACGGTGTGTTCGTCGAAATAATTGGCCGAGCGCAGCACCGAATCCGGGCGCCGGGCGGTGGTCAGGGCCAACACCCGGTTCTGGTCGAAGCGGTAGGCGTAGCCGGCGACCAGCGCCGCGTTGGGGCGTTGCCAGTCGGCCCCGGTTTCGCCCCGCCGCCAGCGCGAACGGCTGCGGGCGGCATCGGCAGTAAGCAGAAAAAGCGCGCCTCGGACGGTGAAATCGCCTACCTGTCGGGCCCCGCTGACCCAGTGCTGGATGCCCTGCACTTCGCCCGCGCGATAACGGCGGCTGATGCGGTACGTAACCTGGTTACGCACGTCTTTGGCAACGCCGACACTGGCATTCAGGATATTATCATCGGCCCCGGCGCCCACCACGCCGGTACCCGTGGTGGAAGTAGCACTCCAGTCGCGGTCGAATTCCACGTCGCGGTAACGGTCGATGGGCGAAAAGCGACGGTCGGTAAACTCGTAATTCACGGCAGAACGGAGCTTCCAGTCGCCGAGAAACCCCACCTTGCGGTCCACTATCGCGTAGCCCACGCGCAGGCCCACGCCATTATTATCCTGGTCATCGCGGGAAGAAAAACGGTTGCGGTCGAGCTGTGAAGCGGCCACTTCGGCGGTGATAGTCGTCTGCGGATCAAGTTGATACCCCACGCTGGCCGTGGCCAGTTGGCGCAGCGTAGGCGCGGGCAGAATCCGGAGCGGCAGGTAACGCCCCTGACGGCGACCCACGTACTGAAACACGCGGCCATTGATGGTGCCGCTGGTAGCCTGCACGTAATCGCCCTGGCCGGCGCCGACGTCGGAGAAGCGCACGTCGTAGTGCTGCGTGGCGGAGTCGCGGGTATAGCGGTAAATCACCTCGCCGAGGGTATCGATCCGCGCGTACTGCACGGCGGCGCGGTTGTAGCGCACCGAATCGGCCCCGGGCACCACGGCGCGGCGCAGCGAGTCGCCGGCGTCCTGCAACGCCTCCAGCTCTGGACTTTTCAGGCTGAGGTTGGGCGCGTTGTCGGGGTTGTCGGCTTCCCGGTAGATGTTCACAGCGGCGTTCCAGCGGTCCCATTGCTGGTAGTGCGCGGCGTTGGCGATGGTGCGGGCGTAGTTCTGATCAGAATACTCGTACTCCACCCGAATCCGGGCATTCCGCGTGATCAGGTGGCGCGGCGAGAACGTGATTTCCGCCTGGTTGTAGTCAATCGTGTAGTCGAAGTCGAAGCCGCGCTGCAAAAGCTGGCCGTCCAGGTAAACCCGCTCCGAACCGGCCAGGATGATGATGAACCGCTCGCCGTTCGGCCCCGTGAGCCGGTACGGCCCCTGCACATTGTCGAGCGGTGGCACCTGCTGGGAAGCAAACTTGCCTTTGGCAATACCGGCAGCGAGGAGCGTGGTGCCGGTGCGAAGGGTTTGAGGGGTGGAGGGTTTGAGGGTTTGAGGGCTTGAGGGCTGGGTGTTGGGCGTTGGGGCTTGGGGACTCACGGCTTGCGGCCGACGGCTTGAAGCCGGAAGCTTAAAGCTGGAAGCGACCTCCAAGGCGCCGCCCTGAATGTTTTTGTAGAACCGCAGGAAGTTGCCCGGTCGGTTGCGCAGCACCACGTCGCCGGCCGTGATGCGCCAGCGGTCGGGGTTTTCGAGGGTGATGAAGATGCGGTCGAACTGCTGCAACTGCTGCGTATTGCCTTCGGGCTGAAAGGGCACGTTCTGGTCCGTGATCGAGGCCGTGAGGTTCAGTTTCTCGGCCAGCTTGCCTTCGAGTTGCAGATTAAGCGCCGAGTTCACGAACACGTTCTGGGCGTTGCCGAACGAGATGCCGCGCGCCAGATTGCCGCTCTTGGTCAGGCCGGGGGTGCGCAGAATCTCTTCGCGCGGGGGGGCAAAGGCTTCCGTGAAAAACATATCGCGGAACGCGAGCGAGTCGAGCGTCCGGCGGTCGCGCCGGAACACGGGCCGCGTGAGGTTCAGCGGCAGCACCCGGTACTGGACGAGCACGGAATCCTTTTGGCCGGCGGGCGGGGCGTTGTCCAGCAGCAGCTTGCCGGTTTGCGGGTCGAATTCGAAGCCCGCGCCGGGGCGCCCCGGCAGCGTCAGGGAGCCCGGCACGACGGTGACCGAATCCGTGAGTCGGCCCCGGCCCTGCGCATCGAGGCGCACCCAACGGGCGCGCAGCGAGGTCAGGCCGGCCAAAGAAACGGGCGGGGTTTTAGGGGCCGACGCAGGCCGGGCGCGGGTGGTATCAGCCGCGGCGCGGCGGGCCGTGTCGCGCGGCATTCCCCGCACTACGCGGCCGGAATCGGCAGGCGCGTTGGGCATCGGCGGCAACGGATAGTTCTGCGCGACCACCCGCCCCGGCAGCAACCACGCCGCCAGCAGCAAAAGGACGCTCCACCAATGAAATCCGCGCAAGCCGCTTGGTCAGGTTACTCCGTAGGTGAATCAGGAACGGGGCCGCCCTTACGCTTCGTGCAGAACCAGCCCCGTGATGAACGGATTGCGCTTATTCCAACCCTGCCGGATTTCTGCCAACGGACGCAGTTTTTCGATTGGTGGCTCGCCAAAAATTTCTGCTATCGTCGTTTCTGGCTCGCCTATCCACAGCAGCGGCAACACCTTGCCGTTGGGCGCCTTCACTTCTTCGCGTACCTGCTGCACGTGCGGCGAGGCGCGCAGGTCACGAATGAGGGTTTCCGCCTCCGGCGAATCATCCAGGGTCAACGTGAGCGTTCTCATACAGGCTTGGGGCTTATTTCGGCAACGGCAAGTTACGCCCCGCGCGTTCCGGCGGCGGTCAGGCTGGTACGGGCAAGGTCAGGTAGAAGCTCGTCCCCTCCCCTGCCGTGGTTTCGAACCAGAGCCGGCCGCCGGCGCCTTCCACGGCGCGCTTGGCCACGGCCAGCCCGATACCGGAGCCGCTGAACTTGGTGCTGAAATTGGGCACGAACACTTTGGGCTGCACGTGCGCCGGAATGCCGGCGCCGTTGTCGTGGATACCGACGCACACGGCCGCGCTGCCCTCGGCCGCCACCGTGGCCCGAATCAGCGGCTCGCGGCCTTCGGGCACGGCTTGCAGCGCATTCAGCAGCAGGTTATTAAAAGTGCGGACCAGCAGGTTTTTATCGGCCCGCACCCAGACTTCCGGGGCCTGGCTCTCCACCCGAACGTCGGCCGTACCGGGGTGCAGGTCGAGGCAGTGGCGCAGCAGGGCGAGCAGTTCCAGGCGCTCAAACTTCGGCTCCGGCAACGACACGAACGACGAGAACGACGTGGCAATGTCGGCCAGCGTATCGATCTGCGTAATCAGGGTTTCACTGACTTTGGCGATGAGCGCCTCCACGTCGGCGCGGCCGTCGCGGATGGCCCGTTGCAGATATTGCAGCGAGAGCTTCATCGGCGTGAGCGGGTTCTTGATTTCGTGGGCCACCTGCCGGGCCATTTCGCGCCAGGCATCCTCGCGCGAGCGGGTCGCCAGCTCGTGCCGGCTCGCTTCCAGGGCCGTCAGCATCTGGTTGTACTCGCGTACCAGCAGCCCGATCTCGTCGGGCGCTTCGTAGGCCAGACGCTCGTTCTGCCCCGTCAGTGTGGTCTGATTCAGCTTGTTGGCCAGCAGCTTCAGCGGCCGGGTGAGCGAGCGTGCCGCCAGAAAGGTGATGAAGGTGATCACGATGAACATCAACGTGAACAGGCTCATCATCGTAGCCGCCAGCGACGTGATCTTGACATCCAGCGCCTGCGCCGAGTCGAAGAAGGGGATGCCGATGAAGCCCGTCAGGCGGCGGGCTTCGGGCGTGCCGGGTGGGCCAGCCGTAAGGGGTAGGTAGAGTGCGTTAAAAGTCAGGGCGCCAGCCTGTTCCGGCAGCAGGGCGCGCGGCTGGCCGCGTTCGCGCAGGGCGGCCACAGCGGCGGGGTTGAGGAGTTTCGAGAGGGCGCCGGTCTCGAACAGGAGCGGCTGCGACGACACCAAAAGCTGCCCGCGCGCATCGTAGAGCAGCACGTCGGTTTCGGCCAGGTCGGCCACGTCGCGTACCAGCCCGGCCAGTTCGTCGCGCCCGAGGGTGCGTGCCGTGGTCACCCGCCCGGCGCGCACCAGGTTCTGCTGCACCCGCTCACCGCGCTGCTGATAAGTCGTTACCAGTTCCTGCCGGTAGGCGCGGGTGCTGACGGCTACCGTCGAAATACTCACCACCAGCAACGGCACCAACGCACCCAGATTAAGCAGCACCTGAATCTTGGTGCTGAACGACGCCTGCGCCCGTCTGCCCGACTGCTGCCGCCCGCGCCAAAGCGTGAGCACCGTCAGGGCCGTCATTCCCAGCACCAGGTGCAGCAGGAACAGAAACGAGAAATTCGCCAGCACATCGGTGGCCGTATAAGCGGGCGCGCTGATAATCAGCAACTGCCCCATCTGCCCGTAACGGAGCGCGGTGTGGTGGATGCCTTCCGTGCTTATCCCTTCGGGTGTGTAGAGGCGCGCATCCTGAAAAATTGGCGCGCCCGGTCGCCAGGTCGAATAGTCGAACGGTCCTTCGGCGGCAATCAGCCCATCCGGCCCAAAAGTGGCGTAGGAAAACGGGCGCCCCAGCGCGCTGGTAGCCGGGGCATATTTCTGATCTACGAGCAGCTCCGGCACCACCGAATAAGGGTTGAGCTTCTTGAGCAGCAGTTCCAGCGCGATGACGGGCGCGGGCGCAGTGGGGTCGGCGGGGTCGGGCACCCGAACCAGTTTCACGTAGCGGCGGGTCGTCAGCTCGTGGGCGTCGGCCAGGAGCCAGAGGTCGGCGTGTTCGGTGGGGCGGGCGCCGCGCAGCATCCGGCGGCGGTATTGCGCCAGGCCGCGCGTGGTGTCGAGGCGGGCAGTACCGAACTCGTGGCCTGCCGCGTCGAAGAAGCGGATTCCGGTTTCGTACTGCGCGAAATAATCGCGCAGGTAGTATTTCTCCACTTTTTGCCGGGCGATATCGGGCTGCGAAAACGCGCCCGTCAGCGTACGGCGCATCAGGGGGTCGGCAGCCATCTGGGTGGCGGCTTCTTCGAGCAGAAACTCGCCCAGCACGTCGTGTTCGAGCAGCAGGCGCTCGGCGAGTTTCTGCTCGGCCACGCGCAGGTTTCGGTCGTACTGCCGCTTTTGCGCCAGCGCGCCCACCAGCGCCCAGAGCATCACGGCGCCGAACATAAAAACCGTGGCCGGATAGGGCAAACCGCGCCGCCGTTCGCGCTCCTGCACCACCAGCACGCCCTTCGCAAACAGCAACGCCAACGCCCCCAGGGCTAGATAGTATGAGCCAAACCAGAATGCCGCTCCCCACAAGGCAAACTCCCCAACCAGCATTGCCTGCCACGCGGGGCGTCGAGCCGCGGGAGGTAGCAGCCGACTGATGGTCCGCGTCAGGGCCAGCAGCCCCACCGAAGCCGCCGCCGAGTGCAGCACCAGCAGCAGCGCCAGCGTCGCCTTGAGCCAGGTAAAATGAACGCTCTGCGTCACGTCCAGGTCGAGCTGCGAATTGATGAAGGTGTCGCCGTACACCCGGTAGCGTAGCGCCAGCAGCCCTGCCAGCCCCCCCACCCCCACGGCCACCAGCGCCGCCCGCGTCCCGTCGGGCAGGTGTTTGATCCAGACGCGCACCAGCGGGCTGAGTACCTGCCCGGCGCGCACGGCATAAACCAGCGCCACCGCCAGTAGAGCTACGTTCAGTAGTTGGTCGCCGAGCGACGGCGCCAGCCACGAAGCGGCATAGTAGCGCGGGTCGAAGAGCGGCACGTCGAGCAGCGCAAACGGCAGATTACCAAACAGCAGCGCGGCCCGCAGCGTACCCAGCGCGCCCAGCAGTAATCCGGCGCCCCACACGGGCCGCCCCCGCTGACGCAGCGCCTGCGCCAGGCCCGCCCACCCACTGATGTAGGCGACGATCCCCAACAACAGCAGCAGCAATGGGGGCCAGGTATGCCGAACCGTCAGTAGCCCCGCTCCGGCGGCATCAGGATTAGGTGCTAATGAAAAAAGGTAGGTACCGTCCGACGCGTGAATGCGGGGCAGCGCCGCGCGTTCGTCGAACACCAGCCCCGGCCGCAGCGCCCCGAAGATCGTCGCATTGAGGTGTGGAATGAGGTAGCGGTTCGAAATGGTGTAGTGCTTTTCCAACGGCACGTACGTCAATGCCCGCCAGCCGCTACCCTGCATTGCACTCGCTATCAGCATCTTCCCCTGCTTCGACTCCACCATCCGAAATCGGGAAGTACCAGAGGCATTGTCCAGATCGATCAACAAGCCATTGTGGGACCACCAAACGAGTGAATCGCGATGGAAAACGAACGTGACCAGCGCGGCGCTTTCCGCTTCAGCATCACCCGCCTGCGTAAAGGGTTCCGCCCCCGCCGCGCGTACCCGCACCAGGGCCAGACTAGCGGCGCGGGCTGCTTCCTGCAACGCCGCCCGCACCCGCACCTCCACGCGCGCTGCTTCGGCCTGCGTAGCGGTGGCGGGCTGAGTAGCCGGCAATGTCAGCGCCGCCAGGAGCCAAAGTAGCGCGGCCAGCACCACCAACCCGAACGGACGCAAAAAGTACGATTTCCTCACAAAACCCGATTACGGAACAGGAATGATTTGCCGAATCTAGCCCGCCGCGCAAACACCCGGCCGCAACGTTAGCCGCGCCAGACGAAAACCCGCCGAAGTTTCGTTTCAGCTAAAACTAATTTTGCCGAATGCTTTTCGCGTTGCGCGCCCTCCTACTCTCCCTCCTGCTGACCCTGTTCGGCCCATCCGTCGCGTTTACTCAAAAGCAACCCCTCAGGCAGCCCAGCCGTCTGCCTGCACCCGATTTTCTGACTCAGCAACGCACCGCACCGCGCGTCCGGGAGGCTTACGAAAGCAAAAATGCGCTGCTGGACGAATCACTCGCCCGCCTGAACCTGCGCCGAAACCGCTTTCACATCCTGCTGACGGCTTACAAGACCGAAGGCGAATTGGAGGTCTGGGCCAAAGACCGCGACGCGACCATTTTTCGCCTGCTGACCACTTTCGATATCTGTTACTCCGCTGGTCACCCCGGCCCGAAACAATATCAGGGCGACGAGCAGGTGCCCGAAGGGCTGTATCACATCGACCGCTTCAACCCAGCGAGTGCTTACCACCTCTCGCTTGGCCTCAACTTCCCGAACGACGCCGACTACGCCCTCAGCCCCTACCGGCCGCTGGGGGGCGATATTTTTATCCACGGCGATTGTGTTTCTGTCGGCTGCCTGCCCATCACCGATGCAGGCATCGACGAACTTTATCTCTACGCCATCGAAGCCCGCCAGAACGGGCAGAAACACATTCCGGTCTATATCTTTCCTACCCGGATGACGCCCCCCGCAATGGCGACTCTGCAAGCCCTTGCCGAACAGTATCCTGATGACCCGCTGCCCTTCTGGCAAATCCTCCAGCAGGCTTATGACGCCTTCTCCGCCACGCACCGCGAAGTGCCTTTCACCACCGACCGCAAGCGCGGCTATCTTTTCCGCTAAAGTTCGGAAGGTCGGGCGCCGGGGTCGAACCGCGCCTGATAACGGGTGCTGCCGAACGCATACAGCATCACGGCCCGCGCATAACGAAAGGAAAGCGGCGTGATCAGGACCATCGACAGCGCCACGGCCGTCACGTACCAACCCACAGAAGGATCGCCGGCCAACCAGTACAACGCTACCCCCACTAACGCCACTACGATCACGCCGAACCCGTAGGAAATGTACATCGCCCCGTAATAGAAACCCGGTTCCGGCTCGTAGGTCTGGGCGCAAACCGGACAGACCGGCGGCATCTTATCGAAGTCGCGCAGATCGCGGGCAGGCCGTAGAAACAGGTTTCCGGTGTGGCAACGCGGGCATTTCAGGGCCAGTAATGCGCGAAAATGGGCCGCGCCACTTTCGTCTACATTTTGCTGGCCGTCAGCGGGCAGCCGCATCAACGGGCGCCGCCCAGCGCCGCTTTAGCAGCCACTTTCAACGCCGCTTCGGCCTTCAGGCGCTTTCGGTTGCGGTACCACATCAGCCCCAGCAGCCCGCCAGCGATGTACGGCACCGCTGCCAGATAAAGAATACCCGTATTTATGCCTTGCCCACGATACTTCGTCAGGCGACCGTCTTCACCGGAATTCGTTTGGGTCTTGCACATCGAACACCCCTGCCCCTGCGCCCGGGGTGCGGTCAGGGTCAGCAAGGCCAGCAGTAGCAGCAGATAGACTGATTTCATAAGTTATAAAGGCAACACGTCGGCCACCGAAAGCATTTCCCGCCAAGCCACAAAGTCTGCGCCTACGGGTTCCGCAGCGTGGCAAAAGACGCCGTTAGGCGGGCGGATAATACGGTGCAATCAAAAAATAGACGATAACGCCCGTCACGGAGACATAAAGCCAGATCGGGAACGTCCAGCGGGCAATGCGCCGGTGGCGCACGAACTGCTGCGTCAGGGCAAAGTAGAGCGTAAACAGCACCAATCCTACGGTAACGATAGCCAGGCTGATGTGGGAAAGCAGCAGCCCGATATACAGCGGCCGTAGCGGGTTATCAGCCGGAAACCGCGTTTGCGGTGCCTGCGAATGGTAAGCCACGTAGCAGAGCAGGAAAATCCCCCCCAGCGCGAAAGCCGTACCCATCATCGCCCGGTGCAACGCCACCTTTTTCTGCCGAATGAATACGTAGCCCAACAGCAGTGCCAGGGCCGTCAGCGAATTCAGGACCGCAATCGTAGCGGGCAAAAAACTCACTTTGACGCCCGGAATCTGGAACAGACCGGGAAAGCTATACAGGACGGCCACCAACGCCGGCACCACAGCGCCCAACGTCAGCATAATCGCCTTGTACTTCGTGTAATTGACCGGCGCCGGTGGCGGCAATAGGGTCGAAGTCATAATCTGTGTTTCGTTCAGGTAAGGCGTATTGTCAGCCGCTTACCGCTACCTGCGGGCCGGTTGCCGCAACACGCGCAGTAGGACATCGATTTCGGTTAGCAGGCGCTCACCGTCGCGCGGGTCGGTGCCATCATAGATACCACGCACGTAGCGGTCGGGGTCCAGCAGCCATAACCGCCCATTGGGGCGCCTGGTTTGAGTTTCCCGCAGCTCGCGGCGCCATTGGGCCAACGCAGCGGAGCGGGCGTAAGCGAATGTCCATTTGCCACCAATGGCGCCAGCCTGTTCGGCCTGATCCGCCAGAGCAGCGCCCGAATCAGCAGCAATCACCAGCAGTTTGAGTTGCGCTTCTTTGGCGTAACGGGTTTGTACCCGCGCTAACTGGCTTAGTACCCGGCGGGTGTCTGGGGCATCCGGCGCACCTGTCAGTAGCGCCAGCACGACGACGCGCCCCTTCAGGTCAGTACCGACGCGGAACGGCTGCGCCCCGGGTGCCGCCAGCAACGGTGCCTCGTCGGCCACGCGATGGAAGGTGGTATCCCGAATAAACTTCGCACCTACCCGCGCCGAATCGATACGTTCAGGCAGGTAGGTGCGCAGTTTGTAGGCATTGCGACCGAAGGTCTGCAAAAAGAGAAAAGCCAGTACGGGTAGCAGCAGGAGTACGCCCAGCAGCAGGACTTTCCGGATTCCGCCCATTCTGAATTTAGGGCGTCATCAAAGTGCCAGCAGCATCGCTCAGGTACGAGCCTTCGGTGACAAGCGCCACCACCAGCCACACCACGAGGACCATCGGGATCAGAATTGTCCAGATCAGCCCCTTCACTTCGTGCTTCAAGTGCATAAACTCGCCTACGATGAAGAAGGCCTTGAAGATCGTCAGGCCAATGAAGATGAAGTTGCGGAGCGTACCCGGGTCCATAAAGAACACGAAAACGAACTCTACGGCCGTGATGGCCACCAGCACCCAGAAGGTTTTCCAGATCTGGCCCGTCTGGGCCGGGGCAATTTCGCCGGGGGCGAGCGAAGGTTCAGCGTGAGCAGCCATAAGTAATAACTGAGTGGCTGAGTAACTGAACGACTGAGTGATAATTAAAGCGACCAAACAGTCACTCCGTCACTCGGTCGCTCAGTCACTCAGTAATTAGACAAGGTAGAAGAACGTAAACACAAACACCCATACCAGATCCACAAAGTGCCAGTAGAGGCCGATTTTCTCGACCATCTCGTAGTGACCGCGTTTTTCGTAGGTACCGTTAACGGTATTGATGAAAACCATAATCAACATCACAATACCAGAGGTCACGTGAGTACCGTGGAAACCTGTGATGAAAAAGAATAAGTCAGCAAAAAGCACCGGGCCGTACTGATTCTGGGCGAGATTGGCACCGTAAAATGCCGTGCCTTCGGCTACCGCGCTGCCGTGATGCTGGCCGTGGATGAAGTGGCTCCACTCCCAGGCCTGCGAACCGACGAAGGCCGAACCGAAAAGAATTGTCCAGAGCAGCCATTTTTCAACGGCTGCTTTATCGCGCCGATGCCCGGCTTCTACCGCCAGTACCATCGTAACGGAGGAAAAAATCAGGATCATCGTCATCAGCGCCACAAAACCGAGCGGCACGTTCATACCTTCCAGAAACGGGAAAGCATTGAAGACCTTGTCCGGGATCGGCCAGTACGACTGCGAAAACTTAAAAGCCTCGTGCTTGCCCTGAAATACCGGATTCGCGTGGCGAATGAGGCCGTAAGCGGTCAGAAACGCCGAGAAAGAAAAGGCGTCTGACAGCAAAAAGAACCACATCATCAGCTTACCGTAGCTTGCCTTAAGGGGTTCATTTCCACCATCCCAGGTGCCGGTGCGCGGTTCGTCGAGTGCAGGAGCGTGCATAAACGCAAAAAACGTAAAAACGGGTAGATGCCTAATCAGCAGGGCCGGGCAGATGCCTCCCCGACCGTGATCAGACGCGGGCCAACGAGCGCCCAGCGACCAAAAGGCTGGTTTAACGGTTCAAAATTAGGAACAGATGGAGATAGAGCCAAAGCGCGCCCAGAAAATGCCAGAAAATCGTGCACAATTCCACCCACAAAAGCGCCTTGGAGTGCACTTTATATTGAAGCGCCATTCGGAGTACGGTCGTCACAAAAACCAACGCGCAGACAATGTGAAAGGCGTGGTAGCCGCTTAAAACATACACGAAGGAACCCGCGGGATTCGACTGCGATCCAGCAAAAAACACATTCGCCTGCACCAGCTCGCTCCAGGCCTGTGACTGCCCCACCAGAAAAACGCCGCCCAGTAAAAGGGTGATGGCCAACAGAATCTGGGTCAACCGAATATTATCGCGCCGGGCAGTGAAGTACGCGCTCTGCATCGTAATCGACGAGAGGATAATAATGGCTGAATTGACGTAAAGCCGTGCTGGCAAAGCGAATTCGAGCCAGTTACCCTCGCCCTTCCGGACAATATAACCGCTCGTAAAAGCCGCAAATGACATCGAGGTGCTGATCAGCATCAGCCACAACAAAAACTTGTACGGATGGACGCCGAACGACGGCTCTTTGGCGCGTAGCTCGGAAGTCGAAAGGAAGGTTTGCATTTAGTTAGTGTTGATAAAACGAATTTCCCCCCGAGATGCAGAAGGGACGCAGAGAAGCAAAGGAGACAGCTCAAGCAAGGTGCTGCGTCGCTGCGCTCATCTTAGCGTCTAGGCGTAAAAAGAACGCCGCACACGTTATATTTTGTCGAAAACAAGCGCAATCTGCACGATCGGCAGGTACAGAAACGAGCCGAACATAATATTCATTGCCGCCTTTTTTGTACAGGTTAGCATCAGGTAGAAGGTTTGAGCCAGAAACAAAACCCCGCACACGACGACGATCATCGCCGAGGTTCGGCCCGTCATGCCCAACTCCAGCGGCAGCAACGACACCGGCAGCAGTACCAGCGTGTAAATCATAATCTGAAACGCGGTACGCAGGTCTTTGGCGCCCCCAAAGGGTAGCATTTTGAAGCCAGCCGCCTTATATTCCTCGTCCAGCACCCAGGCGATGGCCCAGAAATGCGGGAATTGCCACATAAACTGAATCCCGAAAAGTACCCACGCCTGCGGCCCAATAAAACCCGCTGCCGCTACCCAACCGATCATCGGCGGCAACCCGCCGGGAATTGCCCCCACCGCCACGCAGAGCGGCGACATCGGCTTCATCGGCGTGTAAATGAACGCATACAGAATCAGCGAGGCCAAAGCCAACGCTGCCGCCGTAGGGTTGAAAAAAAACGCCAGAATCAGCAAACCGATCAGCCCCGTTACGGCTGCAAAGCCCATTGCGTGAATTGGGCTGATACGGCCCTCCGGCAACGGGCGCCTGGCCGTACGCTTCATCAGCCGGTCACGGTCGATTTCGATGACCTGGTTGATGGTATTTGCCGAACCCGTCACCAGCAGCCCTGCCAGCATCACCAGCAGCCCGCGCTCCCAGGTAGGCGTTGCCGTACCTAACACGTAGCCGATGGCGCTGGAAAACGCCACCAAAAACGAAAGCCGGAATTTAAGCAGTTGGGCGTAGGCGCGAAACACTGAGAGCGGAAAAGCGGCAGAACGGGTCGATTGGGTCAGGTCAGAAAACAGGAAGCGGAAGGGGCATCAGGCAACTTGCGGCTGCGCTTGGGCTACCGAAGCGACCTCCATTGAGGTTAGCGGCACTGGTGCCCGCACGTAGAGCGCCAGCATCACCTGAGCACCAAATAACAAGGTGGCCACCAGTAAATGCAGGGGCTGGAGCCAGGCAGGCATCGCAAACTTCGCCAACGCAACCCCGAAGCTGATATTGAGGAGCAGTAACCCATTCATTACCAATACCAAACGGCTGAGGAACGGTCCATTTAGCTGCCAAACCTGGAAGCTCACCACGACGCTCATCATTAGCAACAGCGTAGAGTAAGCCCGATGCAGACTGAACTCGAAACCCAATCGGCTCACCCAAAGGTCACGATTCAGGTAGTTCAGCTCTGCCGCCACACGGTCAATACCCTCGCGAACCTGAGTACCCAAAATGATTTGTCCGAAAGTAAGCGCCACCAGCCCCCAAACTAATAGCGATTTTTGACTGAATGACGGAGCAACTGACTGATTGTTAACAGCTTCAACCCCTTGGCGCATATCAGAATGCCCCGTTCGCGCGTGTGCATAGTGGAGTAATATTAACAGCCCGAGCGCAAGCGCCATATGCCACGTCACGAGGGCCGGCACCAGATTCGTGGATACCACCAACGAGCCTAACCAACCCTGAACACCCACTGTCAGCACAGCCAGGCCAGCCACTAACGGCACGACGCGATCACGTTGCCAGAAGTCAAGTGAACGACGAAAAGTCAGCAAAATCAGTAAGCCGATTACCGCCCCTACCAGTCGGTTGACATATTCGATCCAGGTTTTGGTGACGTTGAAATCAGTTTCGATAAAGGAATCCGGATGCCGGAAAATATTTTCCGCCAGCCCGTGAAAGCCCATACGATCGAGGCGTTGAGCCACCTTCTGATTTTTGGCGATGCGGCCGTCGCGATACGTCTGAATGTAATCAGCCGGCAACTCCGCGACCGACGTGGGCGGCACCCAACGGCCAAAGCAACGGGGCCAGTCCGGGCAACCCATTCCGGCGCCTGTACCACGCACAATACCCCCAATCAGAATCAGTAGATAAACAGCAAAAAGCGTTACCGCGCCCGTCGTACGAAACCGCCGGACAAACGACGGCATCGACAACGGGCGCGGTGAAATCATTGCTTGTTTTTGGTTTCTGGTTACTGGTTTTTGATCTCTCGTCAACATACCGCAACAAGAAATCAAAAACCAGTAACGAGAAGCAGGCTACTCATAGTCCTGCTCGTGTGGCAGGTTCGAGGATGTCGTTTCCGAGAACGGCACGGTCTGAGGAATAAAGTCAGCGGCAGCGCCAGGCTTCGAATAGTCATAGGGCCAGCGGTGTACTGCCGGGATTGCACCGGGCCAGTTGCCGTGCAGCGCTTCCACCGGAGTCGTCCATTCCAGCGTCGTCGAATTCCAAGGGTTCTGCGTAGCACGCCGGCCACGAAAGATAGAGTAAACGAAGTTGAAGATAAACACAAACTGGCCAACGAATGACAGGATGGCCGCTATCGATATGAACTGATTCAGGTCAGCGAAAGTGCTGAACGTATCGAAGCCCGTGAAAGCGTAGTAACGGCGGGGGAAGCCGGCGATGCCAATGTAGTGCATCGGCAGGAAGACCAGGTACACTCCCAGGAAGGTCAGCCAGAAGTGGATATAACCCAACTTCTCGTCCAGCATCCGCCCGAACATTTTCGGGAACCAATGATAAACCCCTGCGAACATTCCGAAGAAAGCCGACGAACCCATTACTAGGTGAAAGTGTGCTACAACGAAGTAGGTGTCGTGCAGTTGGATATCCAGCGTAGCGTTACCGAGGATGATACCCGTCAGGCCGCCCGAAATGAAGAGCGACACGAAGCCCAGCGCGAACAGCATCGCCGAGGTGAACCGGATATTGCCGCGCCACATCGTAGCCAACCAGTTGAACACCTTCACGGCCGACGGCACGGCGATGATCAGCGTCAGGAACATAAAGATGGAACCCAGGAACGGGTTCATCCCCGTGATGAACATATGGTGCGCCCACACGATGAACGAGAGCAGCGAGATGCCCAGCAACGAACCGATCATTGCACGGTAGCCGAAGATCGGCTTGCGCGAGTTGGTGGCGATGATTTCCGACACCATCCCAAAGCCCGGCATAATCACGATGTACACCTCGGGGTGGCCTAAGAACCAGAACAGATGCTGGAACAGAATTGGCGAGCCGCCGGTGTTCGAGAGCGCCTGCCCACCGATGTAGATGTCGGACAGAAAGAACGAGGTACCGAACGAACGGTCGAAAATCAGCAGCAGCGCCGCCGAAAACAGCACCGGGAATGACAATACGCCCAGCACGGCTGTCAGAAAAAACGCCCAAATCGTGAGCGGCAGCTTCGTCATCGACATCCCTTCGGTGCGCAGGTTGATCACCGTGGTGATGTAGTTAAGCGAACCGAGCAGTGATGAAACGATGAAGATCGCCATCGAGCAGAGCCACAGCGTCATCCCTGCGCCCGAACCGGGCATCGCCTGTGGCAGGGCCGACAGCGGCGGGTAGATCGTCCAACCGGCCGATGCCGGGCCGGTGTGGATGAAGAGCGAAACAAACATCAATACGCTCGACAGGAAGAAGAACCAGTACGAGAGCATATTCATGAAGCCCGACGCCATATCGCGCGCGCCGACCTGTAATGGAATCAACAGGTTTGAGAAGGTACCCGAGAGGCCGGCCGTCAGCACAAAAAACACCATAATGGTGCCGTGCATCGTGACCATTGCAAGGTAGAACTCGGGGTCCAGCTTCCCACCGGCTACCCAGTGACCCAGTACTGGTTCGAGCCAGTCGAGCGTAGCCTTAGGCCAGCCCAACTGGATGCGAAACAGGCTGGAAAGCGTTCCACCGATGATAGCCCACAACATCCCGGTAATCAGGAACTGTTTGGCAATCATCTTGTGGTCCTGGCTGAAAACGTACTTGAAGAGCCAGGACTCTTCGTGGTGTTCGTGTTCGTCGTGGTGCTCGTCGTGCGCGTGCAGTCCGTGGCCAAGCGCTACTTCTACCGGAACGCGGGGAGTGTTCAGATCAGTTGCCATATTGCGTAGATCAGGTAAGATTCGGATTCAGTCTTTAAAGGGCTGCAGCCACCGTTTTCGTAACTGGCGCCGTGGTGTTCGCCTGCTGCTTAGAAACAGGCTCAGGTGCGACAGGTTTCAAATTAGCCAACACTTCCGGGTGTTCTGAGGTGAAGGTTTTTTGGGCGGCGATCCATTCTTTGTAGTCGGTTTCGTCGTCCACGATGAGCGCCATTTTCATAGCGAAGTGACCACGACCGCAAATCTGTGAGCAAGCCAACTCGTAATTGAATTTAGAGTTGCCCGTTTCCGTACGCATCTCTTCGGTCGTCTTGGTCGGCGTAAACCAGAACTGAGTCGGCATTCCCGGCACAGCGTACATCTGAGCGCGGAAGTGCGGCATATACATCCCGTGAATGACGTCACGAGCGCGGATTTTGATCAATACCGGACGCCCCTTGGGTAGGTGGATTTCACGGGGGGTAAAATCGTCCTGGCCGTGCTTGTCATTGAAATCAAAGCCCCATTCATTGGTAGCGTCGATAAGACGGTAATTGAGATTCCCCAGTTCACCATCGGTACCGGGATAGCGAACCATCCAGTTGAACTGCTTACCCATCAATTCCAGTACTACAGCATCCTTGGGGGCTGGCCCCGTGATTTTCGCCCACTGTTTCCAGCCGTTGAAGATCAAAATGGCCATTACGATAGCGGGAATGACGGTCCAGATAATTTCAACCTTGTTGTTGTGCGGGTAGAAATAGCCACGCTTGCCCTCCTGATGCTGGTAACGGTAAGCATACACGAAGAGCAGAATCTGGGTCACGGCGAAGGCAATCAGGATGATGGCCATCGAAAGCCAGAACATCGAATCCAGCGCCACCCCGTGCTGGGAGGCGACCGGGATCAGCGTCTCTTTGTAATAGGCCATTGCTGACCAGACGAAGCCAATGCCCCCACCGATGAAGACCACCGGAAAGAGCAAGGCATTGACCTTATTGGAGGTACCGATTTCCTTCTTCGAAGAGCCGGAGAAGATGGAAGTAAGTACCTGGAGGCGGAAAAGCAAGCCGAGGACGACCAGGACCAGGATGCCGCCGAGTAGTAGCGCGAGGTTAATCATTGTAGTATCTCCGAAACCGAGAAAGAAGCTGAGTGTTCGGGCCTAAATGTGATGATGCAGGGTTTCTTCCATAAAAGGGTGGTTCACCTGAACCAGCGAACGCGATGCAAGCATCCGGGTCAGCACCGTCAGGAAAACACCCAGGAAAATGAGTGCCGTGCCGATTTCCATAAACCCAAACCCGCCCAGGTCACCCATCGTGCCTGGCATTACCATCATATAAAAGTCCATCCAGTGGCCACATAGAATGACGGTGCCCACAAGTTTCATCATAAGCATCTGACGTTTAGCATCACGCGTCATCAGCACCAGGAAGGGGAAGACGAAATTGATGAGCAAGCTCAGGAAGAAGATCGTCTGATAATGTCCAAACCACCGCGGGATGAAGTAGGTCACTTCTTCAGGGATGTTCGCGTACCAGATCAGCATAAACTGGCTGAACCAGATGTACGTCCAGAAAATCGTAAACCCGAACATAAACTTGCCGATGTCGTGCAAATGGTTCGCATTCATAATACGCAGATAGCCAGCTTGCTTGAGGTTAATCGATATCAGCGCAATGGCCGCCGCGCTCGATACCAGCCACGAGGCAAAGACGTACCACGAGAACATCGTCGAGTACCAGTGCGAGTCGATGCTCATCACCCAATCCCAGCCCGCCATCGAGTTTGTAACGCCGAACAGCACCAAAAACATTGCGCCGATGCGGATGCTCTTGTTGTAGTAAGTATCGCCGCCGTGCAGGTCCTCCTGTAGCGACTGCGCCCGCATCCAACGTGCAAAACCGGCCCAAATCACGAAGTATACCACCATCCGGATCACGAAGAAGGGCAGGTTCAGGTAACCGCTTTTACCAGCGATGATTGCATCGTAAGCAGCACTACCCTTATCCATAATGCCGGGCGTCGTCCAGTGGAACAGATAGCCGTGGCCGAGGCCAAATACCACCAACATCACGATGCCGCCAATAGGCAGATACGCCGTCATTGCTTCCATCACGCGGCGGAAAGGCACCGACCACGCCGCCAACGTCACGTATTGCAGCGACAACCAAAAAATCCCCATCACCGACAGACCGGTGAAGAAGATATTGTTCATCCAAAGGTTGGCATACAGGCGCGTAACCCACGTGGGGCCGTGATGTCCACCAGCAGCCTCGTGGTGACCGCCTGCAGCTGCGGCAGCCCCGTGGTCGGCACCCGCAGCTGCTTCGTGGCCGAGGTTCAGATTAAAGAAAATACCCACCACCAGCAGCAACGCGCCGAGGCCGATCAGGATTAAAAACAGGTTGGACGTCTTCTTCGGAAGCTCAAGTTGCTCCGCGTAGGAACCCGGATGCTCTGCGACGTGATGCGCCATTATGGTAGTATGGTACTTGGTAAGTTGGTAAGTCAGTAGGCGTTGGGATGGGTTGACCGAATAGTGGTAAAGGACCAACCACCCATTAGCCAGTCGACTAATAAACGTGCGTGGCGCGAATCTTATCGGTTGCTTTCTGCACGGCAGTCCGGGTATCTGCTGGTTCGGCAGCAGGGGCAGTTGCCGTTACCGTAGCAGTTACCTTATCAGATTTGGTGCTGACACTGGCAGAAAGAGCCGTAGCTGGTGCAGCACCCGTGTTCAGTTTAGCCGAATCGGCCGAAGTTCCAGCGGAGGCGCCACCATCGGCAGGTGCCTGCGCATCGTCTTTATGCTGAAGCGTATAGACATAAAGCGCAATTTTCCACCGTTCATCCGGTGCAACCTGGGAGCCGTGAGGCATCATCCGGTTCTTGCCGTACTGAATGACGTGGTAGATGTGACCAGCATTCATATTCTTGTACGAGGCTGAAGCATAGTTCGGCACCCCTTTGAACTTGATACCGACCAAGCCCTGCCCATTTCCTTCCTCACCGTGACAATGGACGCAGTAACGTCCGTACAGTACTTTGCCCGCTTCTAAGTTCTCGGGCGTAGCCGGAAAAGGATTTTTCAGTACCCGCTCAGCAATGCTGACCGAATCCGGAGCAATGTGCGAGAAGTACGCCAGTTTACCGCGCGGAATGGAGCCCTGTGCCGGAACCCGCTCGTTGATCCCCATTGGGTTGTACTTATTCTGGTACCCATTGACTTGCCGAAGCGGCTCGTAAGGCACCGAATCGTACATCTGGGGGGCGTACTCCGTGCCGGGGTCGTTGGCATCGTGGCAGCTCGTCAGGGCGGCACCGCTCAGTAGCAGCCCACTCAGAGCGAGGCCAAGTTTAGGGGCGAACGTCATTGATTGTCGTTGCAGTTTTTTTGCTTTTTCGTTCTTAGTTTTCCGTCTGGGCGAAATCCCGGATCATAAACCATCGACCAAAAAACAGAACTCTTTTACTTCTTCGAAATTTCCTTTTCGTTTACCTCACTGGCCCCGTTGGCGCGCAACAAGCGCGTCAGATCTGGCAACGAGGTTTTGGCGGTCTGCTCGATGGCCAGCACGAACTTATCGTCGGTCGAGCGGCGGTCCATCACCTGCACTTTGAGTTTCGGGCGTAGTCCGCTGACGGTCAAGAATGTGATAACCATCCCGAAAGCGGTGCAGAGTACTGTCAGTTCGAACGATACTGGCACAAACGCTGGGAAAGCATAGTGTGGCTTGCCCCCGATAATCATTGGCCAATCGGACCACAGCATATAAATCTGGAGGAAAAGCGCCAGCGACAGACCACAGCAGCCGAACATAAATGCGGCAATGGGCAAGCGCGTCCGTTTGATGCCGAGTACGTCGTCGATTCCGTGGATCGGATATGGCGAAAATACTTCGTAGATCTTCGTACCGGTTGCCAGCACTTTCTCGCAGGCTTCCATCAGCACGTCCTCATCATCGAAGATGCCGAGGATAAAGCGTTGCGTAGCCGGGTGGGCGTGGTCGTCGTGGCCGTGTGCGGGGGCAGCAACGGGAGCCGCAGCCGCAGGGTGGGCGGGATTCATCATTATTGCTCTTTATCGTAATTGACCCCAGCTCCGGCGGGCGGACTCACGGCTTGACGAACGGGCGCCGCCGTGTCGGAGGGTTTGCGCTTCGGGAAGACGCCGGGTTCGGAGGATGACTTCAGGATCGCCTTCACTTCAAACATATTGATCACCGGGAAGAACTTGGCGAACAGCAGGAAGGCGGTCATAAAAATGCCCATCGTGCCGGTAAAAATACCAACCTCGACCCAAGTCGGCGAGTACATCACCCACGACGAGGGAATGTAGTCGCGGTGCAGCGAGGTGACGATGATCACGAAGCGCTCGAACCACATCCCAATATTCACGAAGATCGAGAGAATAAAGGTGAAGACCACGTTGCGGCGTAGCGAGCGGAACCAGAAAAGCTGCGGCGAAACCACGTTGCAAGTCATCATCGAAGCGTAGGCCCACCAGTAAGGCCCGGTAGCGCGGTTGATGAAGCAGTACTGCTCAGCGGGTACCTGCGAATACCAGGCAATGAAGAACTCCGTGATGTAAGCCACCCCCACGATGGAGCCCGTTACGGTGATGATGATATTCATCGACTCGATGTGTTCGAGCGTGATGTAGTCCTTAAGCTTAAACGTCTCGCGGGTGATGATCATCAGCGTCAGCACCATCGCGAAGCCCGAGAAGATGGCACCAGCCACGAAGTAAGGCGGGAAAATGGTGGTGTGCCAGCCCGGAATGACCGAAGTGGCAAAGTCCATCGATACGATCGTGTGTACGGACAATACGAGCGGCGTGGAAATACCGGCCAGAATCAGCGACACGTACTCGTAGCGCGACCAGTGCTTGGCCGAGCCGGTCCAGTTGAACGACAGCAGCGCGTAGGCGCGCTTGGCAATTGGCCCTTTCGCGCGGTCGCGGATGGTGGCGAAGTCAGGAATCAGGCCTAAGTACCAGAATACCAAGGAGACCGAGAAATAGGTCGAGATGGCAAACACGTCCCACAGAAGGGGCGAGTTAAAATTCACCCACAATGAACCGAACGTATTCTGGAAAGGCAGGAACCAGTACGCGAGCCAGGGCCGACCCATATGGATCACCGGGAACATTGCCGCGCAGATTACGGCGAAGATGGTCATTGCCTCGGCCGCGCGGTTGATCGACGACCGCCATTTCTGACGAAACAGCAGCAACACGGCCGAAATCAGCGTTCCGGCGTGGCCGATACCCACCCACCACACGAAGTTGGTGATGTCCCAGCCCCAGTCCACGGTTTTGTTCAAGCCCCATTCGCCAATGCCGAACCATAGCGTCCGGTAAAGCGAGTACATAAAAATACCAACAAACAGCAGCGACACCGTCAGGGCCGCGAGCCAGCGCAGGTTAGGCGGATTCTCGACATGCCGGGCAATGTCGTGCGTGACATCGTGGTACGTCTTGCCGCCAGTGACGAGCGGCGTCCGGAGGGGTGAAGTGTGGGAAGACATAGACTTGGGTGGTTAAGTGGATAGGTGGGTCCGGGAGGTCAAACCCGCCCACGCGCCCCTTACGCTACTTTCTGACTGATTAACAGTTGAACCGGGTTTTAGGCCGGCACTTCGGCGGTTTTAGCGGTCTCGACGTTGCGGATTTTCGTCAGGTAGGTCACATTCGGCTGCACGTTGATGGCTTCCAGCACGTGGAAAGCGCGTTCGCGGTGCTGCTCTTTGAGTGCCTTGGTGATACGCGAATTCGGATCGGCCATATCGCCGAACAGAATCGCTTCGGTGGGGCACGACTGGGCGCAGGCCGTCACGATCTCGCCATCCACGGGCCGGCGCTTTTCCTTCTTGGCGTCGAGCTTCCCGAGTTGGATGCGCTGGACGCACATCGAGCATTTTTCCATCACACCCCGCGCCCGCACCGTCACGTCCGGGTTCAGGACCATCTTGCCGAGATCGTTGTTCTGATTGAAGTCAAACTTCTCGTTGTCGTTGTACGAGAACCAGTTGAAGCGGCGGACTTTGTACGGGCAGTTATTGGCGCAGTACTTCGTGCCGACGCAGCGGTTGTACGTCATCTGGTTCAGGCCCTCGGTGCTGTGCGTGGTAGCCAATACGGGGCACACCGTTTCGCAGGGGGCGTGGTTACAGTGCTGGCACATCAGCGGCTGGAAAACCACCATCGGCTGGTCGGCCGGGGTTTCCATCGCATCGTAGTCCTTCGGCTTGTGCGGATTTTCGGAGTAGTAGCGGTCGATGCGGATCCAGTGCATCTCGCGCCGGTTCACGACTTCCTGCCGCCCAACGACGGGGACGTTGTTTTCGGCCTGACAGGCAATCGTACAGGCGGAGCAGCCGATGCACGAGTTCAGGTCGATCACCATTCCCCAATGGTGGTTCTTATACTCGTAGTCCTGCCAGAGCGATACTTCGCCGGGCGCTTTCGGGCCTTCCGACGTGGCGAGTTTCTCGTATTCGGTGACTTCGCGCGGGTTCTCGCGGTATTTCTCGAGTGTGGACTCCTGAATCACCAACCGATCCATAATCGTGTGGTGCGTCTGGGTCTGAGCTAACTCGATACGCTTCTGGTCGGCTTTGGCAATTTTCACGCCCGACGTCGCGGCCAGCATCAGTTGCCCGTCGCCCACCGTTACGAGCGGGAAAGCATTGGCGCCCATCTTGTCGCCTACTTTACCGGCAGCGGTACGGCCGTAGCCGATGGCCACTGCTACCGAGCCGGTGGCCTGCCCCGGCTGCACCAGTACGGGGAGCGTCAGGGTGGTTCCGTTGGCCGAAACCGTCACAAAGTCGCCCTGCTCGAGCTTCATCTCCACGGCCATTGGGCGCGGCATCGCCACGTAATTCTCCCAAGTGCCTTTGGTGATGGGGTCGGGCATTTCCTGTAGCCACGGGTTGTTGGCGTCGGCGCCGGTACCGAGGCCTACTTTCTCGTAGAGCGCCAGTTCGATGCCCGAACCGGCTGAGGCGCTTGCCGCACTCAGCGCAGCGCTGACACTCATCGGATTCGCTTGTGGCGTAATGGTCAACAGCGAAGCTCCAGTTTGCAGAACGCCGTCGTGGACGATCTGGTCCCAATTGCCGAGTCCCTTCCAGGTAGCCTTGACGTATTCGTAGTAGTTGGCATTTGAACCCGCCCAGCGCAGCAGCGACTCTGGCAACTGGCGCGTGTTGAACAGCGGCGTGATACCCGGCTGCTGGAGACTCAGGAAGCCTTTCTTCGGCTCAAAGTCATTCCACGACTCGAGGTAATGTGCATCGGGCGCCAGGAATTCGCAGAGCGCGGCCGTTTCGTCGGAGCGGTCGTTAAACGAAACCGTCAGCCCAGCCTGCTTCAGCCCTTCGGCGAACTGTTTGCCCTGTGGATGGTCGTACACGGGGTTAGCCGCCACCAGCACAGCTCCTACCCGACCAGCATTCATCTGCTGGATCAAGTCGAGCATCGCCGCATCGTCGCCCTGGCGGACGTAGCTCGGCGCGCCAATCGTGGTGCCATTGGCACCCAGCGCGCGGTTGATTTCGGCTACCAGCGTCTGAGAAGCCAGATCGTTGGTGCCGCACACGACCAGCGCGCGGCCCTGCGCGGCTTTCAGCTCTTCGGCAGCTTTATCGAGCGCCGCTTCGGCCGTTTTGTCGAGTGTCACGCCGGCACCACCCACGATACGGGCGTACAGCGCTGCCACCACTTGCGGCAGTTGCGACGGCTTCACGGCGGCGCGCACGTCGGCGTTAGCGCCGGTGAGCGACATAATCGACTCGAACGCAAACAGACGCGACATCTGCGGATTTTCCCGCTTCAGCTTACGCTTCTGTGCCCAATGCCAGGCGTATTCGACGGGCGAAATCCAGGTGCCGAGGAAATCGGCGCCCACGCTCACCACCACGTCCGCTTTCGCGAACTCGTAGCCCGGCACCGCTCCACCATTGGCCTTCACCAGTGCCGACGCCGAATTGGCGTCGTACATCACGTGGCGGAAGTTCGGATAACGACCGGCGAACTCCGCAATAGCGCGCTTGGTCGAGGGCGAGATGATCGTGCCCGTCACGAGCGCAACCGTACCGGATGCGGAGGCCAGCCGCTGACGGATTTCACCGTCCACTGTCTTCCAGTCCGAATCTTTGCCTTTGACGAGCGGATTGTGGGCGCGTGCCTCATCATAAAGCCCGAGCACCGATGCCTGCGCTTTAGCCGAAGTGCCACCTTTCGTGATGGCCGACAGCGGATTGCCTTCGATCTTGATCGGCCGGCCATCGCGCGACTTCACCAGAACAGCTACGTACTCGTTACCGGTGAAATACGAGGAGGCGTAATAGTTAGCAATCGTGGGCTCAAGCGTTTCGGGCTTGTTCAACCACGGAATGGCGTTGCGCACGGGCGCCTCGCAGCTCGCCAGGGTGGCGGCACCGAGGCCGAAGCCCATCAGTTTGAGGAAATCGCGACGCGACGTTCCTTCCCCATTTTCGCCATTGAGCGGCAGAAAATCGGGGAATTCATTCTGGGCCTGGCGCACGAACTCTGGCGACTGCTCGAGTTCTTCGTAGCCCTTCCAGTACTTAATCGTCTCTTGCATTGGGTCGAGAAGTTAGAAATCAGACCACCAGAGGTTAGCGCGTTAGACGGTCGGCCGAATGCCAATGGAGGGTTAGCGCGCAGGCGCTGTCTAACCATCTAAATGTCGGGGAACGAACGTCTAAAAGTCTAGTGTCTAACGAACTAAGGTCTAAAAGTCTAAGGTCTAAAAGTCTAGTAGTGGCACTTCGAGCATTCGGTACCGCCGTTCGACGATACGGTAAACTGCGCACTGGCATTGCGGGTATCGTGCAGCTTCACGAGATTATCGTAGTAACCATTGCCTTTGGTGTTGAGCGGGTACTCGCGGTGGCAGTTGATGCACCAGCCCATCGTCAGGGGCGAATACTGGTACACTACTTCCATCTGTTCGATGGGGCCGTGGCACTGCTTGCATTCCAGACCACCCGCTACGGTGTGCTGCGAGTGGTTGAAGTAAGCCAGGTCGGGCAGGTTGTGCACCCGCACCCACTGAATCGGCTGGTTACGCTCGATGGCTTTGTAAATCTTCTGAATCTGCGGCGACTCGGTTTTGATCTGCGAGTGGCAGTTCATACAGATGTTAGCCGACGGAATATTGGCCGCCTTGCCTTTGTACACCGACGTGTGGCAGTACGTACAGTTGATCTGGTGCTCGCCAGCGTGGAGCTTGTGCGAGAACGCAATGGGCTGCGTGGGCTGATAGCCTTGCTGTATGCCTACGCCCAACGCCTGGTCCAGCGCACAAAGCGCTGCGCACATCATCGAACGCACA
>JANPLI010000122.1:0-1578 GCA_031426455.1 Hymenobacteraceae bacterium | reverse complement strand
CTTGCAACGCCGCATCGAAGCTTGGTACAGAAGTATTTTCAAACGCACTGGATTTGACCTGCGCTACCGAGCCTGTCAGTTCGCGGCGGCTTTGGGTACCATAACCCACTACCACGGCCTCTGCCAGCAGCGTGGTGTTTTCTTTCATCGTCGCATTCAGACTAGCAGTACCGCCTTCGGTGACAGTTACATCTTGGGTGAAGTTATTCATCCCGATCGACGAGACGGCCACTTTGTAGGTGCCCGCCGGCACGTCGCGGATGGAGAAGTTGCCTTCCACATCAGTGGCGGCGCCTTTGGTAGTGCCGGGGACGAGGATGGTCGCGCCGATGATCGGTTCGCCCTTCGCATCGACCACCCGGCCGGTGATGGTGCCGCCGCCGGTCTGGGCCAGGGCGGGCAGGCTGGTGAGCAGCCACGTGAGTAGCCCCAGAAGCCACAGGCGTGGGGTGTGCGTTTTAATCATCTTGCGTGAAAATTGGGTGGAGGGATAGAACAGGCAGAAACGACAAAAGCCCCGGCGCACCGTGCGCGCGGGGTAACAGTTCAACAAATCAGGTACTAGCGGGCCGCCCAAGCGGCGCCGAGCCAACGTAAACTCCCATCGAACACCAAGGCGACTTTCCCACGTTTTTGCGTTGGGGCGCCAAGTTAGCGCAGACAAAAAGATTCTGCAATCGGCAGACGCAAAAATCTACTCAGAAGGTGCTTTGGGGCCTCTGGGGGCACATTTCGGCAAAAAAATTCCCAATAAAACGCTGGCCGCGCGGTGCAGTGGCCTCCGTTGGGTAGTGGCCCGCCCGCCTGCGGGCAGGCCCGAAATCGGCAAAAGAGCGGCAGCGTACGCACGGTCAGGCGGCTGCCGCTCGGCCCAAGCGGGGTGATTTTGTTGAACACCGCTTCTGGGCCCCTTACGATGCACCTATAACAGAGGAGTGCGCTGCCGGCGGTGCAAGCAGCCGGGTTTTGTTGAACTTCACCAGAACCCCCATCCGAAACCGGCCGTAGCTTTTGGTACTCGTGCGCCTTTGCAATTTCCCCATCACGTTTTCTTTTCCAAATTTTTCCTGATGAAAGCCCTCCGTATCCACGGGATTCGCGACGTACGCGTCGATACCGTCCCCGATCCTGAGTTGAAAGAAGCTCAGGACTTCATTCTGAAAGTGACGAGTACGGCCATCTGCGGCTCCGACCTGCACATTTACAACGGAGCGATGCCGCAACCTCGCCCAATGGCGCTCGGCCACGAGTTTATGGGTATCGTGGAGGAAGTAGGCAAGGGCGTTACCAAGCTCCGCAAGGGCGACCGCGTGGTAGTGCCGTTCCCGATAGCCTGCGGCTCGTGTTTCTTCTGCAACCACGAGCTGCCGGGGCACTGCGAGAGCTCGAACCCGGAGAATTACGGCCCTGAGGGTGGCGTGGCGACCCAGAAAGGGGGAGCGCTCTTCGGATTTACCGACCTCTACGGGGGCTACGACGGCGGTCAGGCCGAGTATGTACGGGTACCATACGCCGACTTCGGCCCGCGTAAGGTGCCCGACAACCTGACCGACGAGCAGGTCCTCTTCCTCTCCGACA
>JANPLI010000121.1:0-35647 GCA_031426455.1 Hymenobacteraceae bacterium | reverse complement strand
CAGGCGCTGCTCGAAACTGGTGGTGGCGGCTTCGGCGGCCGTGGCGCGGGTTTCGGCCCGGCCGGCCTGCTGCCGGAGCTGGGCGTTCTGCGTTTCCAGAGCGGCTACTTTCCGGGCCAGCTCCTGGGTGGCGCTGACGTTGAGCATCGACAGGGCTTCGTAGTCCACGGCGCGCACGTCCGGGTGTTCGAGGCCGAAGACGAAGATTTCGGCGGGCGTGGCGGCCAGGGTCATCACCGGCCCGCCCGCGCCGCGTACCGTCAGGGTGCGCGCCCCCACCCCGGCGGCGCGGGCCACCGTACCGATCACCTCGCCGGCCGGGCCGATCAGTTTCAGGCGCTGGCCCACGGTCGCGCCTTCGGGCAGGGCGGCGGGCAACGTCAGCGTCAGCAGCGAGTCGCCGGCTTCGGCGTGCGCCTCGGTGGCCACGGCGTAGATATCGGGCAGGAAGCCCGTCTGGCGCAGCACGGCCTGCGGAAAGAGGACTTCCACTTCCTGGGCAATGACTTTCTTGAAGCGCCGGTTACCGAACGTCGCCCGGTCGCGCATTTGGTAGTCCGTGATGCGCAATTGATTCAACAGCGTCAGATCAGCGGCGTTATCGGTCAGGCCGATGATGGTTTTCAGGCGCCGGTCCGAAGTGGCGTTGAATTCCGTGGCCACCACCCGGCCATTGGCGCGGATGCTGACGTTGAGCGGATTGGTCGAAGTACCGGCGACGGCGCTGGTGCCGGTGTAGGCGAAAAAGGCATAGTTAGCGGTCAGGTTGGCGCCGCCGAAGAACTCGGCCAAGCCGTTAGCATTCAAGCGTACGGCATCGGTCAGGGTGCCGGCATTGGTGGTGCGGAACGTGATGCCCAGGTTGGTGGCGGCGGTGGGGTTGGGCACCCGCGCCTGGATGAAGGTCAGGCCGCTGGTGCCGCTGTACGGGGCGAGCCACAGATGGCCCGGAAGTAGAACACTCTGCGCGGTACCGTTGTCGGGATCATCGACGAGGTACACGTCGCCGGGACCGTCCACATCGAATTTGCCGCGCGGGTTCGGCGTGCCAATGCCCACATCGCCATCCGCTCCGATCCGCAGCCGCGCGGTGCTGTTAGTGGCCAGATCCAGGTCGCCGGAGGGGTACTGGTTGGTCAGCGTCAGGGTCGTACTGCCGTTACTGCCGTAACCCAGCCACGCCTTACGGCCGTTGGCGACGCCCTCCGGGAACCACTCCTGGTACACGTGCGAGCCGGTGCCGGCGCCCACCAGCCGGAGCGCGGCGGCCCCGCTTTCAAACTGCCCCGCGCCCAGCACGTGCAGCTTCTGGGCGGGCGTAGGCGCCCCACTGGACAGACCGATGCCGAAATTACCCGTGGGGCCGTCGAGCGTCAGCCCCCGCTGCGAGATGATGCCGCCCGTGCCGGGGTAAATCAGCAGCTTATTGGCGCCTTCGCCGTTGCTGGCGCCGGTGCTGATGAACTGGAAGCCGCTGCCGCCGGTGCTGGTATTGGTCAGGTTGAGCCAGGTGCCGATGGCATTGGAGCTAGTCAGGCGCTGGGTCACGTAGTCGGTGCTAGCTACTTCCAGCTTGAACGAGGTGGGGGCCGTGCCGATGCCCACCCGGCCGGTGGCCCGGTAGAGGTCGGCCAGGCCGGGGCCGGTACGCCGCCAGGGCAGGTCGCGCCAGGCGGTTTGTCCGACGGCGGTTTGCGTCAGCACCTGATCCGGGGTGCCCCCGGCGGCGGGCAGCGTGTAAGGCACCTGGTTATTGGAAAACCGGAAGACCGGCAGGCGGGCGAGGCTGGAACCGAAAGCCAGATCGCACCCCACGGTGCTGGGTATAGTGGATACCTCCAGCAGTTGCGAAGAATAACTGGTACTGCGGTGCGCCACGGCGTCGAACGGCCCCACCGTGGCGGCATTGTCGAAACAGTACTGCAGCAGCAGGTTCGAGGTGCCGTCCCAGACGAAGGGCTGCGCGAACGGAATCTCGTTCCAGCCCACGGCGGTCGTGTAAGACCCCGTGTACACCACGGTGGCGGGCGCCGCCACGAACGGCCCGCTGGCCAGGGCCGTGAACACCGTGGCTCCAAGCCGCACCACCACGTTGCTGAACGCGCCGGTGGTGTTCTTGGTGATGATTTGCGTGGCCACGCTCGTCAGCGGGCCGGGCTGCACGCCGGCGGCAAGCAGTTCGCTGGCCCGCAGCAGGTACTGGTAGCGGGCGTCGGTGAACGAGCCGGAAACGAAGGGGTCGGCCTGGGTCTGGTCCTGGGTGCCCACCACCACCGCCGTAGCGGTCGCGGGGTCGCCGACGGTCAGGCCCGTACCGGGGGTGTAGGCCAGGCCGCTGGTCCAGACGGCGGGGTCGGGGCCGGTACCGGTGGCCGGGCCGCCCACCAGCACCTGGCCGGGCAGCGGGCTGCCGGCGGGCAGCACGTAGCCGCGCGAGCCGGGCGTGAACCGGTAGATCGGCACCTGGCTCGTGACGCCGGCACTCGGCGCCGCGCAGCCCGCGAAGCCGTTGTTGTTGCTGGTGGTGACCTGCTGGGCGACGTACGACGTCAGGCGCGCCCGCACCTGGTCGGACCCGGAGATGGTGGCATTGTCGAAACACGTCTGCACCAGCAGGTTCGAGGTGCCGTCCCAAACGAACGGCTGGCTGAAGGGGAGGCTGTTCCAGCCCAGCGCGGTGGTATAATCCCCGCTGTACACCGTCGTGAGCGAGACGGCCGGGAAGGCGCCGTTCGTCAGCGCCGTCAGGGCCGTGGCGCCGAGCTGTACGGTGAAATTCTGGTAGGGCTGGGTCGAACTTTTGGCGAATACCTCCAGGTCCACCGCCAGCAGCGGCCCGGCCGTCAGCCCGACCGCCGTCAGATCGGCGGCCCGCAGCAGCACCAGGCTGCGCATATCGGTGTACTGGCCGGCGAACGGCACGAAGCTGGCCGCACTCTGCGTGCCCACCGTGACCGGCGCCAGCGGCTGGTTAGCGCCCGTGGTCAGGCCCAGGCCGGGCGCGAAGCTTAGGCCCGTGGACCAGCGTAGGGCGGCGCCGCCGGCGGGGTCGGTGAGCAGCAACTCGCCGGGGGCGCCCTTCTGGGCGGGCAGCGCGTAGTCGCCCACCTGCACGCCGTAGCGGAAGCGGGCGCCGCCGCGCACGGTGAGGGTCGAATCCGGGGTGGTGGTACCGATGCCCACCTTCTGGGCCTGAACATCAGCGGCAAACAGGAGCAGGCCCAGCAGGGCGGCTCCCCAGCGAAAAGTAAAAAAGTGCGGCATCGGGCGAAATGGGTGGAGATGGAACGGAGCCCAAATTAACCGCCCGCACCGGGGCACCCGCCCAAAAAAAAAGGCGAAATGCCCTTTTAGTGCGGTGAACGAATGGCCGCCACCCGCGCATCCACCTTAACGCTCCGCTGCGGCACACTCCTTCGGCCTCGCCGCCGTTAGACCCCATAAACCACCCCCCCCGCCCGGACTCGTTCCGGGCGGGGGCGCTTTTTTGGGTATCCAGCCCGTGGGCCGAAGGGGTTCCGCCGGTTACGTTACTTCCGGGCCTGCGCCGTGG
The DNA here is from genome assembly GCA_031426455.1 of Hymenobacteraceae bacterium. Classification (GTDB taxonomy): domain Bacteria; phylum Bacteroidota; class Bacteroidia; order Cytophagales; family Hymenobacteraceae; genus JANNMJ01. Next base: position 32,094 of record JANPLI010000121.1, on the reverse strand, counting down.
GGGCGGGTGTCGCCTCGCCGAGCAGCCGGGCCAGTTGGGCTTGCAGCGTCAGCAGCGAGGCGTGGTCGGCGTCGGCCTGGGTGGCGCGGGCCTGGAGCGTGGCATTCTGCTTTTCGAGCAGCTCCACTTTGCGGGCCAGCTCCTGGGTGGCGCTGACGTTGAGCATCGACAGGGCTTCGTAGTCCACGGCACGGACATCCGGGTGTTCGAGGCCGAAGACGAAGATTTCGGCGGGCGTGGCGGCCAGGGTCTGGGCACTGCGTACCGTTAGGGTGCGGGCACCCGCCCCGGCGGCGCGGGCCACGGTGCCGATTACCTCGCCGGCCGGGCCGATCAGTTTCAGGCGCTGGCCCACCGTCGCGCCTTCGGGCAGGGCGGCCGGCAACGTCAGCGTCAGCAGCGAATCGGCTTCGGCGCGCGCGCCAGCGGCCACGGCGTAGATATCGGGCAGGAAACCCGTCTGGCGCAGCACGGCCTGCGGGAACACGGCTTCCACTTCCTGGGCGATGACTTTTTTGAAGCGCCGGTCGCCGAACGTTGCCCGGTCGCGCATTTGGTAGTCCGTGATGCGCAATTGATTCAGCAGCGCCAGATCAGCGGCGTTATCGGTCAGGCCGACAATGGTTTTGAGGCGCCGGTCCGAGGTGGCGTTGAATTCCGTGGCCACCACCCGGCCGCTGGCCCGGATGCTCACGTTGGACGGGTTGATCGCATTGCCGGACACCGGGCTCGCGCCGTTGAAGGCGAAAAAGGCATAGGTACTGGTCAGGTTAGCGCCGCCGAAGAACTCGGCCAGACCGGTGGCGCCGTCGAGCACCAACCCCGGCCGCAGGACGCTGCCGCCCGTGCCGGGGCAAATCAGCAGCTTATTGGGGCCTTCGCCGTTGGCGGCGCCAGTGCTGATGAACTGGAAGCCGCCGCCGCCGGTGCTGGTATTGGTCAGGTTGAGCCAGGTGCCCGCGGTATTGGAACTGGTCAGGCGCTGCACCGTGAGGTCGGTGCTGGCCACTTCCAGCCGGAACGCGGTCGGGGTCGTACCGATGCCCACGTCGCCATCCGCCGCAATCCGCAGCCGCGTCGTGTTGTTGGTGGCCAGCTCCAGGGCGCCGGAGGGGTACTCGTTGGTCAGGGTCAGGGTCGTATTACCGTTGGCACCGTAGCCCAGCCACGCCTTACGGCCGTTGGCGATGCCCTCCGGGAACCACTCCTGGTACACGTGCGAGCCGGGGCCGGCGCCCACCAGCCGGAGCGCGCCGGCTCCAGCTTCAAACTGCCCGGCGCCCAGCACGTGCAGTTTCTGGGCGGGCGCCGATACGCCGATGCCGAGATTACGGGTGGCGCCGTCGAATGCCAACCCCACCCCCAGGACGCCGCCGTCGGTGCCGGGGTAAATCAGCAGCTTGTTGGGGCCTTCGCCATTGGCGGCGCCAGTGCTGATGAACTGGAAGCCGCCGCCGCCGGCGCTGGTATTGGTCAGGTTGAGCCAGGTACCGGCGGCATTGGAGCTGGTCAGGCGCTGCGCCCAGTAGTCGGTGCTGGCCACTTCCAGCTTGAACAGGGTCGGGGCCGTGCCGATGCCCACCCGGCCGGTGGGCCGGTAGAGGTCGGCCAGGCCGGGGCCGATGCGCCGCCAGGGCAGGTCGCGCCAGGCGGTCTGCCCGACGGCGGTTTGCGTCAGCACCTGATCCGGCTTGCCCCCGGCGGCGGGCAGCGTGTAGGGCACCTGGTTATTGGAAAACCGGAAGACCGGCAGGCGGGCGAGGCTGGAACCGACAGCCAGGTCGCACCCCACGGTGCTGGCCGTCGTGGACACCTCCAGCAGTTGCGAACCATAACTGGTGCTGCGGTGCGCCACGACATCGAACGGCCCGACGGTGGCGGCATTGTCGAAACAGTACTGCAGCAGCAGATTCGAGGTGCCGTCCCAGACGAAGGGTTGCGCGAACGGAATCTCGTTCCAGCCCACGGCGGTCGTGTAAGAACCCGTGTACACCACCGTGGCGGGCGCCGCCACGAACGGGCCACTGGCCAGGGCCGTGAGCGCCGTGGCCCCAATGCGCACCACCACGTTGCTGAACGCGCCGGTGGTGTTCTTGGTGATGAGCTGCGTGGCCACGCTCGTCAGCGGGCCGGGCGCCACCCCGGCGGCGATCAGTTCGCTGGCCCGCAGCAGGTACTGGTAGCGGGCGTCGGTGAACGAGCCGGACACGAAGGGGTCGGCCTGGGTCTGGTCCTGGGTGCCCACCACCACCGCCGTAGCGGACGCGGGGTCGCCGACGGTCAGGCCCACGCCGGGCGTGTAGGCCAGGGCGCTGGTCCAGACGGCGGGGTCCGGCCCGGTGCCGGTAGCCGGCCCGCCCACCAGCACCTGGCCGGGCAGCGGGCTGCTGGCGGGCAGCACGTAGCCGCGCGAGCCGGGCGTGAACCGGCAGATCGGCACTTGGCTCGTGGAGTTGGCACTCGGCGCCGCGCAGCCCGCGAAGCTGTTGCCGCTGCTGACGATGACCTGCTGAGCGACGTAGGACGTCGTACGCGCCCGTATCTGGTCGGACGCGGTGGTGGTGGTGTTGTCGAAACACGTCTGCACCAACAGGTTCGAGGTGCCGTCCCAGACGAAGGGCTGGCTGAAGGGGAGGCTGTTCCAGCCCAGGGCAGTGGTATAGTCGCCGCTGTACACGGTGGTGAGCGGGACGGCCGGGAAGGGGCCGTTCGTCAGCGCGGTCAGGGCCGTGGCGCCGAGCTGTACCGTAAAATTCCGGTAGGGCTGGGTCGAACTTTTGACGATGACCTCCAGGTCCAGCCCCAGCAGCGGCCCGGCCGTCAGCCCGGCCGCCGTCAGGTCGGCGGCCCGGAGCAGCGCCACGCTGCGCATATCGGTGTACAGCCCGAGGAAGGGGATAAAGCTGGCCAGATTCGCCGTGCCCACCGTGACCGGCGCCAGCGGCTGGTTGACGCCCGTGGTCAGGCCCAGGCCGGGCGCGAAACTGAGGCCCGTGGACCAGCGGAGCGGCGCGCCCCCGGCGGGGTCGGTGAGCAACAGTTCGCCGGGGGCGCCCTTTTGGGCGGGCAGCGCGTAGTCGCCCACCTGGACGCCGTAGCGGAACCGCGCGCCGCCCTGCACGGTGAGGGTCGAATCCGGGGTGGTGGTGCCGATGCCCACCTTCTGGGCCTGAATATCAGCGGCAAACAGGAGCAGGACGAGCAGAGCGGCTCCCCTGCGAAAAGTAAAAAAGTGCGGCATCGGGCGAAATGGGTGGAGATGGAACGGAGCCCAAATTAACCGCCCGCGCCGGGGGCCCCGCCCAAAAAAAAGGGCGAAAGGCCGTTTTAGTGCGGTGAATGCGGCCGACCGCCCGCCCCACCCTGCCCCGCCGCCTACGCGCCGTCCGCACGCACGCCGCCGTTGACGTGGACCGTGAGCAGGGCCACGCCTTCCAGGCCCGCGGCATCGACCACCTTCACCGCGATGCGGTGCGAACCGGGGGCCAGCGGCAGGGTCAGGACGCCCCCTTTGTCGAGCAGCACGGTGGGGCGGAAGCCCTGGGCGGGGTCGTGCTGCACGTCCCACTGGTAAAAACCCACCCCCGCCGGCACGTCTTCGGCGGTGGCCGTGAGGCAGACGCTGCGGCCTTTTTTGGGTTGGGGGCCGGCGGCCTCCTGGGCGTGCAGGGCCACGCGGGGGCGCCGGGCGAGGGGCACGATGTCTTCGACTTTGACCAGATCGATGCGCACGCCGTCGGTGGCCCGCAGGCGGGCGGCTTCTTCCACGGCGCCTTTATTGAACGAGAACGCCAGGATGTAGCCCACGGGCTGGCCGGCCGCCCGCCGGGCCTGAAACTTGGCCGCGTCGGCGCGCTCGGCGGCCGAGCGGAAGTTATCGACCACGTTGCGGCCCACGCCTTCCTGCTGCTTCACCTGCACGGGCGCCCCGTCGGGGGCGCGGCCGTCGAGGCCCAGGTCGCCGCGCTTCTTGGCGTTGGGGGTGCCGCCGTACTGGCGCACCAGCCAGTCTTCGAACTGGAAAGGGTCCTGGCTGAACAGGTCTTCGTAGGCGTAGGTATGGAGGCGGACTTCAAAGTCCTTACTGAACAGGTCGCGCCCCGCCAGCAGGCGGCCTTCGGTCACTTTCACGGCCTGCACGCTCTGGTCGATGCCCACCCAGCGGCGCCGCGCCCGCTCGGCGGCCACCACCGTGGTGCCGCCCCCCACGAAGGGGTCCAATATTAAGTCGCCTTCGTTGCTCGCCATCCGGATGATGCGGTCCAGCAAGGCGAGGGGCTTTTGGGTGGGGTAGCCGATGAGTTCGTTCGAGCGGGGGTGAACGGGCGGCAGGTCCAGCCACATGTTGTGGATGAGCGTCCCCTTCTGCTCGTTCAGGTACCGCTTCAGCAGCAGCCGCTGATGGAGAGCCGGCGAGCCGTCTTTATTCGTCGGAAAATAGACGCGGCCTTCGGCGTCCAGCTTTTCCATCGTCTCGCGCGAGTAGCGCCAGCCTTTGGGCGGCGGCGGATAGCCTTTGTAGTCGTACGTCAGATTGGCGCGCGGATTCGGACTCGCCATATTATCGCGCCGATAAGGCCCACGTCCGTCGTGGTCATTGTAGGTGTAGTTGGTGGCGACGTTATCGTCGGTATGATCGACGTACACCGGGTGGTAGGTACTCTTCTCCGACTTGGCGTAGTAGTAAATCGCGTCGTTCACCACCGCCAGTTTCTTTTTGGCGTCGGAGTGGGCGTTGGTGCGCTGCCAGACGATTTCGGCGCGGAAGTTATCCAGCCCGAAAATCCTATCCAGGATGTGGATTTTGATGTACGCATCGGCGTGCCAGTCGCAGTGCAGAAAGAGCGAGCCGGTGGGTTTGAGGACGCGGTGCAGTTCTTCGACCCGTTCGCGGAGCCACTCGATGTACTGCATCATGCCGCCGCTCCAGCGGTCCTCGAACGAGCGGCGCTCGCCGGCATCGCCCCAGATCACCTCGTAGGTGCGGTTGGAGAAGAACGGCGGGTCGAGGTACACCAGATCGACGGAGGCCTCGGGCAGTTGGCGCAGGATGGCGAGGTTGTCGCCGAGCAGGAGTTGGTTCATCGGAGCAGAAAAGGCGGGAGCCGGGGCGAAAGTAGGGCATAGCGCGGCCCCGATGGGGCCGCCGACAGGGTCGGCGGCTGCATCACCGGGGCTGCATCACGGCTGGTGATGCAGCAACCGGTGAGGCAGTCACCGACCCTCCCCGGTGCTACCTTCGCAGCATATGCCCCACTTTGCTCCCCGTATCCGAACCCTGCCTGGCGGGGTGCGTGCCCACTTCGGCCTGAGCCAGCGCGACCTGGCCCGCCTGCTGGGCTGCCACCAGACCACCATCGCCCGCGACGAAGCCGGCCGTTACCCCATGCCCCCCGGCCCCGCCGCCCGCCTCATGGCCCTGAGTACCTGGCTTGAAGACGCCACCCCACCACCCACCACCACCTCACCGGCTCCCCCCCCCGCCGCCCTGGCCCCGCTGCACGCCCGCCTGGCCGTCTGCCGCCACGAACTGAGCCGCCTGGCCCTGGGGGTGCCGCCCGCCGCCCGCGCCGCCCTCCGCCCCGCCCCCGCCGCCCGCCGTTTGGCCGCCGCCGAGGCCGTGCCCGTCGCGCTGGCCGCCGCCAACGCCCGCTACCCCCTGTCGCCGGCCCAAACGGCCCTGCAAGACAGCCAGTGGAGCTTGCTGGTGCGCGAGGCGCGCTTCGTGGTGGCGCAAGGCCCCGACCCCGCCCTCGCCCTGCGCGCCGCCCGCCGCGCCGGCCTGCTGGCCGAGGTAGCCGCCCTGGAAGCCGCCCTGGTGGCGCCCCCTGAACAGTAGTGCCCCGCACCTGGGAAGGCCCCCGCTGCGCCTGAGGCTGACGGAAGACCGCGCGCGGAGGCATCCACCTATCACCCAATAAATCAGCGCCCCCGCCCGGAACAGGTCCGGGCGGGGGCGTTGGTTTGGGCGGCACGGACGGCGGCGGCACGGCCGGGCCTACGCCGGGTCGGGGCCTTCCAGCAAGTGCAGCCGGCGGAGCAGCTCTTCTTTATAGGAGCGCCCCAGTGGCAGCGTTTGCCCCCCGACGCAGAGCGTGAAATCGACCGGGTTGACGCTTTCCAGGTACCCCACATTAATGGCAAACGAGCGGTGCACCTGCACGAAGCGCCGGCCGTCGAGGAGCCGGACCATGTCGCGCAACGCCATCCGCAGGGCGTGGCGGTGGCCGTTGGTGCGCACCAGCACCGCGTGTTTATTGCCCGCCTCGACGTACAGCACCTCCTGGTGCAGCACTTTGATCAGCCCCAGGCGGTCGCGCAGGAAAAAGGCATCGGCAATCAGCAGGTCGGGGCGCTCGTCGGGCGGCGGCGGCGGGAGCAACGGCTGCCCCGGCGCGGCCGGCGGCGCCCCGAAGTTGTAGAGCGCCAGTTCCACGGCGTTCTGCACGGTCAGCGCGTCGAAGGGCTTGGTGATGAAGGCCACCGGCCCCACGGCCCGCGCCCGCTCGAAGGTGGCGCGGTCGGTAAAGGCCGTGATGAAGATGAGCGGTAACCGGCGACGGGCCAGCAGCTGCGTGGCCAGGCCGATGCCGTCCACGTCGCCGCGCAGCCCGATATCGAGCAGCACCAGATCGGGTTCGAGGGCGTCGAAAAGCGCCAGCCCCTGCGCGGCCGTGGGCGCCGGCCCGAGCGGCTCGTAGCCGAGCGTTTCCAGGTACTCGCACAGCAAATCGCCGTACAGGCGCTCGTCTTCGACGATCAGGATTCTAATTTGGCTCATTGCGACCGCGAAGATGGCCCGAATAGCAGCACTGCCGGGCAGTAGCACCGCGCGGGTCGGCCGCGAAAGCGTTACGCGGCGGGCCGCCAGAGCGCCACCTCGCCGCCGCCTGCGGGGCGGTGGTGCCGGTGCCGCTCGCCGCCCAACTGCGCGGCGAACGCGCGGCCGACCACCCACCGGAGGCCTACGCTGGGGTAGCCGAAAGGGGTGTTTTTGAGCGCCGCCAAAAAGGGACACCCGTCCACTGCTCCTGCCTACTACCTCACCCGCAAAAAGGGCCGTACGCAATGCGCACGGCCCTTTTTGTTTCGCTGTCCCCCGCCGGCTTGCCGCCCGGCGGGGGCGGTTGCTTACTCGACTACCAGGCGCGTGGTTTGCGCGCCCGCTTTCAGCACGTACACGCCCGCCGCGAGGCCCTGGGTGGGCACCGTGGCCGTGCCCGTGGCGTCGGTCAGCGTCCGCACCACGGCCCGGCCGGTGGCGTCGAATACGGTCACGGAACTGCCTACCCAAGCGCCCGTGAGCCGCACCGAAGCCCCGCCCGCAGCCGGATTGGGGAAGAGCGTGAGGTGCGAGGTGCGAGGTGCGAGGTGCGAGGTGCCCAGCACGCGTTGGCCGTTGAAGACCACGGCCCAGCGGCCGGTTTGCACGGTGTTGGCCTGGGCGGCCGTCAGCGTCACGGTGGCCTGCTGGCGCAGGTCGTAGCGGGTATTGGTCAGGCGGTCGAGAAGTTCGACGGTGGCCGACCCGAAGTTCGCCAGTTCCCCCACGGCCAGCGTGTAGGTGCCCGCCACGGGCAGCGCGGCCGTCAGTTCGATGGTCGTGGTGCCAGCGGTCAGGGTTTCGAGCGGCAGGCCGTTGACGGCGGCTTCCTGGCCCTCGATCAGGCTGGCGATGGTGGGCACATTGCCCAGGTTGCGGCCGGGGCGCAGGCCGTCGAAGCGCAGGTCTTCGCCGGGGGTAGCGCCGGCCTGGGCGTAAATCGTCACCTCATCGGCCACAGCGTCGGGCGTGGTGGCGGCGAGCGTGAGGGTCAGGCGGGGCCGCGCATCGGCCACGGGCCGGGCCACCGGGCCGGGGTTGGCTCCCACCCGCAGCGCGTTCGTGAAGGTGAACACGGTGTTGTCCGTCGTGGCGCGGGCGAAGAAGCCCTGGCCCAGCGGCAGTTCGCCATTGGGCAGGCTGCCCAGGCCGTTTTGGCGGGTCAGGTAAAGGCCGTTGTTGCCGCCCTGGGTGCGGAAGACGGAGATCGAGCCGCTCATTCCGCTGGGGATCGTGGCCAAATCCCAGTCAATGGGCTGGGGGTACAGGTTGCCCAGCAGGTGCCAGCCGGCTTTCTGTTGGTTGGGGCTGGAGTTGGTGCCCGTCACGGTGAGGTTCACCGGCACGTCGCCGTTGGTCAGCGCGCCGACGAAGTCCGGCGTCTGGGCGCCGGGCATAAAGACGGAGTAGCCGCGGCCGGGGGCGAGCGTCGCGCCGAGCGTGGCGGGCGAGAAGTAGCCCGTCAGGAAGTCGGCGAAGGCCGGATTGGTACCGCCGCGCGTCTCGTCGAAGCCGTAAATATTCGGGAACGACGCGGCCGGGAGTGCCACATAAGGCAGGGCGTTGTAGGCCGGATTGACCACAGGCGTGAAGCCGGCGGTGGTCAGGTCGCTGACCGTCGCGGCTTGCACGGGGCTGCTGAGGTGGCGGTAGCCGCCAGCCGTGGGTCCGCCCACGTAGCGCTGCACCGTCACGTTGCCCTGCACCAAGCCCGTCGAGTTGTTGATAACGAAGGCCGTAGAGTCGGCGTCGGAGCGCAACGTCAGCACCTGGCCGTTGGTGTTGATGTTACCGGCAGCTTCTATAAACACTGCACCGCGTACGGCCACCGGATTTGTAAGCGAGAGGGTGGTCACGTCGAACTTAGAGAGAACAAAAGCGCTCGAAGGCAGCCCCGAGCCAGTGATCTGGTTTAAGGTGCCGTCGTAGGAGTAGATGGCGTGGGGCGAAAAGGTGCGCGTACCGGTCACCTGAATGTTGCCCGTAGGGCCGCTTGCCGAAATGCCATCCGGCGAGCAGCTTCTCAGCTCCCCCCGCGCGGCCACCACGAAGTTGCCCGGCCCGCTCACCGTCTGGCAAAGACCGCCGGTATTCCTGGTTTGCAAGTATCCACCGGCCTTGATCAGCAGCGTGCCGTTGACGATGATGTCACCTGTCATTAGTCCATTACCGCCGTTTTCGATGGTGATATTGTTGTACGTGCCGCCCGGCACGCTTTGGGGGGTCGAGATGGTCAGGTCGTTGGCTTGGTTGAGCCGCACGCTCACGTTGTTGGAGCCGGGGTTGGCCGCCAGCAAGTCGAGGTCGCCGTCGCCGTCCACATCGCCCAGGGTCACGCCGCGCGTGGTCGCGCCCCCGGCGGCGATTTCAGCATTGGCGGCCGGGGCCGTGAAGGTGCCCGCGCCGTCGTTGAGCCGCAAGCTCATTCCGCCGGTGGCGCTAGAGTTGCCCGTGATGAAATCGAGGTCGCCATCGGCGTCCACGTCGCCCAGGGTCAACCCAATCGGGTTGGCACCCACGCTGACGTTGGAGCCGCCGGCGAAGGCGCCGCTGCCGTTGTTGAGGCGCACGGCCACCACGCCGCTGGCAATGTTGCGGGCCGCGAGCATATCGAGGTCGCCGTCGTTGTCCACGTCGCCCAACGCCACTTCGAAGGGACCGCTGCCCACCGTCACAGTGAAACCTGCGTAGGAGGTGCCGTTGCCGCTGTTGAGCCACACGCGCACCGTGCTGGCGGAGGATCGGCCCTGTATGATGTCCAGGTCGCCGTCGTTGTCGAGGTCGCCCAGCGCCACGTACGGTGTAAAACTACTGAAGGACAGCGTGGCGGAGTTGCTGAAGGTCCCGCTGCCGTTGTTGAGCCGTATACTTACTTGGCCATTCAGGTTGCCGGCCACGGCCAGGTCCAGATCGCCGTCGCCGTCCAGGTCACCGGCCACCACGCCGAACGGGTTGGTAGCCACGCTCACTTCGGAGCCGCCGCTGAAGGTGCCCGCGCCGTCGTTGAAGCGCACACTCACCGTATTAGCGTCCCGGTTGGCGGTGGCCAGGTCGAGGTCGCCGTCGTTGTCCCAATCACCCAACACGACAGTAGCCGAGGCGGCGCCGGTGGCCACTTCGGAGCCGCCGCTGTACCCACCGCTGCCGTTGTTGAGCCGCACACTCACGCTGCCAGCACCACCCGTAAAGTTGGCCGTGAGCATATCGAGGTCGCCGTCGTTGTCCACATCACCTACTGCCACGGAGAACGGGCTAGTGCCTACGGTCACCTCCGGGGTGGCGGCCGGAGCCACGAATTTGCCCACGCCCGTGCCCCCGGCGGCCGCCGTGAACTGGTGCACTTGCTTGGTGGCGGCCGTGCCGCCGCCGCTGGCCACGGTGGTCGGCACGGTCACGAAGACCGTCTCGCCGGGCTTCAAATCGGTGGCGGGATTCACCGTCAGCACGTTGCCGCTGGCCGTGGCGTTGCCGCCGCGCACCAGTTGGCCGCCGCGCTGGGCGCTGAACACCCGTGCATTGCCGGCCGTAGCCGCATTCAGGGCCTGACTGAAGGTCAGGTCCACGTTGGTGGCGGCGGGCGCGTTCCGGGCATTGCGCACGGGGTTACGGGCCGTCACGTTCATCTGCGCCTGCACGTGGCCGGCGTGGGCCAGCCCCAGCAGCAGGGCGAGGTGGGTAAGGGGGCGGGGCCGCCCAAAAGCGGCCCCCGTCAACGAGGAAAAACAGAACATTAAACTGATTGGGGTAAATGAAAAAAAAGAAAAAGACGAACGATGAGGCGTTCAGGAGCGCGCACGGCAGCCGCAGCTTCTCCGTCAGGAGAGGACATCGGCGGGCATTTTTTCGTAATGCTTGCGTGCGAAACCGCTACGAGGGTTTACGCCTGTAAAGCTCTGTTAGCGTTTTGGTTGCCGCAAGGGCGATGTCCGCGAGCGTCGCCGTGGTGTGCGCGAGCGTCCGGATTCAGGGGTTGGCGAGGCCGTATCTACCCGAGCGCCCCAACAGCGGCGGGGGCGGCCGCTCCAAAAAGCCCCCCTGGGGGGCGTCGCCAGGCGCCCGAAGCAGTTTTCGTGTCGGTTTACGGGTCGGCAGTCGAGCCAAGGCTTGGCAAATCGCCTCCCCGGCACCCACGCAGCGGCTTGGTGCTATCGCCCGTAAAACCGCGCTAGCAACCTCTCAACCGGCAAGCGGCAGCCGGAGCGCCACTTCGGCGCCGCCTTCGGGGCGGTTTTGCCAGGTCAGGGCGCCACCCAACTGGGCGGCGAAGGCGCGACACACCACCAGCCCCAGGCCCACGCCGCTGCGGCCGCTAGCATCGGAGGTGCGCGGGCCGGGCGCGGCGGCCTCCCAGGCAGCGGCGGCGGCAGCCGAAAAGCCGGGGCCGGTGTCGGTGATGCGGAACGTGACGGCCGCGCCCGCCGGCCCTTCGCTGGCTTCGGCCGTGAACGTCACCCGGCCTTCGGCGGGCGTGAATTTGAGGGCATTGCCCAGCACGTTGCGCAGGATGGTGCGCAGCATCTGGCGGTCGGTGACGAGGTCGGGATCGGGGCCGGTTTCGACGGTGAACGCAATGTCGGAGGCCGTGGCCTGGAGGCGGCCAATGTCGGCGGCTTCGCGCACGAGGGCCGCCACGCTGACGGCTTCCGGGCGGGCTTCCAGCTCGCCGGACTGGCTCACGGCCCAGCCCAGTACGTTGTCGAGGACGCCGTAAAGCGTCTGGGCAGTTTGCTGGAGGTGGTCGCCGAGTTCGACGAGCCGCTCCGGCTCCCCGCGCCGGACGTAGCGCTGAATCAGCGCCTGAATACCGGTAAGGGCCGAAAGCGGGTTGCGCAGATCGTGGGCCACGATGGCGAAGAGCCGGTCTTTGGTGCGGTTCAGGGCTTCGAGCTTGGCGGCGGCCACGGCCAGCTCCAGCTTCTGGGCGTTCAGCAGGGCGTTGGCGCGCTGGCGCAGGCGGCTGCGGTTTTGCACGGCCACGGCCAGGGCCACCAGCAGCCCCACCACCACCAGCACGGCGTAGAGCAGCGTGGTGCGGCGGCGCAGATCGACTTCGCGCAGGCGGGCGTCCGCGGCCAGGGCGCCAATCCGGCGGCGTTGGGCGGTGAGTTGGGCGGTGCGCTTTTGGGTGTCGTAAAGAGCGGCCAGTTGCTGGGTGTTGGTGAGGGCCGTTTGCTCGAAAAGGGTGTCGTTGATGCCCGTTAGGCGGAGTTGAGCGACGTAGGCATCCTGCGGGCGCCCGACGGCCGCGTACACCGGCGCCAGGCTGCGCAGTACCCCGCCCAGGAGGTTATAGTCCTTGAAGCTGCGGCAGTGCGTCACGATGCGTTCGGCCACGCGGACGGACTCAGCATAGCGTTTTTCGTGCGCCAGCAAGTCGGCTTCGCCGGCCAGCAGGTAGTAATCGAGGCGGGGCAGCGAATCAGGGCGCAGGATGTAGGCTGAATCCAGCACGCGCCGGGCCTCGACGAGGCGACCGAGCATCACGTACGGTTCCAGCAGGTTGTAGTAATAGGTGCTCGCCGCGTGGCGGTCGTTGATCCGGATGCTGATCAGCGCCGCCTGACGGAAACCCGCAATCTGGTTGGGGCGGTCGTGGAAGTAGCCGTGGGCCATTCCGAGGATATTGTAAATCCGGGCCACCTCGTACGGGGAAGTGCGCGGCGTGGTGAGGCTCAGGGCCAATTGGGCGTAGCGGAGGCCTTCGCGGGGGGCGTTGCTGAGGCAGTAAGCCCAGCCGATGAACTGGGCGTAGGGCGCCAGCCGGTCGCGGTCGCGGGGGACTTCCAGCAGGCGATAACCCGTCAGCAACCGCTGCACGGCCAGGTTCCACTGGTGGCTGTTGAGGTAAAGCTGGCCGAGCCTACGGTAGGCCATTGCCCGGCGCAGGGCGGGCTGACCGGGGCGGGTAAGGACTTCGAGGCGGGCGGAATCGACGGTGCCCGCGTGGCGGATGACCGACAGTTGCCGGGCTTCCGACCACTGCGCAAAACCGGGCGCGCGGAGGCTGTCGCCGCAGGTGCCGGTAATGTCCTGACCGTGCCCGGCTATTGGCTTCAGCAGCAGCAACGCCGGCAACAGAAGCCAGCAACAAACCCGTTTCCCAAAATACATTGAGCAAAACTAGGATTTTCCGGGCTACCATGCGGCGGGGACGCACCCGCGCGGCAGCGGCTCTCCGGTCAGGTGCGTGAGCTGAATCTTTCAGGCTACCTCACCGACCAACCCGCCCGGACGGGCACCGTCGCGGCCTCGTACACGGCCGTTTTGATGCCCAGCGGCTTGAGTTTCCGCATCAGGTCGTCCGCCAGCGCATCCCGTTCCTTGAGGCGGGAATCGAGAATGAGTTTACCCTTCGTCGAGCGTTGGCCGGGGCGCGAGGACGTCGGGAGCGCGTCTTCTTCCAGCAACAGCACGACGCGAACAGCGCCCGCAGCCGGCGCTACCGCCGCCAGCAGCGGGCGCAACTCCAGGGGGTTCGTCAGGGGTGCCACGGCCAGCGCGGCCAGCGTATGCAGGGCTTTGCGGGCTACTTCCACCGCCAACTCGCCCGACCGCAGGCGGTCGCGGTTGGCTACTGCGTGGTCGCGAAAATCCTTGACCTCGATCAGGAGTAGTTCGCGGTTGGAACCGCCGGGGGCCACGGCGAAATCGACGGCTGCCAGGTCGGCCCCGGTGCGCGTGATGAGCCGGCGGTAGAACGCGGTGTCGTCGTATTTGATGACTGCCCACGTCGCCAGAAACGAGAAGGTGAGCGCGCCCTCAGTCAGCGTAGTCATCGTCGTCGTTGGCCAGGGTCAGGTATTCGCCGGACTGCTGCACTTCCGCATCGAGCGCGGCAATGGTGGGCAGCATCGGCAATTCGTCGGCGACATCTACCTGCGTGGCACCGTCGGGGCCAGCGCTCAGGCCGAAGTAGCGGATGGGCAACGCCTTCTCCTGCTTGTCGCGGCTCAGGATGTGCAGCTCCTTCAGCAGAAACAGGCTGTGCGTGGCGAGGATGATCTGAAACCCCTGCCGGGCGAGCGCCGCCAGCACCGCCGCCAGTTTCTTGAGCAGCGCGGGGTTCAGGTTGGCTTCGGGTTCGTCCCAGAACAGCGTGGTTTCGGGGGTGAGGGAGCCGTTGCGCAGCAACTGCCAGAGCGTGCCGAATTTCCGCAGGCCCTCGGCGTAAAGGTTGATAACTAAGCCCGTACGACTATCATCTGGAATGAATAAAAACTCTTCGTCTTCGATTCTAATAGTTCCGCCCATTGCAGTCTCCAATGCCGTTAGGACGTCCACAATTTGTGCGTCTAATTGCCGCAGCAGCGGCAGCCCAAGACGGCGACAAAGGTCCGGATATGTTGAATCAAAAGCGATTTCACGGTAATCGTAAACAGAAACGAAGCCTTTGTAAAAGGAAAGCACTTCTTTCGATGGAATGAAGATCCGTCTAGAAGTTCGTCCCGCATAATGAACGGATGTCGTTTTTGACTGAACAGGAATTTTGATATGAACGGAGGAACCATCGTGTTCACTTCGCCAACCCGAAACAAGCGCCCATTCGGCATCGCGCCTGATTAGGTGGCTTGTGTCTTTTACTAAGAATAAGGGCTCAAGATAACGTTCGTGTGGAACGTCAATTGGTGGAACCCCGTCCCACATCGCATACCCCACCTTCAGCACGTGGCTCTTCCCCGTGCCATTGGTGCCGACCAGCACATTCAGGCCGGGGCTGAACTCGAAATCGGCATCGGCGAAGACGGTGAAATTCTGGAGGTGCAGGCGGGTGAGCATTGGCAGAACGGAGGGTTAGGCGGGCAAAGGTCGGCCATACCCGCCTATCGGCTAAACTGGGTGCGAGATCTGAATCGTCCCGAACCGTTACGCGTACCAGCGCCCTGCCTTTCCCGATAGGCAGGGCTTTTTTATGCCCCGCCGTACCTTCGGCCGGATGCCACAGCTCACCGTTTACTCCGCCTCCGCCGGTTCCGGCAAAACCTATACGCTGACCCGCGAATACCTGCGCCTGGCCCTGGCCACGCCCACCGACCGGGGCTTCAGTGGGGTGCTGGCGCTGACGTTCACCAACGACGCGGCGGCCGAGATGAAAACCCGCATCGTGGCCAAGCTGCGCGAACTGCTGCCCGACAGCACCCCTGACGCCGCCACCACCGCCACCGACGCCTACCTCGACGACCTGGCCCTCGACCTGGCCGCTGACGGCGCCCTGCCCGACCATACTACCCCCGAAGCCCGCCGCGCCGAGGTGCAGCGCCGCGCCGCCGCCACGTTCCGGCGCCTGCTCTACGACTACGCCGACTTCGCCGTCTCGACCATCGACTCGTTCGGCCAGCGCGTGGTCAGCACCTTCGCCCGCGACCTGGATTTGCCCGCCGGTTTTGAGGTCGAGATGGACACTGACAGCATCGTGCGCGAGGCCGTCGGGCGCCTGCTGGACCGCGTGAACCGCACCGAAACGCCCGACGACACCCGCCTGACGGCCCTGCTGCGCGATTTCGCGGAGGAGCAGACGGCGGAGGACAAGTCGGTGTACACGCTCACCGACAAGCTCGTCGAGTTTAGCAAGCACCTTTTCAACGACACGGCCCTCGACGCCGTGCGCGAGCTCACCGCCGACGGCCGCGACCTGGCCTTCTACGAAACCCTGCGCGCAGCCCTTACCGACCGCCTGCGCGAACTGGAAGCGCCCCTGCGCCAACTCTCCGAAGATGCGACGCGGCTGCTGGATGACGGCGGGCTGACCGACAAGGACTTTTACTACGGGGCGGTGGGGCTGCCCGCTTACCTGCGCAATTGGGCGGAACGGCTCAAGCCCGATGGCGGGCCGAAAACGCGGACGCTCGAAACCATCGAGCAGGACCGCTGGACGACCCAAACGGCGCCCCCCGCCGTGAAAGCGCGCGTGGCCGCCGTCAGCGCCGACCTGGCCGACCTCTACGCCCAGCTGGAAGAACGCCGCCCGGCGGCGGCGGCGGCGCATATCCTGCTCACCGCGATGCTCCAGCACCACCTGCACCTCACGCTGCTGGGGCAGGTGCAGACGCGCGTGGCCGACATCTGCCGCGAGCGCGGGCTGGTGCTGATCGGGGCCTTCAACCGCCACATCGCGAAGGTGGTGTTGAGCGAGCCGCTGCCGTTCCTCTACGAGCGCCTCGGCGAGCGCTACGGCCACCTGCTGATCGACGAGTTTCAGGACACTTCGGCCCTGCAGTTCAACAACCTGCTGCCGCTGATCGTGGAGTCGGTGGGGAGCGGCAAGCGCTCGCTGCTGGTGGGCGATGCCAAGCAGGCCATCTACCGCTGGCGCGGCGGCGAGTTGGAACAGATCGTGCGCCTCTACCAGCGCGACCCGCGCAAGCTGCTGGAGCGCATCCGGAACCCGGAGACGCTCAACCTGCTCGTGGACCGTTATATGACGCTGGCCGACAACCGCATCAACCCCCAGACGCTGACCGAGAACTACCGCTCGGCGCGGCAACTGGTGGAGTTCAACAACGCGTTCTTCAGCGCCGTGCGCGATGCCTGGGGCGACGAAGTGCCGCTGCTGGCCGACCTCTACGAAGCCTCGTTCCGGCAGGCCGTGCCGCCCGCGCGGCAGGCCGACCCCGTGGCGCACATCGAACTGCTGCTGGTGCCCCGGCAGTCGGGCGCCCGCGCCTACGACGCCCCTACCGGCACCCTGACCGCCGCCGCGCTGCCCGGCTACGCCGCCACCGATACCCTCGACTACGCCACGGCCACCCTCTGGCGCACCCGCGCGCTGATCGAGCAGGCCCTGGCCGACGGCTTCCGCCTCGCCGATGTGGCCGTGCTCTGCCGCTCCAACAAGAACAGCCGCGCCGTGGCGCGCTTCCTGAAACTGGCCGGTTACCCGATCATCTCGCGCGATTCACTGCAGCTCGACTTCGCCGATTCCGTGAACCTGGTCGTGAGTTTCCTGCGCGTCCTCCACCAACCCGCCGACGGCCTGGCCCGCGCCGGGGCGCTGCTGCTGCTCGACAAAGTGGTGCGCCAAAGACAGCCCGACCCGGTGCGCCTCCGCCAGATCAGCGCCCTTAGCGACGCCAAACAGCCCGACGCCACTCCGTTCTGGGCCGAAGTGGCGGCGCTGGGCTTTGCGGGCGCTTCCCCCGAAAAGCTCACCAGCCTGAGCCTCTACGAAGCCGCCGAACAACTGCTGACGGCCTTCGACCTGCTGGCCTGCGCCCCGGCGGAAGCCGATTACCTGCTGCGGCTGCTCGACATCACCCTCGATTTCAGCCTGCGCCACGGCAATAACCTCGGCGCCTTCCTCGACCACTGGGAAACCCGCGCCCACGCCCTGAGCGTGAACACGCCCGCCGAAGGCCGCGACGCCGTGACGATCACCACGATCCATAAGTCCAAGGGTCTGGCTTACGGCGTGGTCATCGTGCCCTTCGCCGACTGGCCGATGAAACCCCGCAACGGGACGCTGCTCTGGGGCGAGCTGGCTGAAACCGAACTTCCCCTGATGCTGGCGCCCGTACCGATGCCGCCGGTGGCCGTCGTGAACCTGAACAAAGGCCTGGAAGCCACCGTGCTGGCCGCGCAGTACCGGGCCGAAATGGAGCGCACGTTCGTCGAGAACCTCAATATGCTCTACGTGGCGTTCACGCGCCCCCGCAACCGGCTCTACATCCTGACGCGCCAGCCCGACCAGGCCGACAAAGAAGCCGGCGGCCTGCCCGACCAGATGGACAAGCTCCTGCGCGCCGTGCTGCCGCTGCTGCCCACTACCGAAACCACCACCACCACCACCGACGGCACCCGGTACGTGCTGAGCGCCGGCGAACCGGCGCCGCCCGCCCGCGCCGCGTCCGCTGATCCGGACGCCCGGTATGGGCTTCGCCCCGCTCCTACTACGCCCTGGGCGCCGCGCCTGCAATTGCGCCGCCGCGCTGCCGACGTGCTTTCTTTCGATGCCGACGCTACCCGCGCCGCCAGCCGCGAGCGCGTCAACCGGCTGCGGAACGCGCTGCGCCGCCTCCAGTCAGCCGACGACGTCACGAAACTGCTGCGCCGCCTGGGCGCCGAAGGCCGCGTCAACGCTCCCGAAGCCGACCAACTCCAAATCGACCTGCGCGCCGTGCTGACGCACCCGCAGCTCGGCCCGCTCTTCGCCCGGCCCGCCGCGCCGCCCACCGAAATTCTGTGCGGCGCCCCCACCGGCAGCACGCCCATCGCCGCCCCCGATCCGTTGCCCGCCCGCGTAGTCGAGGAACCCGCCACCGGCCGCGTCACGCTCCTCGACTTCCCCACCGATGCCGCCGATGCCGAAGCCCGCGCCGCCTTCACAGCCTACGCCGAACGCTACCGCGCCCTGGGCTACGAGGATGTAAGGGCGTGGTGGTTTGACCTTAGCAATGGGGGAATGAGGAATGAGGAATGAGGAATGGAGTGTAGCCAGGGGCTTCGCCCCGCAGCCGACAAGCAGGAAAGAACCGTACTTAGACTCCCGACGAAAACCACGCTACAACACATTCAACCGCTTTTTCAGCGCCTCTTTGCACGAGCGGCTCACGGGCACGGCGTCGGTGCGGTTGAACAGGACACAGCCTTCTTCGTAGCCCTGCACCTGGTCGAGGTTCACGATGTGAGCGCGGTGAACGCGAAAGAACGGCGGGTCCGGCAGGCGCTGCTCGACTTCGCGCAGCGGCTGAAAAACGATGAACTGCCCCTGCGTGGTGAAGAGACGGACGTTGTTTTCGAGGGCTTCGAGGTACAGAATGTCTTCCACCCGCACCTTCACGTAGCCGGTGCCCTTTTTCAGGAAGAAGAAGCGCACCGGGCCGGGCGGCAGTTCGGCGGTGTCGGGGGTGGCGGTAGATTCAGGCTCCGCGCGGCTTTCGGAGACGCCGACGTGGCGCTCCTGGTTAGCGGCGTAAAGGGCCAACTCCAGTTGGGCGCGCAGGGTGTCGTCGGAGAAGGGTTTCAGGATGTAGCCGGCGGGCCGGGCGAGCTTGGCGCGGGCCAGCGTGGCAGCGTCGGCCTGGGCCGTGAGAAATACCACGGGCACCCCAAACTGCCGCCGCACGAGCAGGGCCGTGGCGATGCCGTCAGTATCGCCGGCGATGTGGATATCCATCAGCACCAGGTCCGGGGTGCGTTCGGCCAGGGCCGCCAGGGCATCGTCGGAGTTATCGACGGGCTCCAGCGGCTCGTGCCCCAACCGCCGCAACGCACGGGCTATTTCGCCGGCAATCAGCAATTCATCTTCAACGATCAGGATAGAAGCCATTGGGGTAGGTGCTAGGTGTGATAGGTGCGAGGTGCGAGGTGTGGTAGGTGCGAGGTGCGAGGTGTGAGGTGCGAGGTGTGGTAGGTGCGAGGTGCGAAGTGCGGTAGGTGCGAAGTGCGAGGTGCGAAGTGCGAGGTGCGGTAGGTGCGAGGTGCGGTAGGTGCGAAGTGCGGTAGGTGCGAGGTGGCACGTAAGACAGTCACTAGTCACTAGTCGCTCCGTCTTTCGATGCAGAAGCGGGTGCCGGTGGGTGGATTAGGTTCGATGGTAAAGGTGGCGCGAAGCTGGCGGCTAAGGGTGCGCACGAGTTGCATTCCGAGGGAGGGCAGCTCGGCGGCGGGTTTTGGACCCAGGTGCGCGAGCAGGCCCACGCCGTCGTCGGTGAGGGTGAGGCGGAAGCCGGTTCGGCCCTGGGCCGTCAGCGCCACGTGCAGGTGACCAGTGAGGCGCCCCCGAAAGGCGTGCTTGTAGGTATTGGCCACCAACTCATTCGTAATCAGGCCCAGCGGAATGGCGTCTTTCGCCTCCACGGCCAGCGGCTCGATAGCGGTAGTCAGCTGAACCGCCTGCTGCGGACTGACGTGCGCCGCCTGCAGGGTTTGCAGCAACTGGCCGAGGTACTGGTCGAGGCGGATATGGCTCAGGTCGTCGGCCCGGTACAGATGCTCGTGGATCAGCGCCATCGAATGGAGCCGCGCCTGACTAGCCGCCAGCGCGGGCGCGGCGGCGGGCGTGGTTTCGGCCTGCCAGCCCAGCAGCGAGCCGACGAGCTGGAGGTTGTTCTTGACGCGGTGGTGAATCTCCTGCAACAGCACCTCCTTCTGCGCATCGGCGCGACTGATGGTGGCGTTGGCCAGCGCCAGTTGCCGGTTGGCGCGGGTGCGCTGCACGAAGAGCCACGCTAGCGCGCCGGCCGCCAGCAGCACAAGCGCCGCCGTGCCGAAGCCGAAGGCGGCGAGCTGGTTTTTGCGGGCAATGGTCAGGCGCTGCACCTGGTTGGCGCGTTGCAGGTCGCGGGTACGGTAGCGGGCTTCGAGGTCAGTCAGGCGGCGGGCGGCTTCGCGGTCATTGAGCGTATCGTTGAGGCCCACGAAACGGCGCAGCGCCTGGTAGGCGGCGCGGTCGTTGCCGGCGCGGTGCTGCACGTCGGCCAGGCGCTTGAAGCTGTCGTGCAGGTTGCCGGGCATTTCCGGGTCGGCGCGCAGGCGGGCCTCGTAGTAGCCGGCAGCTTTCGCCCACTGCCCCAGGCCCCGGTAGGCGTCGCCGAGGCCCTGCAACACTTCCAGGTTGGTCAGACCGTCAGCTGATTTTACGCCCATCTGCTGCACCTTTTCGAAGGTTTGCAGCGCCTCCGCGAACCGCTGCTGTTTCACGTACACCGCCCCGACATAGCTCAGGGTTTGGGCTTCGCTGGCGCGGTCGTGCTCCCGGCGGTAGAGCGCCAGGGTTCGGCGGTAGCAGTCCAGCGCCTCCGGCAGGCGGTTGAGGGCGGCCAGCGCCACCCCGCTACCGCCGAGGCACAGGGCCGCGCCCGTCGAATCCGGTTGCAGGGCCAGTTCCATCGCCAGGGCCTGCTGAAAGTAGCGGTACGAGGCCTCGTGGAGGTCCATCGTCAGGCACAGGCTGCCGAGGTTGTTCAACACCGCCGCCTGCTGGCTGCGGTTGCCGGCCGCCTCGAAACACTGCAGCGCTTGGGTGTAAGCGCGTAGCGCGGGGCGATACACATCGCGGGTGTAATGCACGGCCCCAATGCAGTTCCAGGCCGACCCTTCCTGGAGCGGGTCGTGCGCGGCGCGGGCCAGCGTCACCACTTGCCGGGCCAGCAGCAGGGCCGAATCCGGCTGCTCATAAACCTGCGCAATGGCCCGCGCCAGCCATTGCTTGGCGGAAGCTGAAGCAGCTGCCGAAGTCGGCGCCGCCGCCACTGACGGCAGCAACGGCCCGCCCGCCAGCAGCAGCCCGCCAAGCACGATCAGGAAACGCATCGGGGGCGCCCCGGCCGCCGGGGAGTGAAACAGCGGCACCGGGACGGGCCACAAAGAAACACCGCCGCGCGGGCAAACAAGGGGGTTTTCAAATTTTCCCCGCCCGGTGAGGCCGCCGCAGCCGGGTTCAGGGCGCCGCCCGCCCTACTGCCGCACCAGCCGGAACCCTTTCAGGAACGTCTTCACGGCGCCGACATCGGTGCGCATCGCTTCCACGTCGGCGGTGAGCTTGTCGACGCGCGTCTGCAGGTCGCGCTTCTTCCACTCGAAGCTAAATTTCAGGCTCGCGGCCGACGTCGGCCCGAAACCGCCGCTGTACTCGCTGACGGCCATCTGCTCCTCGAACAGGGTCTGTTCCAGATCGCGGACCTGTTCGCGCAGCAGCTTGTTGTAGGGCGCCAACTGGCTATCGGCCAACTGCTCCAGGTGCGTCAGGTCGATGTGTTCCAGCTCCAGTTGCAGGCGCAGCAGCGTGAGCAGCTCGTTTTTCTCGTAGGCGGCCGTGACCCGCTGCATCAGTTCGGTTTTGCGGGCTTTTTCGGCCTCATCCGGCTCGCGGTCGGGGTGCAGGGCCTTCACCAGGTCGCGGTAGATCGTCCGCACGGCCTGCGTGACGGACTTTTCTTCCAGCGCCTTTTTCTCCTCGGCGGCCTGCTGTTTCGGCGTTTTTTTACGCTGCGCGCGGCGGGCTTCTTTAGCGGCTTCTTCGGCTTCCCAGGCGGCCTGCTGCTCGTTCATCAACTGCTCGGCGTAGGCCCTGAATTTTTCCGGCGAGCTGATATCGACGCTGGGGTCGAATTTGAGGCCGTACTGCTGCTCGAAGAGCTGTTGCATCATCGCGGCCGTCAGGCGGTCGTCTTCCGCGTCGGCTTCGGCGGCGCGGGGGGGGGTGTAGCGGTCGAGGATGGGCTGGAGCTGGTCGAAACCCTTTTGCGGTAGATCGAAAAAAGCCTGCGCCAGCATCTCCTTGATTTTGAGACGCTCGTTGGCCGTGAGCTTGTTTTTGGCCCGGTAGGCGGCGTCCAGCACGGGCACCACTTCGGCGCGCTGGGCATCGTGCTGGGCCTGCAAGGGGCGGTATTCTTCCTGCACCCGCCGCCGCAGGTCCATCGCCGCCTGCTGAAAATCAGCCAGCTCCGTTTCGAGATTCCCCACGCGCTTGGTGAGGCGGTTGAACTCCTTCTGCGCTTTCGAGAAGACGCCCGCCGTCGGCGTGGCAATGTGAACGAGCGCGCTGGCCGAGGCGCTGGCAGGGGACTTTTTGGGCATCGGAGGCAAACGGTTACGCGGACGGCTAAAGGGGATGAGGACGCAAAATTATCGCACCGGCGCGCAGCGGCGGGCGCCCCTACCCTTCCCCCGCCGTGCCGTTCCGTGCTGAACGGGCGCGGTTGGCGTTGGGTCTCCGGTTATTGGATTTTAGGGGTTCAGCATGGAAAACAGAGCCGTCAGAGACCCAAAGCCAAACACCCAACACCGAATACCTGAAACTTAACGGTGCTGGGGTCCCCGCCCCCACTCACCCCCATCCGGCAACCGTTCGCCGCCCGGTGTTGACCGCTCGCCGGGGTTTGGTGGCGGGCGGGGGGGGTAAAAAAGTATTTTTGTAGCGTCCCGGTACGCTTTGGCGGCTGGGCAGCCCTTCTTTTCCGCCCGCCGATGCCCCGTTTCCGCTACCTCCCCGCCCTGCTGACGGCCCTGCTGACAGCCCTAATGCCAGGCCCCAGCGCTTGGGCACAAACCGCCCCGGCCGTGCCCCCGCCCGCCAACCGCGCCGCGCCGTTGCCCGCTTACTGGGTGGCCGATGCCGCCGCCCAGCGCGCGGCATCGGCCAGTCCGGAGACCAGCCGGCTGGCAGCCTACCGCGCCTTCACGCTCGACGTGGCGGCCCTACGGGCGCAACTCACGCTGGCGCCCGACGAGGCCGCGGGCGCCACGGGGCAGCGCGGCGCGGCGCGGCCGCCGGTCGAAATCGGACTGCCATTGCCCGACGGCTCCACCCGCCGGTTCCGGCTGGTGCGCACCCAGGTGATGGCCCCCGGCCTGGCCGCCCGCTATCCTGACATTCAGACCTACGCGGGCGTGGGCGTGGAAGACCCCACCGCCACCGTGCGCTGCGACGTGGGGCCGCTGGGCTTTCACGCGCTGCTGCTGGGCAGCGAAGGCGGGCCAACGGCAATCGAGGCCGTTTCGCCGGCTGACGCTGCCCATTATCTCGCATTCACTCACCGCGCTACCCGCCAGACGGGCGGCGGTTGCGGCACCCTGGACGCGGCCGACGCCCACCAACGACCCGCGCCGGGCGCCAACCCGACGTCGGCCGCCGCTCGGGTCAGTGGCACCACCGAGCGCACCTACCGGCTGGCACTGGCCGTGCGGGGCGAGTTCACGGCGCTGTTTCCGACCACGCCAACCGCCACGAGTATCCAGCGGACGCAGGCCGCCGTGGCCACGCTGGTCAACCAAGCCAACGGCATTTTCCAGCGCGACGCGGGCGTTCGGCTGCTGCTCGTCGCCAACAACGACCAGCTGATCTACTCCAACGGCGCCACCGACCCGTACCCGGACGAAGACCCGCGCGACGAGAACCAGACGAATCTGGATCTGGTACTCGGCGTGGGCACCTACGATATCGGCCACGTGCTGTCGGTCGGCGACGACGGCGTCGCCAGCATCGGGAGCATCTGTAATACCAACAAGGCGTGGGGGTCGAGCCGGATCGGCCTCCCGGTCACGGGCTACCGCTCCGCCTACATCACCGCGCACGAACTGGCCCACCAGCTGGGGGCCAGCCACACCTTCAACACCACGGCCGGCGCGTGCGCCAACGCCGGACAGCGGATGGCCCAGGCCGCCTGGGAGCCGGGCTCCGGCTCGACGCTGATGGGCTACGCCGACGTGTGCGCCCCCGACAACCTGCAACCCGGCAACGACCTGTACTTCCACGCTGGCACCCGCGAAGAAGTACTCGCCACGCTCGCCAGCCGCTCGTGCGGCTCCGTGGCGGCAACCGGCAACCGCGCACCCACCCTGACGCTGCCCCCCAACCGGGTGCTGCCCATCGGCACGCCTTTCCAACTGAGTGCCACCGCCACTGACCCCGACGGCCACCCCCTCACGTACGCCTGGGACGAAGTGGACCTCGGTCCGGCCGGACCGACGCCCATCGCCAGCACTGTGCAGGTGCCCGGCCAGACCCCACCGCTCGTGCGCTCGCGGCCGCCAACCGCCAGCGGCACCCGCTATGTGCCGGCGCTCGGCACCTGGCAGGCGGGCCAGCTACCTTGGGGCGAAGCGCTGCCGACGGTGGCGCGCACGATGACGTTCCGCTGCCTCGTGCGCGACCAGTACAGTACGGTGGCGGCGGGCGGCGCCGACGGCGACGTGGTCCTCACGTTCAGCAGCGCGGCCGGGCCGTTCGTGGTCACCAGCCCGGCACGCGGCGCGGGCAGCAACCCCGCGTGGGGCGCCGGCGCTACTCAGGTGGTGACCTGGAACGTGGCCAACACCACGGCCGCGCCGGTGAGCTGTCCGACGGTCAATATTCTGCTTTCCACCGACGGCGGCCGGACCTTCCCGACCACCCTGGCGGCCAACGTGCCCAATAATGGCGCGCGCGCCATCACCGTGCCCAACACCGCCGCCACCAACTGCTATGTGATGGTGGCAGCGGCCAACAACATCTTCTACGATGTCAGCGGCCCATTCCAGATCGCAGGGCAGCCTACGCTGCTGGGCTTCACCCCCGGCGGCAGCACGGCCAATGCAGGCGTAACCGTGACCCTTACGGGCGCTTACCTGAGCTACGCCACGGCCGTGTACTTCGGCAACGGCAGCCAGCCGGCGGCCAGCTTCCGGGCCATCAATGGGTCGCAGCTCGAAGCTGTGGCCCCACCGGGGGTGACGACCGGCCCCATCCGCGTCTCGACGCCAGCGGCCACCGTGGCCAGCAGCACGGCGTTTCAGGTGGTGCCCGAGCCGACCATTACCGGCTTCGCGCCGGCCAGCGGGGTGCCGGGCAGCAGCGTCACGGTTACGGGCACTAACCTGGGCGGCCTGGCCAGCGCGAGCATCGGCGGGGTGAACACGGCGATCACGGCCAATACCGCCACCAGCGTCACGCTCACGGTGCCGCCCGGCCCGAGCGGGCGCATCGTGCTGCGCCCCCCCTTCACGGCGGCTACGTCGGCCATCGACTTCACCGTGCTGGTGGCTAACGCGCCTACCGTCACGGGCGTCAGCCCGCAGAGCGGCGCCCCCGGCGCCACCATCACCATCACCGGCACCAACCTGACGTACGTAGCGGCGGCCGAGCTGAATGGCACCCCGGCCCCCATCACCGGCGCCACGCCCACCAGCCTGACCCTGACGGTGCCCAACGTCGCCAGCGGCCCGCTCCGCCTGCTCGGGCCGGGCGGCTACACTTCGGCGCTGGATCCGTTTACCGTGATTCCGCCGACGCCGGACCCGTGGACTTGGGCCACCACGCTCGGCAGCGGCAGCGGCAGCCTGCCAAACGTTACGCTCGCCGACGTGGCCCGCTCCCCGGTCGGGACGTTGTACGTAGTGGGCCAGTTCAGCGGGAGCGCCGCGTTTGGCGCCACCACGCTCGTGGCGCAGGGCTATACCGACGGGTTCGTCGGCGCGCTCACGTCGGCGGGCGCCTGGCTCTGGGCCGAGCGCGTGGGCAGCAGCGGTACAGATGCGCTCCGGGCCGTGGCAGTCGATGGCGCCGGCACCCTGACCGTGGGCGGCTACTTCCGCGGCCAACTGCCCCTGGGCAGCATCACCCTGCGCGGCGACACCACCGGCGTGACGGCCTTCGTGGCGCGCCGCAGCCCGGCCGGCCAGTGGCTCTGGGCCGCCAGCCCCACCACGCTCAGCCCCGGCATCACGGACCTGGCCCTCGACCCTGCCGGCAACACGTATGTGGTCGGGCGGGCCAGCGCCAGGCTCCAGCTCGGTACGCTGACCCTGGACGCGGCCAGTGCCGACGACTTCGTGGCGCGCCTGAGCACGACGGGCGCCTGGGAATGGGCGCACCGCTTTGCCGGCGGCACGACCGGCGGACTGGCCGCCATCGCCGTGGACCCCGCGTCCGGCAACGTAACCGTGGCGGGGCAATGTACCGGATCCAATACTCCGACTACCATTACCCTGGCTGGCCTGACCGCCAGCGGCCTCGGCTTTTCGGTGGGCGTGGTGGCGCAGCTGACGGCGTCGGGCGCGGGCCGCTGGCTCGTCGCCAGCCGGTCGGGCAGCAGCAGCAGCAGCGGCAGCTGCTCCGCCACAGCACTAGCCCTCGACGCGGCCGGCAATGCCGTGGTCGGTGGCTCCTGCACCGGCACACTGACCTGGGGCACCGGCAATACGCTCGGCAATTCAAATAGCTATTCCGATGCCTTTGTGGTGCGGCTCAGCGGCAGCACCGGCACCCACCAGTGGAGCACCCTTAGCGGTGGTCCCGCCAATGAGTATCTGTCGAATCTCGCGGTGGGGGCCGACGGCCGCATCCGCGCGACGGGCATTTATTCGGCAAGCCTGCTGGGGCAAACTACCACGTCGATTGGGTCCGCGACGCTGCCTTTCAGCGGGCAGCAGGATCTGTTTGCAGCCACGCTGACCAGCACCGGCGCCTGGGCGTGGACGACCCGGATAGCCGGCGCCGACACGGAATTAGCCGATGGCCTGACGCTCGACGGTGCGGGCAACGCGGTGGTGATCGGCCGCCTGACGACGAACGCACCGGTGACCTTGCCGGGCTTACCCGCTCTCACCACGGCCAGCCCGGCGTTCATCGCCCAGCTTGGCGCGGCCGTGCCGCCCGCGCCCACCCTCACGGCCCTCAGCCCGACCAGTGCCCGCACGGGTCAGCAGGTCACGCTGTTCGGCACCAACCTGGCGTCCGTCAGCGGCGTGACTTTCAACGGCGTGGCCGCGATTGATATCGCTTCCGCCGACGCTACCACCATCGTGGTGCGGGTACCGGGCGGCGCTACGTCCGGGCCGGTGGTCGTCACGACCACGGGCGGCACGGCCGGGCGCGCGTTCACCGTCCTCGGCCCGACGATCACCGGCTTTGCGCCCACCAGCGGCGGGCCGGGCAGGGTGGTGAGTCTGATTGGGCTGGGGCTTCCCGGCGCCACGGCCGTGCGGTTCGGCGGCGTCGCGGCGACGGTGTTCAGCACCCCCACGTCGCAGATTCTGACGGCCGAAGTACCCGCCGGGGCCGTCAGCGGGCCGATTCAGGTGCTGACGCCCGCCGGCAACGTGACCTCCGCCCAAAGCTTCACGCTGATTTCGCCGCCCACCATCAGCGGCTTTACGCCCACCAGCGGCGTGGCGGGCACGGTGGTGACGGTAAACGGCGCCAACCTGGCCGACGTGGTGGTGGTGACGGTGGGTGGCTACGTGGTCAATAGCACGAGCCAGAATGCCACGAGCCTGACCTTCACGGTACCCGCTGGCGCGCCTTCGGGCCAGGTGGCGGCGGGATCGGTGGGCGGCACGGGGCTGTCGGCGGGCACGTTCACGGTGCTGCCTTCGGTGCCGACGATCACCGCCTTCACGCCCGCCAGCGGCGGACCGGGCACGGTGGTGAGTGTGGTAGGGACGGATTTCGTGGTCGGCGCGACGACCGTCACCTTCGATAACGCGGCCGCTACCGCCGTCACGGTGCTGTCGGGCACACAGTTGTCGGCCACGGCCCCGGCGGGCGTCCGGACGGGGCGGCTGCGCGCCACCACGGCGGCGGGCACGGCGGTCAGCGCCACTGATTTTCTGGCGGCGCCCGTCGTCAGCGGGTTCTCGCCGGCGAGCGGCGCGGTGGGCAGCACGGTCGTCATCAGCGGCCAGAACCTGAGCGGCGCCACCAGTGTCACGCTCAACGGCACCCCGGCGCCGATCACGGCCTCGTCGGCCACCAGCCTGAGTTGCACCGTGCCCGTGGGCGCCACCAGCGGCCTGCTGGCCGTCACTACCCCCGGCGGTGGGCCTGTGCTGAGCAGCAGCACCTTCACCGTGACGGGCGGCGGCGGCACCGGCCCGGCTGGCTGGCCCCAGGCGGGCGGCGGCGCCAATGCCGACCACGCCTTCGCCACCGCCACCGACGGCCAGGGCAACGTGTACGTGGCCGGGCACTTTCTGAATACGGCCACCTTCGGCAGCGTCACGCTCACGGCGCCGGGCGGTTCGCAGGACGCCTTTCTGGTGAAGTACAACGCCACCGGCGCCGTGCAGTGGGCCGTGCGGCTGGGCGGCGTCGGCTCCGAGTCGATTCGCGGGCTGACGCTCGACACCAACGGCCAGCCCTACGTCACGGGCGTCTTCGCCAACACCTTTACGTACGCCTCCGCCTTTGGCACGCAGACCCTGACGAACCCCAACGGCGCCATCGCGCGCGGCTTCGTCGCGATGTGCAGCAGCGCGGGCGCCTGGCAATGGGCCGTGGGCTTCGGCTCGGC
This sequence comes from Hymenobacteraceae bacterium, assembly GCA_031426455.1. Lineage (GTDB taxonomy): Bacteria > Bacteroidota > Bacteroidia > Cytophagales > Hymenobacteraceae > JANNMJ01. The sequence continues at coordinate 3,561 of JANPLI010000121.1, read as the reverse complement.
CCTGCCGGCGGCGGGCGCGGCGGTGGCCATCGATTTCAACGGCAACCTCACCGTGGCGGGTACTTTCCAGGGGACGCTGGCGCTCGAAAGCAGCGCCCTGACGCTGACCAGTGCGGGGGGTACCGACGGCTTTGCGGCGCAGCTCAACACCGGCACCGGCCAGTGGGCCTGGGCCACCCGCGTGGGCGCCGCCGCCTACGATGCGCTGCAAGGCGTGACGTTCTCCGCGCAGACCAACTCGATTTACGCAGCCGGCCAATTCGCCGGCAATGGCCTGACCACCACGCCCACCAACGGCTTCAACCCACTCAACTCCGCCGGTGGGGCCGATGCCCTGCTCGTGCGCCTGAACAACGCCACCGGCGCCGTGGCGTGGCTGGCGCAGGGCGGCGGCGCGGCCGATGATTTCGCCACCGATGTAGCCGTCACCGGCCAGGGCACCGTGCTGGTGGCCGCTTACGGCACCGGCAGCGGCGCCTTCGGCAACAACCCGATCAACCTGCCCAACGGCGGCGGCTGGGCGGGCGTGGCGCAACTGGCGGCGGGCGGCTTCTGGCAGCAGGGCCTGACGACGGCCACCTGCCCACCGGGCAATACCGTGCAGACCAGTCGGCTACGGCCCGACGGTACCGGGGGCGTGACCGTGACCGGGTTCTTCGGATCGAGCGCCACCTTCGGCACCACCAGCCTGAGTACCCCGAGTGCGGCGCCGTTCGTGGCCCGCACCACCAGCACCGGCACGGCCTGGGCGTGGGCGCAGCAGGCCACCCCGGGCAGCAGTCAGTCGTTTGCCTACGGCGAAGGCCTGGCCCTGACGCCCAACGGCCTCGACGCCTACGTGGTGGGCGCCTTCACCGGAACGCTGACGCAGAACGGCGTGACCCTGACGGCGACGGGCGCGTCCGCCGATGCCTTCGTGGCGCGCTTCACGCCGCCGACCGGACCGACGGTGCCGCCCGCGCCCACCTTGAGCAACCTGGCCCCCGCCAGCGGGCCGGTGGGTACCACCGTCACGGTGACGGGTACGAACCTGAGCGGCGCCACCGGCGTGACCTTCGGCGGGGTGGCGGCAGCGTTCAGCGCCGGTTCCGCCACCAGCCTGACGGCCACCGTGCCTGTCGGCGCCAGCACCGGCCCGGTGGTGGTGACCACCGCCGGCGGCGCTTCCAACGGCCTGACGTTCAACGTGACCGGCGCCGTGGCCGAACCCGTGATCACGACCGTGACGCCCGGCCACGCGCCGGTGGGCGCCGGGGTGATCATCACCGGCACGGGCTTCACCAATGCCACGCTGGTGCGCTTCAACGGCCGGCCGGCGGTGTTCAGCGTGAACGGCGCTGGCACCCAGATTACGGCCACGGTGCCGCCCGACGCCACGACCGGCCCGCTGGCCGTGACGACGCCCGCCGGGGAAGCGGCTGCCAGCGCGCCGTTCGGGCTGGACCTACTGGTGACGACCGTGGAAACGCTCGAATTCGGGTCGTACTACGACGTCACGATCACGCCTACCGGCGCGGCCACGCTCAGCAGCAGCGGTCCCAATTTCGGCCTGGTCGTGGCCGGCACGCTGCGGGTGCAGGCCGGTGGCAGCCTCGATTTCAACGGCCAGCCGGTGTTCGGCAACGGCCAGTTCGTCAGCGAAGCCGGGACTACGCTCACGCTCTATCACCCGGAGGGTTTGACGCTGGCGCCCGCCACCCAGGGCGATGTGCAGCTCACGGCCGGGCGGACGTACTCGACCGATGCGACCTACGTTTTCGCCGGAACCGGCGCGGCAGTTACGGGGGCGGCTTTCCCGGCTACGGTTCGCCACCTGACCCTCAGCGGCGGCAACGTGACGCTGACCAATGCGCTCGGCATCCGGCAGGTACTACGCCTGACCGGCGCGGGCAACCTGTTGACTAACGGCCGAATGCTGACCCTACTGAGCGACGCCACCACCACGGCGATGCTGGTGAACGGCGGCGCGGGCCGCGTGATCGGCACGGCCACCGTCGAGCGCTACATCACCCCGAACGGGGTGCCCGGCCTGGGCTACCGCCACCTGAGCAGCCCTACCACGGCCTCGGCCGTCAGCGACCTGGCGGCGCCCGGCTTCACGCCCCTGGTAAATCCGGCCTACAACGCCCTGCCCTACGCGGCGCCCCCGGCGGCGCAGTTCCCGAACGTGTTCGGCTTCGACGAAACGCGCGGCGGCATTACGCCCGCGTACCAGGGCTTCGCCACGGGTTGGGTTTCGCCTACGGCCCTCCCCAACGTACTGACGCCCGGCCGGGGCTACACGGTGCTGCTGAACGGCGCCGTGAAACCCGATTTCACCGGCACCCTGACCCAGAGCGACCTGACATTGACCGGCCTGACCCGCACCGGCACGGGCATCGGCAACGATGATAAAAGCGGCTGGCACCTGCTCGGCAACGCCTTCGCCGCGCCCCTGAACTGGGACCTCGTGCCCGTGCCCACGGGCCTGAGCGCGTCGATTTCGGTCTATCAAACGCAGGGCGGCAACAACGGCCTTTACCTGACCCGCGCCAACGGCATCGGCTCGCTGCCCGATGGGCTGATTCCGGCCGCGCAGGGCTTTTTCACCCGCGTCACCGGCGCCGGGCCGGTCAGCCTGACGCTGCCCTCGGCGGCGCGGGCCACCACCTACGCCAACCCGGCGCACTACCGCGCCGCGCCCCCGGCCCCGGATACCCGGCCGCTGATCAGTCTGGCGCTCCACGCGGTGGGGGCCGATGATGCCCTGACCGACGAGGCGTTCGTGTACTTCCAACCGGGTGCTACCGCCAGCACCGACGACACCTTCGACGGCGCCAAGCCCGGCCGCAATACCGGCACCGTGCCTACGCTCGTGAGCCTGACCACGACCGGCGACGAGCTGGCCGTCCAGGGCCTCAGCCCCGAGGCCCTGACCACCGGCACCATCGTGCCGCTGCTGGCCGTTGCCCCGGCAGCGGGCAATTACACACTAAAGGTCAGCAACCTGCGAAACTTCGATGGGCAGCCACTGACCCTCGTGGATGGCCTGACCGGCACCCGCTACGACCTGCGCACCCAACCCGCGCTGACGTTCCGGGCCGACCAGCCGGGCGAAATCCGGGGCCGTTTCCGCCTCGAATTCGGCCAGCGGGTGCTGGGCACCGGAGCCGACAGCCGAGCGGCAGCCGCCCCGCTGCAAGTCTGGCCGAACCCGGCCCGCGCCACCCAAACGGTGCAGGTCAGCGGTCTGCCAGCGAACACCCAGTTGGTGCTGCTCGATGCCACGGGCCGCGTCGTCAGAACCAATGACGAGCAACCAGCAACCAGCAACCTGCCCCTCCGGGGCCTGCCGCCAGGCGTGTACGTGCTGCGCGCCGGGGGGCTGACCCAGCGGCTGGTGGTGGAGTGAGGGGGCAGATCATCAGCGGGTGCCTACCCGCCAGCCGCCAACCGGCCACCAAACGAACGGGCCGCGTCCGTAGCTCTTTGGCTACGGTCGCGGCCCGGTCGTTTTGGCTCACCGCCCGGGTGGGCGGCGGTGGCGGCGGGGACCTTAAGCCGTGAGGTGGCTGCGGCGGG
>JANPLI010000120.1:0-15203 GCA_031426455.1 Hymenobacteraceae bacterium | reverse complement strand
GCGGCAATCGTCGGGTTCCGCAGCGAGGACGAGAACGTGCCGCCGCCGCTGATCTTGCTCCACGAATACGCGTTGAGCGAGGCGGCTGAAACACCCGTCACGTCGAAGCTTAGCGTCGCACCGGCCGTGATCGGCGCGTTGCTGACCGCCGTAGCGCCGCCAAGCTGGATGATGGTTAGGTTTTGTCCATTGACCAAGCCGGTGGTGGCTGGCGAGGAGCCAACCACCCGCACCCGATCAGCCAGCGAATACGGCGTACCCGCCGGGATATTCCCGTTGATGGTACCGCCGTTGGTGCCCGTCAGCGTGCCAATCGTGCCGATGACGGTGCCGAGCGAATCGAGTAGTTGCGCCGTGAAGACGTTGCCCGCCACGAAGGCGCCGCCGCTTACCGTAAACGGTACGCTGATGGCGTTGCCCGCGCAGTACGTGGTCGGGGAAATCGTGCCCGTGGTGATGACCGAGGCTGCTGGGTTTACCGTCACACTGAGGGTTTTCACCGTCGTGCAGCCATTGCGGCTGATGCTCACCTGGTAAGTGCCCGAAGCACCAACTTGTGCGTTCGTCACGTTCGCGTTGGCCGTGTTGGCGTTGCTGATGGTGATGCCCGTTGGCCCGGTCCAGGCGTAGGTAGAGCCGGCGGGCGCGCCCGTTACGGTCAGCGTGAGGGTCGTGCCAGCGGCAATCGGCGAGTTGCTGGCCGCCGTGGCGCTTACCACGTCGGTGAGCGTCAGGTCGGTGCCGTTGGTGGAGCCGGTGGCGCCGGGGGCATCGGAATCAACCCGCACCCGGTACGAACCCGACCCCACGGCCGGCCACGTGCCGCTGATGCTGCGGTTGAAGATCGAGCCGCCTTGGTTGAGGGTGCCAATCGTGCCCACCACTGCGCCGGTGCCCAGGCTCACGAGCCGGGCGTAGAACGTGTTGCCGGCCACGAAAGGCGCGGGCGCCGCGTAAGTCCCGGTCGAGCGGAAGTTGATCGTGATCGGGTCGCCGGCGCAGAACGCCGTGCCCACGAGGGCATCGGTGTAAATGGCCGTGGTGAATTCGACGTTGACCGTCTTGGTCACGGAGCAGCCGTTGCGGCTGATCAGCACCTCGTAAGTGCCGATGTCGCCGGGCTGGGCGTTGGTCACGCTCGCGTTGGCCGTAGTGGCGTTCACGATGGTGCCACCTGCGGGTGCGGTCCAGGCGTAGGTGCTGCCAGCGGGGGCGCCGGTCACGCTCAACGTGATGGTGCCGCCCAAAGCCACCGGCGAGTTGCTGGCGGCCACAGCGCTCACTACGTCGGTGAGGGTGATGTTGGTGCCGTTGTCGGTGCCGGTCACACCGGGCTGATCCGACGATACCCGCACCCGGAACGGCCCAGTGCCCACGCCTGCCGGCCACGTGCCGCTCAGGCTGCGGTTCGTCGCCGAACCGCCCTGATTCAGGCTGCCGATGGTGGCGATGACCGCGCCGTTTGCCGGGTTGATCAGCGACGCCGTGAACGTGTTGCCGGCCACGAAGGGCGCGGGCGAGACGTAAGTCCCGACTGTGGTAAAGTTGATCGTCACGGCGTCGCCGGCACAGAACGCCGTGCCCGCCAGCGGGCTGGTGCTGATGCTGTGCGTCACGACGGGCGCATCGACCGTCACGCTCACCGTGCGCGTCACCGAGCAGGAGCCGCGCGAAACCACTACCTGGTACGTGCCCGAGTTAGCTACGGTAGCCGCCGGAATCTGCGGGTTCCGCAGCGACGAACTGAACGTGCCGCCGCCGCTGATCTTGCTCCACGCGTAGGTGTTGAGCGAAGCAGCCGAGATATTGGTCACATCGAGCTGCACGGTGCCGCCCGTTGCCACCGGCGAGTTACTGGTAGCGGTGGCGGGGTTGAGCTGAACGACCGTCAGGTTGGCTGCACTCACCGCGCTGTTGGTGAACGGGTTGCTGCTCACGATGCGGACACGATCCGTCAGCGCGTAAGGCGCTGATGCCGGGATAGTGCCGCTGATGGTGCCGCCCGTGGTGCCCGTCAGGGTGCCAATGTTACCCAGCACAGTGCCGAGCGAATCGACGAGCTGCGCCGTGAAGACGTTGCCGCCGCTGAACGTGCCGCCCGTAACGGTGAACGGGACGCTGATGGCTGCCCCCGCGCAGTAGGTGGTGGGCGAAATGGTGCCTACCGCCACGGCCACGTTGTAAGTGTAGGCCGTCAGCGAAGTAGCCGTGCCGTTCGGCGTCGCTACCGTCAACAAGCCCGTCGAGCCGGCCGCCGGGGCATCGGCTTTCACCACGTTGTCGTTGATGACGGCAAAGCCCGCTGTTGCCGCCGTGCCGTTGAAGGCTGCCGATGTGGCTCCGGTGAGGTAGCCGCCGTTGATTGTGACGGTGGTACCGGCCGGGCCGCTGGCCGGGTTGAAGCTGGTGATGTACGGCGCGCAGCTGCTCACCCGGATATTATCCCAAGCTACCCACGAGGGCGAGGCCGTGGTCCGAATCCGCAGGGCACGGGCCGTGACCGGCGCGAACGAGCGGAAGATCGTCACGCCGGAGTTGATGCTACCGTTGAAATTGCTCACCGGCGTCCAGTTCGTCAGGTCGTTCGAGGTTTCAAACTCGTGGTTCACGGCGCCGCCCGGCGCCATATTCGTCACCAGCGTAACGGCGTTGAAGCTCACCGGGACGCCGAAATCGACGCCCACGAAGCGCGGCGCGAAGCCGCCGCCATTCCACTGTCCGCCATTGAAAACGCTTTGCGCCGAGCCGTTGAAAGTGGACGAAGCGAAGTACTGCCCAGCTGGTAAGCCCGCGGCCAGATTGGCCGTGGCACAGTCGAACACCCGCACATAAGTGCTGGCCGTGCTGGTACAGGCGCCGCTGGTGACAGTCACGGAATAAGTGCCGCTCATTGCGGCGGTGGCCGATGCGCGGGTCGGCGCGGCAGCGGCCGACGTGAAGCCCGGTCCACTCCAGGCGTAGGTGGCGCCGCTGGGCGCACCCGTCACGCTCAGGCTGATGGTGCCGCCCACGGCTACGAACTGCGTAGCGGCAGTGCTAACCGTAAACGGCGCCGTGATGGTCAGATCAACCCCGTTGTCCGGGCCGTTGTCGGCCGGGGTCGAGGCAATGACCCGCACCCGGTAGGCAGTGCCTGCCGGGGTACCCGCCGGAATCGTCCCGCTGATGGTGCCCGCCGTGGTGCTGGTCACGGTGCCGAGCGTCTGGACGCCGGCCGCAAACGAACCAGTGGCGTTGGAAAGCTGCGCCGTGAAGACGTTGCCGCCCGTGAAGGCGCCACTGATGTTGTACGGGACGCTGATGCCCGTGCCGGCGCAGAAGCTGACGGGTGAGATCGGCCCAGTAGCCGTCACAGTTCCGGGCGTCGGGTTCACCGTCACGCTCACCGTGCGCGTTACGGAACAAGAGCCGCCGCGCGAAATCACGACCTGATAGGTGCCCGAATTGGCCGTGGTGGCGCCTGCAATCGTCGGGTTCCGCAGCGAAGACGAGAACGTGCCGCCGCCGCTGATCTTGCTCCACGTGTAGGTATTGAGCGAAGCGGCCGGGCTGGTAGCGTCGAGCTGAATCGTGCCGCCCGTCGCCACCGGCGAGTTGCTGGTGGCTGTGGCAGGGGCGAGGTTGATGATCGTCAGGTCGCTTTGGCTGATGGCATCGGTCTGTGCGGTCGTTGAAGTCACCACTCGTACGCGGTGGCGCGTGGAGTAAAAAGCGCCGGTTGGCACGGGGCCGGTGATGGTGCCCGAGCCCGTGGCAGTCAGTTGACCAATGGTGCCGAGTACGTTACCCAGCGAGTCCACCACCGAAGCCGTGAACACATTGCCATTGGGCAGCGGGCTGCTCACGGTGAACGGTACGCTGATGGTAGCGCCCGTGCAGTAAGTGGTGGGCGAAATCGGGCCGACGCTCGTGATCGTGCCCGGCGCGGGATTTACCGTCACGTTTACGGTGCGCGTCACGGAGCAGCCCTGGTAGCTCACCACCACCTGGTAGGTGCCCGAGTTGGCAGTCGTGGCGTTCGCCACGGAGGCGTTGGCCGTGCTGGCGTTGGTGATGGTGGTGCCGACGGGGCCGGTCCAGGCGTAGGTGCTGCCCGTGGGTGCGCTGGCGGCGTTCAGGTTGATGGTGGCGCCCGTGGCCACCGGCGAGCTGCCGTTGGCCGTCACGCCCGTCAGGTTCACGATCTCGAAGGAGATGTTGTCGTCGGTGCCCACCGTGTAGGGCGAGGAAGCCAGCACCCGCACGTAGTATTGCGTGCTCGTCGGCAGGTTCGTCGGCAACGTCACCGTGATCGAGCCGGACCCCGTGCCGGTCTGCGTCCCCAGCATGGTGCCGGACAGGTACCGCTGGCCCAGGCCCCCCGCGTTGGACAGCTCCGCCGTAAAGACGTTGCCGGTGAGAAAGCTGCCGCCCGTCACCGTGAACGGGATGGTGATCGGGTCGCCCGCGCAGTACGTTGCGTTCGCTACCGAGCCGGTGCTGATGAGCGGCGTCAAGGGCACCCCGCTGTTGTTGGCGGGCGTGAAGATGGGCGTGGTGCTGGTGCCGAACGTAACGCCGCTCAGGCCGCTGCCGGTCTTTTCGGCCACCGTCAGGCCCGCGCCCGCGCCGTTGCGGTTCATATCGTAGTAGGCGCGCAGTCCGGTTTCGGTGCCGGCCAGCTCCTGATTGAGGTCGGCCCGCACCTGTGCTGCCGTACGCGCCACGGTCCAGAGGCGCACATCGTCGAGCAGGCCGTTGTAGAAGCTGCCGCGCGAGTTGGAAGTGGGCAGGCGGTTGATGGCGCCCAGCGTCAGCCGGTTGGTGTTGGTGACATCAATGGCGGAATTGGTGGTGGTATTGATATCCACCGGCCGGCCGTTGAGGTACATCGTGATCTGGTTGCCCTGCCGCACGCACGCCACGTGGTACCACGTGCCCGCACTCAGCCCGGTAGTGGTCACTGCTTGCAGCGAGCTGGAGTTGGCAGTGTAGAAGCTCAGCGTATTCGGCGCACTCAGCAGCAGGAAGTACCCGCCGGTGGTCCCCGCAGGAGGGGGAACGCCCTTGTTGATCAGGTAAGCTTGGTTGGTGCCCGTGGGGAAAGTCCCGACTTTGAACCACGTTTCGAGGGTGAAGTCGGCGGCGCCGGGGTTGAGCGCCGTGCTGCTGCCCATGTCGATATAGTCGGTCGAGCCGTTCATTTGTACGGTGTTGCCGAAGAGGCCCGTGATGGCCGGCTCCACCGTCACGCTCAGCGAGCGATTTACCGAGCAGCCCCCGCGCGAGACGGTCAGGTTGTAAGTGCCTGACGCCGCCAGTTGGGCGTTCGGGATCGTCGGGTTTTGCTGCGCTGACGAGAAGCCATTTGGCCCGGTCCAGGCGTAAGTATTTAGGCTCGCCGCCGGCATCCCCGTGGTGCTGAGCTGCACGGTGCCGCCCACCGTCACCGGCGAGTTTGAGGAAACCGTAGTGCCCGCGAGGTTGAAGATCGTCAAATCCTGCGCGCCGGCCGCGCCGGTCTGGGCGGGGTTTGAGGCGTTGATCTGAATGTGGTAGCGTGTTCCGTAAGGAGCCACGTTTGGGATCGTACCGGTGATGGTGCCCGACGTGGTAGCCGCGCGCGTCCCGATGTTGCCGTAATTGTTACCCAGGCTGTCCACAAGCTGCGCCGTGAAGACGTTGCCCGTGTTGAACGAGCCACCCGTCACTGTAAACGGAATGCTGATCGCTGAACCAGGGCAGTAGAGGCTGACCGGTAGCGTACTGGCCGTGACGGTTAGTGGGTACACGTAGGCCGAGCTGGTGTAAATCACGCCGCTTGGCGTCGTCACCTGAATCAGGCCGCGCTCGCCGCCCACGGGGGCGCTGACCGTGATCTGGGTGCCCGTGCCGTTCACCGCGAAGCCAGGCGCCGGCGTGGCGCCGAGTGCCAGGTTTGCCCCGGCAAAAGCCACGGCCGTGGTGCCGGTCAGGTTCGCCCCGGTCAGCGCGACGCTCGTGCCGGCCGGGCCGGAAGTGGGCGTGAAGCTGGTGATGTAGGGGCCCGTGCAGGTGCCCACGCGGGCATTGCTCAGCGTCAGCGTTCCGAAGCCACTCCGGTAGAGCCGTACCTGCGTCACGCCCGCCACTTGGGCAAAGGAGTTGGTGAGCGTAACGGGGGTACTGGCCGGCAGATCACGTATATTGATCTGGTGGACGGTGAAGAACGCGCCGCCCGTGGAAAGCTGCACTTCCACTAACGGAGCCCCCGTGGCGTCGGCGCTCCGCGTCGCGGTGTAGGTGACTTGCCCGACGGTGCTGGGTTGCGCCAGCGTCACTCGAAGCGCCCCTGGGGAGGCGCTGTAGCCGAATGAGTAGTTGCCGCCGTTGTAGAGCGATTGGACCGTGGCATCGACATACGTCACGCCGGGGCCGGTCGCGGCCAGGTTCGTGCTGCAATCGGCCACCGTCACGTTCACCGTGCTGCTGCTGGTGCAGGCGCCCTTCGTCACGGTCAGGCTATAAGTGCCCGATGCGGCCGTGGTTGCACTCGGAATCGACGGCGTGGCCGAGGCGGACGCGAACGCGTTCGGCCCCGTCCAGGCGTAGGTGGCGCCGGTGGGCGCGCCCGTCACGCTCAGGTTCAGGGCGTTGCCCGCCAGCAGGAAGGCCGGCGAAGCCACCGCCGCCACCGTGAACGGTGTGGTAATGGTCAGCTCCGCACTCTCGTTGCTGATGGCGCCGCCCTGCGAGCCGGTCACGCGTACCTGGTACTGTGTACCAGTGGCCGTACCTGCCGGAATCGTCCGCGTGAACGAGCCGCTGACGGTGCTGCTGGTCGTGCCCAGGCTCGTAGGTGCCGCGAACGAGCCACTGGCATCGGAAAGCTGCAAGGTGAAGACGTTGCCTGTAGTGGGCGGCCCGCCCGCCACCGTGTACGGCACCGTGATTGTGGAGCCGGCGCAGTAGCTGGTCGGGGTGATGGTGCCGAGCGTGATCGTGATCGGCGGGTTCACCGTCACCTGTACGGTACGCGTCACTTGGCAGCCATTCGTCGCCGTCACCACTACCTGATAAGTATGAGTTGCGCCGGCGGGGGCGTTCGTGACGGTAGGGTTGCGGGTGGCCGGGTTGCTGAACGTGCCGGGGCCGGTCCAGGCGTAGGTGGCGCCGCCGGGCGGGTTGGTTACGTTCAGCGCGATGGCTGTGCCGGCCTGCACCGTGCCGGGGCCGGTGGCGGCCGCGGTCGTCATATTGAAGATCGTCAGGTTGAGGCCATTATCGGCACCAATGGCGGCGGGGTTATCGCCCACCACCCGAATGCGATAGGCACCGCCGCTGGCCGTGCCCGCCGGAATGGTCCCGTTGATCGTGCCGCCCGTGGCGCCGCTCAACGTGCCGAGCGCTTGCACACCCGACGTAAACGTGCCGCTGCTGTTCGAGAGCTGCGCCGTGAACAGGTTGCCCGTCGAGTAGCCGGTTGCCGTGAAGGCGATGCTCACCGGGCCTTCCGTGCAGAGGGTGCCGGCGGATACGCTCGTCACCACCGGCACGTACGTGAAGCGGTTCGCCGCCGTCGAGCAGCCGGTGCCCGCCGGGGCCACTACGCACACTACGCCCGTGGTGCCGCCCACGGGGGCGCGCACCGTGATCTGGGTGCCGCTCACCACCGTGAGGTTGGTGCCGGCCGTGCCGTTGAAGGTCACGCTGGTGGTGCCGAGGAAATTGGTGCCCGTGATGGTCACGAGCGTATTGCCCGTGCCCACCGTGGGCGAGAACGTGGTGATGGCCGGCCCCGTGGTAGCCGGCCGTACAAACGTCGCCGTCGCCGTCAGGCTCCACTTGCCATTAGCATCGCGCGACCGCAGAAAAAACTGGTGCGTACCGGGCGAAAGCGGGCCGATGTCGGCCAGAAACGGGAATGACGCCAGATTTGGTGCGGGCGTCGTGACGGGCACGTCGTCGCCGTTCCCAAAACCGGGGTCGGCGTCGAAATAGTACTCCATTTTGTTGATGTCGGCGAGGGCCGGCACGTTCTCGTAGAAGAACACGCGGTTGGCGGTCTCGCTCCAGCGGCCGTTGACTTCCCGCGAGCGCACGTGCAGCCGGTGAACGCCTTTGCTGACGCTGCTCAGTGGCACGGCAAAGCCGACGCTCGGCAGGTTCAGACCGGCCGTCACGGGCACGTTGGTGGCGAAGCCAACGCCGGGGTCGTTATCCAGAAAATACTCGACCTTATCGACATTGCCGTTGGCCGTGGCAACTGGCGGCTGGTAGAAGAACTGATACAGCGCCGACAGGCTCCACTTGTTGTTCGCGTCGCGCGAGCGGACGAATAACCGGTGGAAGCCCTGGTTGAGCGCGCCCAGCGGCACCGTGAAGCCGACGTTCGGCAGGTTCGGACCGGCCGTCACGGGCACGTTCGTCGCGGAACCGACGCCGGGATCGGTATCCAGAAAATACTCCAGCTTATTGATGTTACCGGCGGCCGTAGCCACCGGCGGCACATAGAAGAACTGGTAGAGCGCCGACAGGCTCCACTTGTTGTTCGCGTCGCGCGAGCGGACGAACAACCGGTGAAACCCTTGGTTGAGCGCCGCCAACGGCACCGTGAAGGCCACGGCGGGCAGGTTCTGGCCGGCCGTCACGGGCACGTTGGTGCCGAGGCCCACGCCGGGGTCGGTGTCGAGGAAATACTCGACCTTGTTGATGTTGCCGGCGGCCGTAGCGGCGGGCGGCAGGTAGAAGAACTGGTGCAGCGCCGAGATGCTCCACTTACCGGCCACATCGCGCGAGCGGACGTACAGCCGGTGGAAGCCCTGGTTCAAACTTCCCAGCGGCACGGTGAAGGCGACGTTCGGCAGATCGTCGGCGGCCGTAATCGCGACGTTGGTGCCGGCGCCCACGCCGGGGTCCGTATCGAGAAAGTATTCGACCCGGTTGATGTTGCCGGCCAGCGTCAGGCTCTCGAAGAAGAAGGTGCGGCGGGCCGTGAGGCTCCACTTGCCGTCGGCATCACGCGAGCGAACCCCGATCTGGTGAACGCCTCGGCTCAAGCTGCCAAGCGGCGCCGTGAAGGCGAGGCTGGGTAGGTCGGTGGCGCTCGTAATGGGCACGTTCGTGGCCGCGCCCTGGCCGGGGTCGGTGTCCAGAAAGTACTCGACGCGGTTGAGCGCCGCGCCGGGGCCGTTGGGGCGCCCGGCCGTCGTTGTGGCGCGTTTGCCGCCCCCGAACCAGCGGAAACTCCGCTGGCCGGACGCCGGCGCGCCGCTGACCAGGAGCAACCCGGTCAGGAGGTAAAGGAGATACGGTCGCATAGCTGCTGCCGAAAAGGGGAGAAGCCCGGCGGACGCGCGCCGCGAAGCCCCTCCGAAGAAAGGGCCTCCCAGCGGCGCGTCCGGCCCAGCTAGTTATTCGACTTCGTGCCCACCGTCACGTTCAGGTTCGTGCCGCTGACGTTGGTGTTGAGCTGGTAGATGGTCGGGAAATTTGGAATGCCGCCCAGCACGAAGGGTTGTACCCCACCGAAGATGCCCATATCTACACCGCTCGTGCCGCTGGCCCGGCCCGGCGAGGGGGCGGGGTCGAGGGTGAAGCGCCCGTCGAGGGTGCCCGTCAGCAGGAAGAGCGACGCGGCCGACGTGCTGTTGATGTTGTTGACGTTGGCCAGGCCGTTGTTGGGGAAGGTAGCGTTGTAGTCGCCGCTGTTGTTGGTGTACGTGTTGTTGTTCGCTACCCCACCCGCAAAGCGGTTGTAGTAGATGGGGTTATTCGTCTGGTTCGTGCCCGATTCTTTGATGATGATATTGTTCGTCACCAGCGAGTTGTGGACCGTGATGTCCGTGCCGCCGTTGTTGAAGGGCGGGTTGTAGTTGAAGATGTTGTGCGTCAGTAGCCCGCTCATCGTGGCGGGTAGCGTGAAGCCGCCGCTGACGATGTTGTTGGCAATGTTGAAGTTGCTGCTCGTGCCCGTGCCGCTGATCGAGTACAGCCAGTTCTGGCGGATGAAGACGTCGTTGGTGCCAGGTGCGGCGCCGCCATTGATGATGATGTCGTAGCCGCCGGAGTTCCAGTTGCCCTCGCTGCCCTGGATATAAAGCAGGTTGCGCTCCACCGTCACGTCGCTCACGTTGATATTGATGTTGCCCAGTACCCGCAGGCCCGTCAGGCGGGCACCTTCCGCGCCGGTGGTGAAGGTCACGGCGCCGCAGCTAGCCTCCAGGGCAGTGTATTGCAGGCCCGTGTTCTGGCCGGTGCCCAGTAGCCAGCCGGTGCCCATAATCGTCACGTTCTGATTGACTGTGATGGCGCCGTAGTTCGTGTTGCTCGGCTCCAGCTGAATGATGTCGCCGGTGGCGGCAGCGGCCAGCGCGGCAGCCACGGTGGCGTATGGGGCGTTCACACCGGGCGTATTGTTGACCCGCAGTACAGCGGCCTGGGCGGAAGGAGTGGCGAAAGCCAGCGCGCCGGCCAGCATCAGGGAGGAAGTGAAAAGATTTTTCATCGCGCGACGGGCTGAAAAAAATGGGGGTTACAACCGAAGTGCGCCACCCGGCGACCTGCCCGGGCGGGCGGTTTTTCGGCACCTCAAAGGTCCGCGTCCGGCATAGGCGTTTGCAATCCGTGCTACCCCTGATTTTTCCTCCGTACTGGTACGGAGGTGCTACGTTACGGCCCTCCGTGCCAGTACGGAGGCCGGCATCCGTGCTACGGCCGCATCAGCACGGCCAGACGCCCTGGTTGGAAGGTTTCGCCCGCGCGCAGGGTCACGGCCCGGCCGGTCAGCACGTCGCGCCAGGAACCGGCTTCGGCGGCAGAAAGGCGGATGGCCGCGTCCGATGCATCGCTGGCCGCGAACAGCACCGCCGCCGCGCCCTTCCGCCGGGTGAAGGCGAACGCCCGGCCCGGAGCGCCCGTCAGCGGGAGCAACTGGAGGACGCTGGCGGCATCGCCGGCGGCCAGCGCGGGGTGGGTCTTTTTCAGATTCAGCAGCTTCGTGTAGAAGGGCAGCAGCGGGTACGTGCCCCACGGAATGGTGTCTTCGTCGAAAAACCGCAGCCGCTTCCGCAGGGCGCTTTCCTGGCCGCTGTACACCATCGGGATGCCCGGCAGCAGGATGCTGAGCGCGGCCAACTGGCGGACTTTGGCCGTGTCCGGGGCGTAGCGTTCGTACTCCGAGCCGTCCCAGGAGTTCACGTCGTGCGACGAGGTGAAGTTCATCAGCGACACGTTCGGCGGGTACGCCCGGCGCTCCAGGGCGAGGTAGGTGGGTACGGTTGCCCAGGTCAATTTGCCCCGCGCCAGCGTATCGAGCCGGTAGTGCAGGCGCAGGGCATACGTGGCGTCGAAGGCGCGTTCGAGCAGGTGCGTGTTGGGCGTGAATTCCCGGCCGATGAAAGGCGGGTGGTGCAGCTCGTCCCACTCAGCGAGCATAAAGACGGGCTTGAGCTGTTCGAGGCGGGCGCGGGTGGCGTCCCAGAAATCGGTGGGCACCAGCCCGGCCACGTCGCACCGGAAACCGTCGATATCGGCCTCCCGGACCCAGTAGGCCATCGATTCGGTCATATAAGCGCGCAGGGCGGGCTTGGTATAATCCAGATCGATCACGTCCTCCCAGTCCTTGACCGGCGGCACCACCCGTCCGTCCGGGCCGTGCGTGTACCAGTCCGGGTGCTGCGTCAGCAGCGGGTTGTCCCAGGCGGTGTGGTTGGCCACCCAGTCCAGAATCACGTGCATCCCGCGCCGGTGGGCTTCGGCGGTGAGGTGTTGCAGGTCGGCGAGGGTGCCCAGGTCGGGGTTTACGGCGCGGTAGTCGCGGACCGAATAGGCAGACCCCAGCGCTCCCTTGCGCTTGCGCTCGCCAATCGGATGCACGGGCATCAGCCACAGAATCCCGACGCCCATCCGCTCCAGGCGGGGTAAGTGCTTTTCAAACGCCCGGAACGTGCCCTCCGGGGTGTACTGGCGCACATTCACTTCGTAGATCGTCGCGTGTGCGGCCCACGCCGGGTGCCGGATGGTGAAAGCCGCGGCGGGCGCGGGCGTCGGTTGGTCGGCGGCGGAATCGGCGGCCACCGAAGCCGTCGTGGCCGTAGCATCCGTTGCCTCGGAACGGGTACCAGCATCGGGCCGGCAGGCACCCAGCGAAATCAGCAGGGCCAGCACGAGAAGGGGAGTACGCATCCCGCAAACTACTCACCCGGCCGTAATCGGCGCCGGGGCGGCGGTTAGCCGCGCGCTGTCGTCGTGCGGGCCATACCCGGGTGGGCGGTCTTTCGACTGGCCGGATTATTTTCCGAAAACCCAAAAATAATCCCGGTTTAGGGGGCGGTCAAACCGGGATTATTTTCCGGAAAGTCAAAAATAATCCGGGCTTGGGGGCGGTCGAAGCGGAAGTATTTTCCGAAAAACTCAAAATACTTCCGCTTTGGGACGCGGCGAAGCGGAAGTATTTTCCGAAAAACTCAAAATACTTCCGCTTCGGTGCACGGCCAACCCCCGGCTTCGGGCCCCCGCTCCTTTCGCGGGGCGCCCCGCATCCTGCTGCGGCTCAGTGGAAAACCGAAGTCTTCCGGCACCAAGCGGCACCCTGCTGCCAGCACGCAAAACGCCCCGCCAACCAAAGGTCAGCGGGGCGTTTTCAGGAGGGTAAGAGGGCTAAAGCCACTCAGTCACTCAGTTCCACTCAGTCACTCAGTCCAAAACCTCAGTCCCGCGCCACCCGGCGCAGCACGGGCGCGTGGCCTTCGGCCGTGATGCGCAGCGTGTACGAGCCGGTGGGCAGCGTATGCAGGTCGAGGGCCTGGGTTGTCGTGCCGGTGGGCACGGTCAGCGTCAGCACCCGGCGCCCCACGGCGTCGAAGAGCGTCAGCAGGGCCGTCGAGCGATAGCCGGTCAGGGCGACCGTGGTCTGGCCGTTGGCGGTCGGGTTCGGATAGAGCTGCACGTCGCGGCCGGCCGTCAGGTCGGGCGCGGTGGCAGTCACCGTCACGGTCACCGGCGTCGAAGTCAGCGAGGCGCACGTCGTGGCGGCGTCCGTGACCTGTACCGTGTAGGCGCCGTTCATCGCTACCGTAGCCACCGTGTAGGTTGGGTCCGTGGCGCCGTTGATGGGCGCGCCGTTCAGCAGCCACTGGTTGCCGGCGGCGGCGCTGGAGGTCAGCAGTACCGTGCCATCGGTTTGTGGGGTCACCGTTACGGTGGGCGTAGCAGGTAGCGCGTTCACGGTCACGGTGGCCGTGGCCGAGCCGGAGCAGCCGCCCAGGGTGCTGGTCAACACCACGGTATAAGTACCGGGGCCGAGGACCGTCGGGTCGAAGCTCGTGGCGGGCTGGCCGTTGATCGTGAACGTACCGTTGAGCGCCGTCACGGGGATGCCGTTCACGGTGCCGGTCAGCGGCTGGGCAGGCGTATTGGCGCAGACCGAAGGCGTCAGGCCCGTAAGGGCTGCCGTGGGCTGGGCCACGATGGTTACCGTGTCGCGCACCGTCACGGCGCCGCAGCCGCCGGCCGGGGCCAGCGTGTTCAGCACGAAGTACTGGCCGGGCGTCGAAGTAGCCGGGTCGATCACGCCGGTCTGCGGGTTCAGGGTCAGGCCCACCACGGGGATAGCGCTGAACGTACCCAGGGCCGCGCCGGTCGCCGCCGTGGGTGTCAGCAGCGTACCGCCGCTGGTGCAGGCCACGGGGATGGCGTAGGCAAAAGCCGCGTTGCCGGGTGCCGTCACGGTCAGCGTCTGCGAGGCCGAAGCCGGGCAGGTCGTGCCGGTCGTGTAGGTCACCACGTAGGTGCCGGGCTGGCTTACGGTCAGGTCCAGGACGCCCGTCGCGGGGTCCAGGGTCAGGCCCGCTGGCGTGGCGGTGAACGTGCCGCCGGGGGTACCGGTCACGGCGGGCGTCAGGTTCACCGTGGTGGTCTGGCAGTAGGTCGAAACCGGATAGGTCAGGCCCGCCGTGGCCAGCGATGTCACGGTCACCACGGTGGGGGCCGACGTGGCCGAGCAGCCAGCGGCATTGGTCACCGTCACAGTTACCGAGGCCGAGGTCGTCACCGTCACGCTGGGTGTCTGCGCGCCGGTGCTCCACTGGTAGGTCAGGCCGGTGCCGGTTGGGGCATCCAGCGTCACCGAGCCACCAGCGCAGAAATCCAGCGGTCCGCCCGCCGTGATAGTGGCCGTGGGTAGGGCGTCGATGGTCACCGTGGCGGTGGCCGAAGCCGCCGCGCAGGCGCCCGAAGCGGCCACGTCGTTGGTCACGGTGTAAGTGCCGGCCGTGGAAGTCGCCACGTCGATGGCGCCGGTGGCGGCATCAATCGTCAGGCCTGCCGGGGTGGCGGTGAAGGTGCCTGACGCCGCGCCGGTGGCCAGCGTAGCCGAAAGGGTGGCGGTGCTGCCCGCGCAGACAGCGCCCGTGGTCGGGTAAGTGAACGCGGCCGTGGGCGCCGTGCTCAGGGTTACGGTCTGGGTCGAAGCAGCCGGGCAGGCACCGCCGACGCTGTACGTCACGGTATAGGTGCCGGCGGTGGAAGTAGCTACGTCGATGGCGCCGGTAGTGGCATCAATCACCAGGCCCGTCGGGGTGCTGCTGAACGTGCCGCCGACGGTGCCGGTCACGGTCGCGGCTACGGGCGCCGTGCTGCCGAGGCAGAACGTGGCGGCGGGGTAGCTGAACGTAGCCAAAGCGGCCGGCGTCACGGTCACCACCAGCGGGGCCGACGTAGCCGAGCAGCCGTCTGTATTCGTCGCCGTCAGCGTGTAGGAACCACCCGCGGTCGCCACCAGGATACCATCAACGGAAGCCACGGGCTGACCGTCTAGCAGGAACTGGTAGCTGGCCGAGTCGCCGCCGCCTTCGGCCGTAAGTGTCACCGAGTCACCCGCGCAGAACGTCAGCGGGCCGCTGTGGGTGATGCTTGGGGTGGGCAGCGCGCGGATAATCACGGTCGCGGTGCCGGTAGCCGCCGCGCAGGCGCCGGCAGCAGCCACGGCGTTGGTCACGGTGTAAGTACCGGCCGCGGAAGTCGCCAGATCGATGGTGCCGGTGGCGCCGTCAATCGTCAGGCCCGTCGGGGAGGCGGTGAAGACGCCCGACACCGCGCCGGGGGTCAGCGTGGCGCTCAGCGTGCCCACGGAACCGGCGCAGCTGCCGCCGGGCGTGGTGGTGTAAGCGAAGTCGGCGGTGGGTGCCGAGGTCAGCGTCACGGTCTGGGTCACGCTGATGGGGCAGGCGCCGGCCGTGGCGTAC
>JANPLI010000119.1:0-6651 GCA_031426455.1 Hymenobacteraceae bacterium | reverse complement strand
GTTTTTCCGCGGGCGCGGCGCACTGTCGTTCGGTGGTCGGCGCTACGGCCTTACCGCCGCTTCCGCCCGCCGCCGCGCGGCTTGTCGTCATCGTCTTCCTCGTCCTCATCGTCGCCGCCGAAGTCGGGCATCTGGAACATCCCGCTTAGCAAGTCCTTGAACTGGGCGCCGCCGGAGAGGCGCTGGCGCGAGAGCTGCGAGTGCTCGACCAGGCCGTGGAGCGCGAACTCCATCAGCAGGTAGCGGGCCGCGTCGTCGGTCAGCATCTCGTCGGGAACGCTGGTTTTCACCACCTCCCGTAAGCCGGGGATGCCGTCGAGAGCGGCGCGGTAGGTCTGGTCCGAAGCATCGTGGAGCAGATCGAGCACGTTGCCGCTACCGAACCACGTCACAACGGGGGCGTACGGATTCGGCTTGTTCTTCTGCTTCTTGACCTTGTCGGGGTCCGGGAAATACTGGAGGAACTGCGTCCGCAACGCCTTGCCCATCAGGCTTTGCGCCACCATCGCGGGGCCTTCCTGCTCGCCCTCGTACACCAGTTCCATCTTGCCCGTGAGGGCGGGCACGGCCACCAGCAGGTCGGCCACGCGCACCAGCGTCTGGGCCTCGCCGTTGAGGAGCGCCCGGCGCTCGGCGGCGCTGATCACCTGCTCGTAGGCGCTGATCGTGAGGCGCGCCGAGACGCCCGACTTGGCGTCCACGTACTCGCTCTGGCGCGCTTCGATGGCCACCTGCTCCACCAGATCGGCCAGCAGCGGGTGCCGCTTGACGGTCTTCACCTGATTGGCCGTCAGCTTGGCTTCCTGTTGCGTGATGGCCCGGCCGATTTCGAGCGTCTTTGGATAATGGGTGATGATCTGGGCGTCGATGCGGTCCTTGAGCGGCGTCACAATCGAGCCGCGGTTCGTGTAGTCTTCCGGGTTGGCCGTGAACACGAACTGAATGTCGAGCGGTAGGCGAACCTTGAAGCCGCGAATCTGGATGTCGCCCTCCTGCAAAATATTGAACAGCGACACCTGAATGCGCGCCTGCAAATCGGGCAACTCGTTGATGACGAAGATGCCCCGGTGGGCGCGCGGAATCAGGCCGAAATGGATCACGCGCTCGTCGGAGTACGGCAGCTTCAACGTGGCGGCCTTGATAGGGTCGGCGTCGCCGATCAGGTCGGCCACCGACACATCCGGCGTGGCCAGTTTTTCGGTGTAGCGTTCGTCGCGGTGCAGCCAGCCGACGGGCGTGGCGTCGCCGTGGGCGGCCAGCAGGTCGAGGGCAAAGCGCGAGAGCGGCCGAAGCGGGTCGTCGTTCAGTTCGGCGCCCGCCACCACGGGCACCCACTCGTCGAGCAGGTTCACCAGCAGCCGCGCGATGCGGGTTTTGGCCTGTCCGCGCAGGCCCAGCAGGTTGATGTGGTGGCCGGCGAGCAAGGCCCGCTGGAGGTCCGGAATGACGGTTTCGTCGTAGCCGAAGATGCCGGGAAACGGGTTTTCGCCGCTGCGCAGCTTCTGAATCAGGTTGGCTTGCAGCTCTTCTTTGACGGTGCGCGGCGCGTAGCCGCTGGCCTTGAGCTGGCCGAGGGTGTGGATAGGGGGATGGGCAGGCATTGGGCAAAGTAAGCGACCGGCCGGGCGCCGGGCGCGCTGCCTAACCGGCCAGGGGGGCCGGGGGTTCGAGTAGGCGGCGCTGACCGGGGAAAACCAGTTCTCCTGATTTGGCTTACTTTCGGGCTTCCCCTCACTCCATCTCCCCTCTTTTCACCGATGAAATTCCTCCGTCCGGTTGGTTTGGTGGTGGGCCTGCTGCTGCTGGCCGTTGCCGGTTTTGCCGGTTTCGTAGCCGTGCGCGGCATTCCTTCCTATACGCTGCCCGTGGTGGCGGCCGATTTCCGTGCCGCGCCCACGCCCGAGCGGCTGGCCCTGGGCGAAAAACTGGTGCGGGCCAGTTGCGTCGATTGCCACCGCAACCCCCAGACGGGCACCCTCTCCGGCCAGCTCGTGGCCGACCTGCCCCCGGAGTTTGGCCATATCTACGCCGCCAACATCACCCGCGATGAAGCCCACGGCATCGGCCACTGGACCGATGGGCAGGTGGCGGCGCTGCTGCGCACCGGCATCGGCCCGGACGGCCGCTACCGCATCGTGATGCCGCCCTTTCCGCAGCTCGCCGACGAAGACCTCGCCGCCATCATCGCGTTCCTCCGCAGCGAACACCCGCTGACCCAGCCCACGGCCGCGCCGAGCCACGCCCAGGAACCGTCGTTCCTGGCCAAAGCCCTGACGAACACTGTAATGAAGCCAATGCCGATACCGACTCAACCGGTGCTGGTGCCGGCACCGACTGACAGTGTCGCGCTGGGACGCTACCTCGTGGCGGGCCGCTACAAGTGCTTCGCCTGCCATTCGGCCGACTTTAAGACCAACGACGAGCTGGTCCCTGAACACTCGCCCGGCTACCTGGGCGGCGGCAACCGCCTTCTGAACCGGCAGCAGCAAATCGTACTGTCACGCAACCTGACAATGGACGGCGCCACCGGCCTCGGCGACTGGGATGCCGGACAGTTCGCGCAGGCGCTGCGGTTCGGCCTCTCGCCCCACGGCCCGCTGGCCTACCCAATGCCAAAATATTCCACGATGACCGACAGCGAAGTGCGCGCCATCTGGGCTTACCTGCAAACGGTGCCCAAGCTGAAAAACGCCACCCCGGAGGACGGGCAGGTGTTGTAAGTAGGGCGGTCGTTTGGCGCTACCGCAATGGTTATCGGCATCCTATTCGGCACCCAAAAACCAAAAACCGCAAACCAAAAACTTACCTACAAGCTCTTCCGCCGGTTCTGTTTATAGTCCTCAAAGATCAGGTGGCCCAGCCCCTGCAACGACGAGAAGTACGCTTTGCCCTGATTAACCTGCGTGAACTCCTCCACGAACTGGCGCAGGTAGGGGTCGCGGGCAATCATAAAGGTGGTGACGGGCACCTTCAGGCGCCGGGCCTGGGCGGCCAGGTTCAGCGTCTTGTTCACCACTTTCCGGTCGAGGCCGAACGAGTTTTTGTAGTACTTCAGGCCCTCCTTGAGGCAGGTCGGTTTGCCGTCGGTGATCATAAAAATCTGCTTGTTGGCCACCTTGCGCTTGCGCAGCAGGTCGAGGGCCAGCTCCAGGCCGGCCACCGTATTCGTGTGGTACGGGCCAACCTGGAGGTAAGGTAGGTCTTTGACCTCGATTTGCCAGGCGTCGTTGCCGAACACCAGCACGTCCAGGAACTCGCGCGGGTATTTCTGCTTCACCAGTTCGGCCAGGGCCATTGCCACCTTCTTGGCGGGCGTGATGCGGTCCTCGCCGTAGAGGATCATCGAGTGGCTGATGTCGATCATCAGTACTGTGGCCGTCTGCGACTTATGTTCGGTTTCCCGGATTTCCAGGTCGCCTTCGGTCAGCATAAACGCATCGTCGCCGGAACCCAGGCCGTGGTTGATCTGCGCGTTGCGGAGCGATTCGGTCATCGCGATCTGGTCGAGCGAGTCGCCGAAGCGGAACTCGCGCTGGTCCGTACTTGCCTCCTCGCCCTGGCCGGGGTGGGGCGTGGTGTGGTTGCCGCGCCCGGTTTTCTTGAGCTGCCCAAAGATTTCTTCCAGCGCCGAACGGCGGATTTCGCCCTCGCTCTTACCAGTCATCTTGAACGTGCCCGGCTCATCCTGCCGCTCTTCGAGGTAGCCTTTCTTCTTGAGGTCTTCGATGAAATCACCCATTCCGTAGTCATCGGACGTCAGGCCGTACTGGCGGTCCACCTGATTGAGCCAGTCGAGCGCCTCACCCACGTCGCCGGACGAGATCGTGAGCAGTTGCAAAAACACTTTCAGCAGTTGGTCGAAGCCGCCGGCACCTTCGGGCGGCGGCGTGAATTGGGAAAAACGGAAGCCGGTCATTGAGAGAGAATGTGTAGCAAGGGGCTTCGCCCCGAAGCAGGTTAGCTGGGACGCTAACCGCTGCGCGGGCGTTCGTGTTCGGTGTAGCGAGGGGCTTTGCCGCGAAGCGGCCAAGTGATTCGTGCTAGCGGCAGAGCTATTTCCGCCCTTGCCGCTTCGCGGCTTGGTTGCTGCGGGGCGAAGCCCCTGGCTACACTACAACCGTACTCCAATCCCCGGCCCCAGCAAATAAAACCACTTGCCGCGCGAAAGCAGGTAGCCGCCGCCGAGGTAGAGCGGAAACGTGAGCTTGGCATCGGGCCGACCGATGGGCGAGATTGAGCCAATGACGACTAAGCCCAAGTCGCGATCCTGCGCATTCTGACTCAGATTGAAGGCGTTAAGCGCCACGAAGCCTGCCCCCAGCTTGTAGGGTTGCAGCCGGTTGATGCGGTCGGGCTTGTAGAACCGCAGTTGCGCCAGCGTGGCGAGCGAGATGCCGCTGAAATCACCGAAACCGGCTTCGCCCTGACGCCGCGTCAGGAGGCCAGCCGGAAATGACACGTCCACGTCGAAGCTCACGCGGCGTTGCAGCACCAGGTCGAACGTCTGGCTGTAGCCGGGTTCGGCGTACGGGCCAGACTGATGCCGCATCGTCAGCTGCAGGCGCGACCAGTCGTCGAGCTCATACGTTTTGCGGCTGAGTAAGGCGTTCAGGCTCAGCGGCCCGGTGTGGCATTGCTTGTCCGGGTAGAACGCGGCGCGCGGCGAGGGCGCCGTGGGGCAGATCACCACACTTTCCTCGGTGCGTTGGTCGATGAGGTTGCCTTTCGGGTCGAGCACCCGGACTTCCAGGGTCAAAAACTGCTTGCCGTAGAGCGAGGCGGCATCCGGCCCGTCGAGAGCGGCGGCGTTGAAGGTCAGCACCACATCGCGCACAGCGCGGTCGTGCAGTACGGGGCCGGTGAAGGCCGTCAGCGGGCGGGCGGGCGGGCCGTATTCCACCCGCACAAAGTCCAGCGGGTGCGGGCGCTGGGCTTCGCGCACGGTCAGGGCGAAACCCGTGGGCACGGCGCCGTCGAAAAGGCCCAGTCGGCGGCGCGTTTCGGTCAGCGGTACTGCCACCCGCAGCACGAGGAGTTGTTCGGAACGGATGGCCGAATCGGCGGGCACCACGGTCACATCGCCTTCAAACCGGAAGCGCCCCTGCCGCAGGTTTTCGCCTTCCAGGCGCACGTCCACGGTTTCGCCGGGCGTCAGGGCCAGGTTTTGGCTCCACTCGTTGCCCCGATGCAAGACACTGACGGCCGTCACGCGGGCGGCGGCGGCCACGTCGAAATTGGTGATGGCGCGGGCCTGATCCCCCTCTTTCAGATAGAGGTAGCCCGCGCTCTGGCGGTGGGGGTTGTAGGTCCGCAGGGTTCCCAGAACGCGGTTATTGGCCAGATAGGCCGTCGGGAAAAACTCGGCCACCAGCGCCCCGCCCGGCTCGGACTGGGCTTCCAAGCGGTAGGTATGGCGCAGCTCCAGGGCACGGGCATCACTTATAATCAGCTCGATACCACGCTGGCGGGTGGCATCATCGAGCGGCACCAGCTTCCGGTCGGCAGCCAGAAAACGCAACCGCGAAGCGCGCACCGTAAACTCGCGGCGCAGCAGCGGCAACTGAAACGCGAGCTTGCCGGTGGCCACCTCCAGGCGCGGGCGCTCGGTGGTTGCGCGCACCTTCAGCGGCTGCACGCCCAGCATGTTGGCCACGACGTGGAGGCGAAGTTGCCCACCGGCTTCGCGGGCCAGGAGCCAGTCGATGGCCTGGCCGTGCGTCCACTCGCCGCCAGCCCGCAGATTGGCGGGGTTGTCGCTGATCACGTCGAACACCTTTTCCTCGCCGATGAAGAGTTCCGGGTCCGTCACGCGCACCTCGAAGGACGTTCGCGTGACGGGCAACAAGCTGACGGTCTGCACTAAACCCGCGCGTCCGGCCGTCGAGTCCGGCGCTCCGCCCACGAACGTCAGGCGGACGAAGGGCGCCTGAATCAGGTCGCGGAAGCGGATGGTGGCCCGCAGCGCGCCATCGGCGGCGGGAGCCAGCGAGTCGATCACCTGAAACGCGGGCGAGGGCAGCAGGCGCGGCGGCTGGCGGGAATCGACGGGCAGCACCGTCAGTTCGGCGGTAGCATCGGGGCGCTGAAACTGAAACCAGAGGCGGCGCTCGCCGTCGAGCAGTACCATCTCGCGGCCCAGCCGGAAGCGGGCCGTATCGAGCAGCAAAGTCAGGCCGCGCACGAGCGGCGGCGGCGCCTGCGCAGCGGCAGGAGCCGGAGCGAACAGCAACAGTAGCCCCAGCGTGGATAACAAACGAAGGAAAACGGGCATTGAGCGCAGCATTCGGGGGCGAATGTAGCGCGGGGCCACCTCAAACATCCCCCACCCGACCGGGTTTGCTGCTGCTGCCGCCCCACGGGTTTCCCGGCATCGCCCCCGCTGATGAAAGCCATCTGGCACGATACCGTCCTGGCCGAGAGCGCCGACACGGTAATGATCGAAAACAACCACTATTTCCCGGCGGAATCCCTCCAAATGGAATACTTTCAGCCCAGCGCCACGCACACCCATTGCCCCTGGAAAGGCGAGGCGTCTTATTACACGGTGCGCGTGGGCGAGGCCGAAAACCGCGATGCCGCCTGGTTTTACCCGACACCGAAGGACGCCGCCCGCGCCATTGCGGGCCGCGTGGCATTCTGGAAAGGCGTGCG
>JANPLI010000118.1:0-12690 GCA_031426455.1 Hymenobacteraceae bacterium | reverse complement strand
CGAAATGACAATTTTCTGATTTCCGACGTGCCTTCGTAGATCTGGGTGATCTTGGCGTCGCGCATCAGGCGCTCGACGTGGACTTCCTTCACGAAACCGTAGCCACCGTGGACCTGCACTGCCTCCACGGTAGTGTCCATTGCTGTTTTGGAGGCGAAGAGCTTCGCCATCGCGCCGGACTTGGAGTAGTCGCGGTGGGCGTCTTTGTCCTGGGCGGCGCGCAGGCAGAGCAGGCGCGCGGCGTCGATGTTGGTGGCCATATCGGCCAGCTTGAACTGAATGGCCTGGTGCTGCGAGATCGGCACCCCGAATGCCTGGCGCTCTTTGGAATAGTTCAGCGCCAGCTCGTAAGCGCCTGACGCAATGCCCAGCGCCTGGGCGGCAATGCCGATGCGCCCGCCGTTGAGGGTGGCCATCGCGAACTTGAAGCCGAAGCCGTCGTCGCCGATGCGGTTGGCTTTCGGCACGCGCACATCGGTGAACATCAGCGAGTGCGTATCGGACCCGCGGATGCCGAGCTTGTTTTCCTTCGGCCCCACCATAAACCCGGGCGTCCCTTTTTCTACGATGAAGACGTTGATGCCCTTGTGGCGCTTCTCCGGGTACGTCTGCGCTACTACCAGATAAACCCCGGCCGAGGAGCCGTTGGTGATCCAGTTTTTGGTGCCGTTGATGATGTAGTCGTCGCCGTCGGGCACGGCCGTGGTGCGCTGCATCGTGGCGTCGGAACCGGCTTCCGGCTCCGAAAGGCAGAAAGCCCCGATCATCTCGCCGCTCGTGAGCTTGGGCAGGTATTTCCGCTTTTGCTCTTCGGTGCCGAAGTGCTCCAGGCCCCATACTACCAGTGAGTTATTCACCGACATAATGACCGAGCACGAGGCATCCACCTTCGAGATTTCCTCCATTGCCAGGACATAGCTCACGGTGTCCATCCCGCCGCCGCCGTATTCCGGCGAGGCCATCATTCCCATAAAGCCCAGTTCCCCCATTCGCTTAACCTGCGCGGCGGGGAAGGTTTGGTGCTCATCGCGCTCGATGACGCCGGGCAGCAATTCGGTTTGGGCAAATTCGCGGGCAGCGGCCTGCACGGCCAGTTGCTCTTCGGTGAGGTGATACTGCATTGTGGTTGAAGGTGATGCATTGCAGGCGACAACCAGACTGGTCCCGCCGTGAATACAAAGGTAAAAGCAGCGTCCCGATTTTATACAAAAAAGGGTGCCTGCCCAACCATCCGATCATCCTTCCCCGGGCCTGCTGGTTTTGCCGCACGTATCCCGACGTCCAGTCGCTCTCCTGACGGCCGTCACGCGCAGGAAACGGTTTACGCCGGACTACCCGTTTTTACGGCCCGCCGGTGCAGCGCGACCGCTGCCGGGCTTCCATCACCCCAATCATTTACATTCACCCCAACCGGTAAACTTTTTAGTATTCGACCCCCGATTGGTACTTGCTTATCAGGGTATTGAGCCGCCGGAAAGTTGAGACGTGCTTATTTTTTTGTGAATATTTTTATCGAAGCCTCCCCCCAACTGCCCTCCGGCTCAGTTCACCAGACTCAGCGCGTGGCGGCGCAGCACTTCGCGGGCAAAGCCGAGGCTGGTGTTGTGTTCCAGCACGGCCAGGTAAATGAATTTCTCCCCGTTGTTGACAGCCTTGATGATGTGATGCTGGCTCGTGGTCGAGATGATGATATCTTCGATCTGCTCCTCGTCCAGATGAAAAGCGCGCAGGGCGCGTTTCTTCTGCTTCAGGATTTCGGCGTTCAGGCTGGCCGCCAGATGCGGCGCAAAGGAAGCTTGGCTCGTGAACGAGGCTTCGTCCTGGCCCGTCAGCGTATCCACGACGGCGACCACCAGCAGTTGGGGCAATTCGGCCCGAATCTGGGCAACTACCTTCGCTGCTGCCCGCTTGGCCATTGCAGCATCGGGCAAAATTGCCGCCGCCACTGCCGGAGCAACCTGCGCAGGAACTGGGGCCACTCTGGCCAGAGTAGTACTACCCGCTAGGGAGGCGAGGCGTGCGAAATTCAAAAAGGGGAGCGTCATGGTGTTATATAAGATAAGGTCGGTTTAAGAAGGGCAGAAGACAGGCAGTACGCTCCGACGGTAAATGCCATCCGGCGGGCGGCCCCTCGGTACCGCCCGCCGGATCAGGCGAAGTATTTAGAGGTTTTTCGCTTGGTCGCGGAGGACTTCGCGGGCGATGGCCAGGTTTGTATCGCGCGAGTTGGCCGCCAGGTAGATAAACTTGCTGCCGTTGCCCAGCAGCTTGATGAGGTGAATCTGATTGGTGAGCGTAATCAGAATGTCGTCGAGGCTCTCGTTGGAGAGTTTCAGCGCCGCCATTGCTTTCTGCTTCTGCTTAACCACCTCCGCGTTGTAGGCGGCAGCCGATTCCGGATTGAGGGATGGGCTGTTCGAGTGCGAGGCGAGCGTCATCCCGGTGTTCGTATCCACGATGGCTACGGCGATGAGGGAGGGTAGCTCGTCGAGAATGTTCTGGACGATAGCGCCGAACTTGGTGTCTTTCGAATAAGGCATTGTTGAAGCTGAAAAGGGTAAAAGGTATGAAAAATCTCAGGCCAAATAGGGTGCTGCGAAGAATGCTGCGTCAAATCTACCAACCGGTACAGGCTTCGTTGAAAAAGGTTAGACAAGCTGCGGGATTTGCGCTCTGAACGGCAGATTTCGGGCGGCTAACGAAAGGCTGTCTTCCAAAAGAATCGCCCCACCAACCAGTAAGATCCGGCCGCGGGGCGAAAAACCAACGGGTTAAAAAGCCTTTAAAACCTACGCACGGGGTATTGGTGCGGGCTTTGTTTCGGCTCAATCCACCAGACTCAGCGCGTGGCGCCGCAGCACTTCCCGGACAAAACCGAGGCTGGTGGTGTGTTCCAGCACGGCCAGGTAAATGAATTTCTGACCATTGTTGATGGCTTTGATGATGTGGTGCTGGCTCGTGGTCGAGATGATGATGTCTTCGATCTGCTCATCGTCCAGGTGAAAAGCGTGCAGGGCGCGCTTTTTCTGCTTGATGATCTCGGCATTGAAGCTGGCTGCCGTATGAGGATCGAACGACGACATACTGGTGTAGGAAGCCATATCCTGGCCCGTCATCGTGTCCACCACCGCCACCAGGAGCAGTTCCGGCAGTTCGGCCCGGATGGCCGCCACTACTTTCTCCGCCACTACATCGACAGTAGCCTTGAGGGGATGGGTTGCCGCTACCGGCATCGGCTTTGTGACGTCGGCAACGGAAGCAAAGGCTTTGCCGAGATGGAAGAAGGAAAGCGTCATAGCGGAAAGAGCGGTTAACTGGTCAGAACAAAGGAGTAGAAAAGACAATAAGGACCAGGAGGCCGAATGAAGCCAGTACGCCCGGCTCACCGCTGCTGATAGTGCGGCGAGCCGGACGCGACGGCGCAGGCCAGCGGCTTACAGATTATGGGACTGGTCGCGCAGCACCTCCCGGGCGATGGCCAGGTTCGTATCACGCGAATTGGCCGCCAGGTAGATGAACTTGCTACCGTTGCCTATCAGCTTGATGAGGTGAATCTGATTGGACATCGTGATCAGAATGTCGTCGAGATTCTCGCCCGTCAGCTTGAGGGCACTCATCGCCTTCTGCTTTTGCTTGACCACTTCGGCGTTGTAGGCAGCGGCCGAGTCCGGGTTGATGGCCGGGTTGTTCGAATGCGAAGCGAGCGTCATCCCGGTGTTCGTGTCCACGATGGCTACGGCGATGAGCGAAGGGAGCTCGTCCATAATGTTCTGGACGACAGCGCCGAATTTGGTATCTTTTGAGTAAGCCATTTGATTTGGAGCCCGAAGGCAAGAAAGTTGAAAAATTAAAAGAAACAGAAGACGCAGAAAAAGGGGTCTGCCGGTAAAAAAATTGGACTATGACGGTTTGATTGCTTCGTTGATCAAGTGAAGCGACTCGGACATCATCGCCGTAACAATCGTTTGCCGGACCGCTATTGGCTGCGTTTGATGGTGCCAAAAGTAGCGTGTGTTTGATCCGTTTTGCAAGAGAAAACCAGACGATTCGTTGAAAGTTGTCAGAGATTCTGCGTTAAATCCAACGCGCAGGCATTGTATTAATCCGGGTGCCAAAAAATACTATTATTTGTTCAAAGAACGGACGCAAAAAGTTGAACAATGGCAGGGTAAAGCTAGCAGATTTTGTCTAAAACAAATTGGCAAAAAGTTGAACAATTCTTAGAAAGTGCTCGGTTCCTACGGGCGTCGCCGCTCTGGCAGGCCACTCCCTCAAAGCGCATCGCCCACCCCTGGCGCAGAACCGGAGGTGGGCGATGAAGGCGCGGGTTCAATGAGGGGGCGCAGGGCGCGTTCCCGGCGGTGGATCAGTGCGCGGCCATTTCTATCTTTTCACCGGGCTTGGCGCGCTTCAGCCGGATGAAGAAGACGACCGGAATGCAGATCAGGAAGAATGCCCCGAGCCACTGGAATGTCTGGGCGTAGGTGAGCAGAGCGGTTTGCTTCTGAAGGTTGTATTCCAGCGCCTGCAAGGCCTGCTGCTGCGCCTGCACCGCCGAGTAGCCGCGCTGCACGAAACCGGCCGCGTAACCCGCGAGGCGTTCGCGGGTGGCAGCGTCGAAGAGCGAGAGGTGCGGCACCAGGTCGTTGCGGTGAATGGCGGTGGACCGCTCGATGAAGGTGCCCACCAGCGCCACCCCGAACGAGCCGCCCAGTTGCCGCAGCATTGAGGTGAGGCCGGCGGCCTGAGCGGCATCTTTACCCTGTAAGCCGCTGAGCGACATCGTGGTGATCGGCAGGAAGATCAGCCCCATCGCCAGGCCCCGCAGCATCAGGGGCCAGAAAAAGTCGTCCTCACCAGCCGTGGGTGCGATCTTGGTGGCCGTCCACCAGGTGAAAACGAAGAACAGGAAAAAGCCCACCGGAATCATCCGGGTCTGCTTGACGCCTGCCTGGAGCGCCTTGCCGATGAAGGGCATCATAAAACCCGACATCAGCGCGCCCGGCAGCAGCAGAAAACCAGTCTGCGAGGCGGTGAAGCCCAAAACGCGCTGCGTGAAAATGGGGATGATGAAGACTGACGCAAACAGCCCGAACCCCAGCACGAACGACAGAAACGCGCCCCACGCCAACGGATTGCTTTTACCCAGCACTCGCAAATCGACGGCCGGGTTGGGCGTCGTCAGCTCGCGCCAAATGAAGAGAATGACGCCCAGCGCGGCCAACGCGGCGAAAATGACGATGTACGACGACTCAAACCAGTCTTCGCGCTCGCCCTGCTCCAGCACCAGTTGCAGCGAGCCGACGCCCGCAATCAGCAGCCCGATGCCGAGCCAGTCGATGGCCGACAACGGCTTGCGGACGATATTCCGCAGCCGCGCCGGGTCCACGATGAACAAAAACGTGAAGAGCGTAGCCAGAATACCCACCGGCACGTTGACGTAGAAAATCCAGGGCCAGTCGAAGTGGTCGATGATGTAACCGCCGAGCGTGGGGCCGATAGTGGGGCCAATAATGACGCCCATCCCGAACAGCGCCTGCCCCAGCGGCAACTGCTTCGGCGGGAAGGTGTCGATCAGAATGGCCTGCGAAGTGGCCATCAGCGCGCCGCCGCCGATGCCCTGGATGAAGCGGAACGCCACCAGCTCCCAGATACTGGTGCTCTGGCCGCACATCACGGAGGCCAGCGTGAAGAGCACCACCGAGCCAGCGAAGTAGTTGCGCCGGCCGAACTGCTCGCTCAGAAAGCCCGTCATCGGCACCACGATGACGTTGGCAATCGCGTAGGCGGCAATCACCCAGCTCACTTCGGAAAGCGTCGCCGATAGGTTGCCCATCATCTGATTGAGCGCCACGTTCACGATGCTCGTGTCGATCAGTTCCAGCATCGTACACAGCACCACCGTGACGACAATTATCCATTTGCGGGCGCCGGTTTCCATTTCCTGAAAGGGTTTAGGTGATAGGGTTTGGGGTTTAGGGGCTGGAGTTCAGGAGACAGCGGTCAAGACACGAACGGCAGCATTCCATTTCCTGAAAGGGTTTAGGTGATAGGGTTTCAGGGCAAACGCATGAAGCCCTGAAAAGTCCGTTTAGGTGGTTTGCCAGCCGTGTGGAAAGAATTTTATCGCAGATTTCCACGGATTTTACGCAGATTATAATCTGTGTTAAATCTGCGTAAATCTGCGATCCGGCCTCTTTTTAGTTGCTGTCGATCAATTAATTGGGGCGCTTGGCCAGACAATTGAAACGAGGTTTTTTCGCCAGGGCGCGAAGATAGAAAAGCTGATGGGAGTCACCTTTTTGCGTTCGTGCGTTTGCCCTGATAGGGTTTGGGGTTTAGGGGCTGGAGTTCAGGAGACAGCGGTCAAGACACGAACGACAGCATTCGGCCCTAAACCCTAAACCCCAAACTCCTAAACCCTACTTGGTTTGCACCACCGCCTTTACACTCATGCCGGCGCGGAGCGGGTGCTGATCGTCGTGTTTTTCGAGGGCGATGCGGACGGGTACGCGCTGGACCACTTTCACGAAATTGCCGGAGGCATTGTCGGGCGGCAGCAGGGCGAAGCGGGCGCCGGTGGCGGCGGAAATGCTTTCGACTTTCCCCGGAAACCGAACCGTAGGATAAGCATCCACTTCCACGTCCACGGGTTGGCCGACGCGCATCCCGGTCATCTGGGTTTCCTTGAAATTGGCCGTCACCCAGACGCTGCCCGTGCTGACTACCGCCAGCAGGTTCTGGCCGGGCTGCACCACCTGGCCCGGCTCGACGGTTTTCTTGCTGACGTAGCCGTCGCCGGGGGCCAGCAGGGCCGTGTAGGAGAGTTGCAGGAGCGCATTTTCCAGATCAGTCTGCCGCTGCTTGACCACCGCCTGTGCCACGGCTACCTGCTGCTGGCTGCTGCTGACACCCGCGCGCGCCGCCGCCACTTGGTTCTGCGCCGTAGCGCGCTGGGCCGTAGTCGAGAGCAGGTTGGCGCGGGCCGCATCGTACTCGGCCCGCGTAATGACCTCCTGCGCGAGCAGATAGTCGTTGCGCTTGAGGTCGGCCTGGAGCTTGTCGCGCAGCGCGGCACTCACCCCGACTGAGCTTTCGGCAGTCCCCACGGCTGCCTGAGCGGCGTTCACGCCAGCCTGCGAAGCACCCACTCCGGCTTGGGCCGCGAACAGGGCCGTGCGGGCCGCTGCCACGCGCACCTGCAAATCGCGCGGGTCGAGCCGCACCAGTGTATCGCCGCGTTTGACCAACTGGTTTTCCTTCACCAGCACGGCTACTACCTGCCCACCGACGCGCGACAGCACCGGGTACACATCGTTCTCAATCTGGGCGTTATCCGTCGATTCGTGGTTTTGGGCGAACGACCACGCGCGCCAGCCGAAAAAACCGCCCACCAGCAGGATCAGGGCCAGAATCAGTAGCGGCACCGGCGAGCGACGGGCGGGCGGCGCAGCAGGCGGCTCGGGGGCAGATAGAGGTGGCAAAGGTTCGGCAGCCATCGGGGAAACGGGTAAAAAGGCGGAAGCAGGTTGAATAGCCATCAAAACAGGAAAAGAAACGATACGGAAAAAGGGCAAAGCCGTGTTGGGCGAATTTCCCGCAGAGACGCAGCGGTTGCGCAAAGACGCAGCGCCGAATCTTTACGGCCTCAGTCACTCAGTCAATCAGTCACTCCGCGCTCCCGTAACCAGCAGCGTAGGGCAGGGGGCGGCACGCAGCACGGCTTCGGCAGTACCGCCCATCAGGAAGCGCGTCAGGCCACTGACGCCGTGTGCGCCGATGAGTAGTAGGCCCGCGCCGTGCCCGGCGGCGATGGCCGGAATGATTTGCTCCGGGTCGCCGAGGCACACCAGCGTTCCTACGTTCAGGGCTGCCAGTGCGGGCGAAGCAGCCAGCTCACGCAGTTGGGTTTCGGCGAATTCCGCGCGCGGCGTGGCCTGCCAGCGGTCGGCCGTTTCGGCGGGCGTACGGCCGTCCAGCACGTGCAGCAGCTCGATCCGGGCACCCGCAGCGCGGGCCAGCACGGCCGCATACTGCACCAGCGGCTGCGTGATGGCCGAAAAATCAACCGGAACCAGGACGAGGGAAAGAAGCATGATAAGGTGCGAAGTGCGAGGTGCGAGGTGCGAGGTGCGAGGTGCGAAGTGATGGTCAGCTCACATCTCGCACTTGCGTCCTTGCTACTCAATGTTGTCTCCTGTGGCGCGTTTTAGTTTGTATTGCCCCAGCAGGTAGGCGTAGGTGGCTTGCAGGCGGGTGAGTTTGGCTTGCGCGAGGGCGGTTTCAGCGTCGAGTACGTCGAGGTTGGTGCCGATTTCGGCACGCTGCCGGGTGCGGGCGCGAGTCAGGGCGTCCTGGGCGGCTTCGATCTGGATCTGCGCATTGTCATAGCGCGCGGCCTGGGTCTGGATATCGGAGACGGCCCCGCGGACATCGGCCCGAATCTGCTCCTGGGTATCGAGGAGGCGGGCATCGGCGGCGCGCTGGCCGGCGGCAGCTTCCACGCGCTGGTTGCGGTTCTTGTTGCCGTCGAAAATCGGCACCGAGAGCTGCACCACGCCCACCATATTGGGCCGGATCTGGTTGATATCCGGCTGGTAACCGTTTTTGGCGCCCACCTGCGCGCCGATGCCCAACACCGGCTTGTTGGCGTGTTCGGCCACGTCGCGCTGCAAGCCCGCCAGGCGCTGATTGTCGCGGGCGGCCTTCACTTCGAGGCGCTGGTCGAGCGCCTGCTGGATCAGCGCGTTCACGTCGGGCTGAAGCGGGGCATAAGTCAGTCGGCCGCGCACGGGCGGCGCGGCGGCACCGTCGGGGCGGTGCAGGAGGCGGGCCAGTTGAATTTCCTGCTGCCGAAGCTGGCCCTGTAAATCGAGGCGCGTATTTTCGGCCTGCGCTACTCGGACGCGCGTCTGGCTCACATCGAAACGCGTGGCCACGCCGCCCTGCACGCGCTTTTCGACTTCCCGTTGATGCGCCCGGAGCGCAGCCACCTGCTCGTCGGCCACGCGCAGGCTTTCGCGGAGCGCCAGAATGCCGTAGTAGCTCTGCACGGCGGTGTAGGCCAGGTCGCGGCGGGCAACGGCCACATTGTCCTGGGCCGTCAGCCGTTGCCCTTCGGCGAGGGCGATGCGGCTGCGGTTGCCGCCGAAATCGTAGAGCGCATACTGGGCCGTGATGTGAGCGTCGTAGTTGTGATTCGGTACGAAAGCCAGCTCCTTCAGCTCGCCGTTGGGGCCAGCCGGGAAATTGACTTTCGCCACCGGGTTCAGGTAGGTGTAAGTGGCCGTGCCCGTCACCTGCGGCAGCAGCCCGGTCCGGTTCTGGGCCACGCGGGCATCGGCCTGGTTCACCAGTTCGTCGAGCTGCGTGATGCCGGGGTTGGCTTCCAGCACCCCGCGCAGGGTGCCTTCCAGCGAAAGGGAATCCGAAAGGATGGGTTCGGTCTGGGCGACGGCACGGGGCAGGGTCAGCGCGTGCAGTAGCAGCGCAGCCAGCACGGGCGTGAAACGGACGGAGCGGGAGCGATTCATCAGCAGAAGAGCGGGCCTCCAGCGGCGGAGGCTATGGTCTGCTCTTGCCAACGGCCGTGCCACCGGCTGGTTTCGCCCGCAAAAAGTGCCTTTCGGGGCTGAAAAAGGCCTTTTCGGGCCAGCGTTGCTTGTAGAAGGTTTATATTTTGTTATAATTATTTCCTGCGATTTCAGGAATTGCTACCAGGTTTTCCTGTCATTGCAGAAATTTTCCGTAGTGGGGTTGTTCCACCCCGGCGTTCCTTTCAGGAGCGCGCTTGTTTCGCTCTTTTTACCCCCTGCCTTCCGATGCAATCGGCCGCTGCTACGCTACTTTACCTTCAGGAAGCCATCGCGACGGTGCGCGACAAGGAGGCGCTCTTTACCACCGTCGCCGACAAGCTGCGCCTGATCGTGCCGTTCGATGCCTGCGCCATCGTCACGCTGGACCCCTCGCGGCTGTTTCGGCGGGTCTTTCTGAAGGCCTACCGCGATCCTGGCCCGGATGAGCCCTACGTCACGGGCGCCTATGGTTTGGGCGATGTGCCGGTCGCCGGTTCCCCGATTGAGCTTTTTCTGGGAAACCCGGTCCTTCAGGAAGTGCCCATCGCCGAGCTGCGCGCGCAGTACCCGGACTTTCCGCCCCTGGAGCCGCTGGCGCGCCTCGGCGCCGAGTGGATGCTCGTGGTGCCCCTGCGCACGGCCGGGCAGGTGGTGGGGCTGCTGGCACTTTCGTCGCGCCGCCGGGCCGACCTCAGCCGCCGGGATACCGACCTGCTCGAAAAAATCGGTCAGCAGGTAGCGTTGGCGGTGCTGAACCTGCGCGCGCTGGAAGAAGCCGAAACCCGCGCCGCCGATGCCGCCCTGCAACTGGCCGTGAACAATGCGCTACTGGAACTGAAGGACCGGGATGCGCTGCTCGTGGCGCTGGCCACGGAAATCGACCGGGTGATGCCGCACGTGTTTTTCGGCATCCGGATTCAGGAGCCGGACGGTCGGGTGGCGGCCTTCACGTCGCTGGCCAAAGTGCCCGGTGCGCCAGCCGGTGCCCCGCAGTTTCAGTTCGTGGAGGCGTATCGCGACCAGGACCCGGCCGCCGCCGCCCGGCTGGCGATGCAGCGCGATGCCACGGCGCTCTACCAACAGGCCCGCGTGTACGTGGGCGCTGATTTTGAGGCAATTTATGCTCGCTACGGCATCATTCGCTACATCCGCGATGTCCACGGCATTCAGTCGGTGCTGTACGTACCGCTGACGCTGCGCACTCCCGGTAATGCCGTGCTGATGCTCGCCGAGCGCCGCCCCGTCGCCTTCTCGGCCGCCAATCTGGCCACCATCGAACGGTTAGCGCCGCAGCTCTCGCTGGCTCTGGACAACCTCTTCGCCTTCGAGCAGATCGAGCAGCTGCGGGCGCGCCTCGAACAGGAAAAAACGTACCTCCTGGATGAGATCCGGACCACGTCGGGCTTCGACGAGATCATCGGTACAGCGCCGGTGCTGCAACGGGTGCTGGCGCGCGTGGGGCAGGTGGCGGCCACCGATACGACGGTGCTGATCGAGGGCGAAACCGGCACCGGCAAGGAGTTGATTGCCCGTGCCCTGCACGACCGCTCGCCCCGCGCCCGTAAGCCGCTCGTGAAGGTAAACTGCGCCGCGCTGCCGGCCGCGCTGATCGAAAGCGAGCTGTTCGGTCACGAAAAAGGCGCCTTCACGGGGGCGGTGGAGCGGCGCACGGGCAAGTTCGAGCTGGCCGACGGCGGCACCATTTTCCTGGACGAAATCGGCGAGCTACCCCTCGATTTGCAGGCCAAGCTGCTACGAGTGCTTCAGGAAAAAGAGATCGAGCGGGTGGGCGGGCGGCGCGAGATCAAGGTGGATGTCCGCGTGATCGTGGCCACCAACCGGGTGCTGGAAGACGAAGTAGCGGCCGGCCGCTTCCGGCAAGACCTGTTTTACCGCCTCACGGCCTTTCCGCTGCGGCTGCCGGCCCTGCGCGAGCGTCCGGAAGATATCCCGCTGCTGCTGACGCATTTTCAGACGAAACTGGCCCGCCGGATGGGCAAGCCGCGCCGGGCCATCCGGCCCCCGGACCTGGCCGCGCTGCAAGCCTGGCGCTGGCCGGGCAATATCCGCGAGCTGGAACACGTAGTAGAACAGGCGGTGATTCTGAGTACTGGCACCGTGCTGGATTTCAGTAATTTCCAACCCCGTTTTCCCCACTCCCCGCTTCCTGCCGCGTCCTTGCCGCAGTCTCCAGGAGTTGGGGAGTTGGTATCGCCGCCGGCTCTTTCTGCTCCGGAAGGACCCGGGGAGCGAGCGCTGCTGCCCTCGCTCCGCGAGCAGGAGCGCACCCACATTCTGGCCGCGCTGGCGCGCACGGGCGGGCGGGTCAGCGGGCCGCGCGGCGCGGCTGTGCTGCTCGACATCAACCCCAAAACGCTCGAAGCCCGGATGCGCCGGCTGGGCATCCGGCGGACGGTGGGGTGACGCCAACGCCTGGATAGTTGAGCGACAGCGTAGTCTAAGATGACTTCAGTAGGTTTGTGCGAAACCATTCCCCTGTCTTTCAAATGACCCCCGTTTCTGCTTCCACTTATTATACCGTTCAGCCGTTTTCCTTCCACGGACGCGGCGCCGACTACTTCGGCCTGTGGCTGAAAAACACCCTGCTGACGGTTGTCACGCTGGGGCTTTACTACCCCTGGGCGCGGGCCGCGCGGCTACGTTTCGAGGTGGGCAACCTGGAGCTGGATGGCTCCCGGTTTGCCTTCCACGGCACCGGCGCCGAGATGTTTCGGGG
This sequence comes from Hymenobacteraceae bacterium, assembly GCA_031426455.1. Taxonomy (GTDB): domain Bacteria; phylum Bacteroidota; class Bacteroidia; order Cytophagales; family Hymenobacteraceae; genus JANNMJ01. The sequence continues at coordinate 378 of JANPLI010000118.1, read as the reverse complement.
GTTTCTGGTGCTGTGGCTAGTGGAGATCAGCGTGGATAACCTCGCCCTCGCTGGCGACATCGACCTGAACCGCATCGGGCGCGGCCCCGAAACCGACGCCACCGCCACGGCCGACGTTTTCCTGGATGCCGCCGGCCTGGAAGGTGCCCTCGACGTAGGCGGAATGGGCCTGATTTAGAAGCTGCAAGCTTTTAGAGCCAAGCGGCAAGCCAGCCCCCGGCGGGAAGTTGCGGTGGCCCAATACCCAAGCCCCAATACCCAAGCCCCAATACCCAAGCCCCAATACCCAAGCCCCAACACCCAAGCCCCAACACCCAAGCCCCAACACCCAAGCCCCAACACCCAAGCCCCAACACCCAAGCCCCAACACCCAAGCCC
>JANPLI010000117.1:0-5612 GCA_031426455.1 Hymenobacteraceae bacterium | reverse complement strand
TCGGCCTCTTCGTGGAGCTGGAAGAAGGCGTCGATGGCCTGGTGCACGTCTCGGACCTGTCCTGGACCCGCAAAATCAAGCATCCGTCGGAGTTCGTCAAGACCGGCGAGCGCCTCGAAGTGGTGGTGCTGGAAGTTGACGTGCAGGCGCGCCGCCTGGCCCTGGGCCACAAGCAGACCGAAGAAAACCCCTGGGAAGCGTTCACGGCCGTGTTCACGACCGGCTCGATCCACAAGGGCACGTTGCTGGAGAAATCGGAGCGTGGCGCCACCATCGAGCTGCCCTACGGCATCGAAGGCTTCGCTTACCCGAAGATGCTCGTCAAGCAGGACGGCACGAACGTGGAAATCGGCGAAAGCATCGACTTCCGCGTCACTGACTTCAACAAGGACGAGCGCCGCGTGGTGGTTTCGCACCTGGCCACGTACCAGAGCGTGCCGGCCGGTGAGGCCGACCGCGACCTGTCGCGCTTCACCAAGAAGAAAGGTGACGGCGGCGGTGGCGCAGGCAAAACCAGTGGCTCGACCGCTGGCGGCGCCAGCACCGGCGCGCCGGCTGCCCCCGCTGAGAAATCGACGATGGGCGACCTGGATGCCCTCTCGGCCCTGAAAGCCAAGATGCTGACCAGCGAAAGCGCGGCGGCCCGCACCAAGCTCGCCAGCCGCGATGCGGCCCCGGCGGCGGAAGCTGCTGCTCCAGCGACTGAAGCCGCCGCCCCGGCCGCAACGGAAACGGAAGCCCCCTCGCTGCTGGATCGTGCCAAAAGTGCCGTCTCCGACGCTGTGGATGCCGTGAAAGAAGCCGCCTCGCACGTGGAAGTGCCCGCCGCTGTGACCAGCGCTGTGGACGCCGTGAAGGAAGCCGCTTCGCACGTGGAAGTGCCCGCCGCCGTGACCAGCGCCGTGAACGCGGTGAAAGAAGCCGCTGCCAATGTGCACGTGCCGGAAGCCGTTTCGGACGCCGTGGCTTCGGCCGTGGAAACCGTGAAGGACGCTGCCGAAACGGTGCTGCACAAAGTGCAGGACGCCATCGGCTCGACGCCCGACGCCGCCAAGACGGAAGCGCCTGCCGAAGACGACGCCGAAGCGAAAGCAAAAGCGTAACCTGACCGTCGGTACCGGGCCGTGCGCCTAGTGCTTACTACCGAACTCCCCCGCGCTGGCTTTGGCTGGCGCGGGGGAGTTTTGTTTGGGGCGGGCTGGTTGAAGGGCGCGCCGTAGCTTCGTTGGCCGTTATGAAAGAACACCCATCCCTCTTCTTCACCGCCGAATTTCCCCAGGCAATGCTACCGCTCACGCTGCGGAACCTGGGGCCATTGTCGGACGCCGAATTCTTTGATTTCTGCCAGCAGAACCGCGACCTGCGCATTCAGCGGTGGAAGGCAAATCAGATCGAAATTATGTCGCCTACCACTACGCTGACGGGCCGCTTGAATGCCGAACTGATCTATCAACTCATTGCCTGGCATCGCCAGCATCGCCAAGGCATTGTCGGAGAATCGAATACCGGATACCAGTTAGCGCCGCGCGTGGCTCTCTCACCGGATGCCTCCTGGGTATCGGCCGAACGTTGGGCGACGGTATCGGTAGCCAAGCGTCAAAAATTCGCGCACGTTTGCCCGGACTTCATCATTGAGTTGCAATCTGATTCCGACCGCCCCGCTGTGCTGCGCCGCAAGATGCTGCGCTGGCTGGAACTGGGCGTCCGGCTGGGGTGGCTGGTACAACCGGCCACGCGCACGGTGCTGATTTACCGGGCTTCCGCGCCGGAAGTCGAAACCCACGTCGGCTTCGACGGCGAGCTACCCGCCGATGCGGCCGTGCTGCCCGGCTTTGCGCTGGACCTGCGCGAACTGGCCCGGCTGCTGGACGACGAAGCATAAACCACCGCTGGGCGGCGCCCAAAAAGCCCTCACCGCTTGCCCGGTGCGGTGCGGTGCCTTACCTTTGCAGCCCAGTGCGGGAAACCGCTCCGGAATCACTAGCCGGCAACGTGACCGAGTGGCTAGGTAGAGGTCTGCAAAACCTCCTACAGCGGTTCGAATCCGCTCGTTGCCTCTCCTTCTGCTTCGCCCCGCTCGCCTACCGGCGGGCGGGGCGATTGCTTTCGGCCGCTGCCGGCGCTTATAACCAACCGCGTACATTTGATGGCGTGGCGCGCCTCCTCCGGGTTCCGATTCTGTTCTTCCTATCCGGGTTGCTGCTAAGTATGCTGCTGCCCGGCCCGCTGACCGCCGAACCCTGGCAGCGCGACCCCGTGCTGAGTCAGCTTCTGATCAAGCAATTACTGACCGACCCCACCGGGTTCCAGTGGATTGCCACCGACGAGGGCGTGTTTCGATACGACGGCTACGAGCTGGTGCCACTCGCGCGGCTGGTGCGCCCCGGCAGTACTACGGCGCCGCGCGGCATCGTTTCCACCCTGAGCCTCGACCCCGCCGGCCACCTCTGGCTGGGAGCCGATGCCGGCCTGTTTTGCCTGACGTTGCGCACGGGAGTGTTTCGGCGGGTGGCATTACCGACGGATGCGGGCGCCGCGCCGCCTACCGTGATTCAACTGTTTCGGCACCCGCGCTCGGGGCATTTATGGGTGAGTTGCGGCGACGGCTACACCGTGGTGCTGGATGCAAGCCACCGCGCGCGCCTGATTAGCCGGCGGCGCCTACCCGGCATCAGCTTCCGGTTTCAGCCCGATGGCACGGCCGCCGGCGTCTGGATTTCGTTCATCGAAAATCGCTATTTCGACCCCGCCCGCCGGCAGGAGCGCCTGGCGTTACCAGGCATCGCCCGGATTGGCCCCACCGGTCCCGTTCGCTGGTATATGCCGACGAATTTCCTGGTGCTGGCGGTGCCCGGTACCGCTCCGCAACAGTTTTTCAGCGCCAACGCGCGCTACGAGCTGACGGCGGACAATCGGCTCCGCGAAATCAACCATTGGCTGATTGCCGACCGAGCCGATAATTTTTTGCCCGCCGCCGTCGGTCCTGACACGGCCTACGAATGGGTTTCGCGCCACCATTACCTATGCCTAACCGTGCGCGGGCCGCGCACGGGCCACCTCACGGCCGACAGCCTCCGCCTCGGCGAAGTGCCTAACCCCTACCACCACAACTTCGTGGTGTACCGCGATGCCCTCGGCGTACAGTGGTGCTATTCGCGGGCCTGGCGCGGGGTATATAAGCGCCGCACGGCCGCCCCTCCCGCCGTGTACGCCCTGACGCAGCCCGGCGGCCGGCGCCTGGCGAGTATGCGCGGCATTGCGCGGTTAGCCGACGGCCGGCTGCTGCTGGGCACCTACGAAGGCCCTTTCGTGCAAGCGGCTGACTCGCCCTGCGCGCCCGTTCGCCCGCTGGTGCCGGCCCACGCGTGGCGCCCGACCCTCACCACCACACCCGGCGAGCCGCCGCGCGCCGCGCGGTTTCCGACCATCTACGACGTACTGACGACGCGCACCCACCCCGCCACTACGGTTGTGGCCGAAGATGACATCGGCTTTTCTTTACTCGACGCGTCCACCCGCCAGTGCCACCTATTGCGCCTGGACTCCGCCGAGCGCCACCAACCCGCGCGGTTTCTGACGCTGCTTGAACACCCGCGCGGGCGCGTGTGGGGCGGCACCGACAGCGGCTTGTTCGAGTTGGACTTGCGCCGATTGCGGGTGCGGCGTTACCGGCCACCGGGGGGGGCGAGTGAGGGCGGGGAATCCGCGGCCACCTTACGGCGGCTGCGGATTCTAGACCTCGCCGCCGACTCCGCCACCGGCCACCTCTGGCTGGCCACCGCGCAGGGCCTTTACCGCCTGCACCCCGCCACCGGCGCGCTGCGGCGAGTGGGCGCCCCCAACAGCCCCCGCCCGCTGCCCACTACCGACGATATGCTGTGCGTGGCCGCCGCCGGGCCAGATCGCGCCTGGGTGGGCACCCGCGCCGAAGGCTTGCTGCTCGTGGACGCAAGACGCGGATTGGTGCAGCAGTTGGGCATCGCCGACGGCTTGCCGTCTTCCACAGTGGCGACGGTGCTATGCCAGCCCGACAGGACGGTCTGGGCCGGCACGTACGCCGGGCTGATCCGCTACGACCCCGCGCAGCAGCGGCTGGCTGTCTTCGGGACGGCCGCCGGGCTGACGGAAGCAGAACTGAACCGCAGCTCGGCGTACGCCGACCCGCGCACCGGCACGCTGCTGTTCGGTGGCGTCGGGGGAGTATTTCAGGTGGCTCCCACCACGATGGGTCAGGCCGAAAACGACCGCCAACGCCCCATTCGCCTACTGGTGACCGCCTTCGGGGAGAGCCGCCCGTCGACGGATAGCGGCGCGGGCAGCGCACTCACCCCCCTATGCAGCGGCGAGCCGATGCCCGCGCTGCGGTTGGGCGCCCGGGCCACGGATTTCGTCGAAATACGCCTTGCCCTGACCGACCTGCTGACGCCGGGCTTCACCCACTACGCCTACCGGTTGCGCCCGGCGGGTGACAAGCACGCGCCGCTACCCGCGTGGCAGCCGACCACCCGCCGGCTCGTATTACAGGGCCTGGCCGCCGGCGACTATACCGTCGAGATCCGGGCCGAAACCAGCACTGGCCAGCTCGCCGCCAACATCGTGCGGGTGCCGCTGCACGTGGCCCGCGTATGGTGGCAGCACCCCTTGACGTGGGCGCTGGCCACGTTGGCGCTGGTGGGCTTCGCCTACGGACTCTTCTGGCTCCAGGGGCGCCGCGCGCGGCGAGAAGCCCGCCTGCGCGACGAGCTGGCCGCTAACCTGCACGACGAAGTGGGCAGCCTGCTGACCAAGATCAGCCTGATGGCCGAAGTGCTGCAACAAGCCGACGAGGCCACCGCCGCCGAGGAGCAACTCGCCGCCGGCCCGCCCACCGTGGCCGTCGATCCGGTGCTGCATCAGCTGGCCGCGCGGCTGCTGCACAATAGTCGCGCGGCGGTGCAGGCCCTGCGCGATGTGGTCTGGAGCATCGACTCGCGCGCCGACTCGGTGCAGGCGCTGCTGGATCGGATGGAAGACCACCTCGACCAGACGGCGCCCGTCGCGGGCCTGCGGCACGCGTTCGAGGCCGCCCCACCGGCCCACTTTCAGGCACTGCGACCCTTGGTCCGCAAGCAGCTTTACCTCATCTTCAAGGAGGCCGTCACGAACGCGGTGCGGCACGGCAAAGGCGCTACCACGCTGCACGTGCGGCTGGTGCGCGAAGGCAGCCATTTCGTACTGGAAGTCACCGACGACGGCCGCGCCGCCCCCGCCCCCAGCCGCACCGGTCTGGGCCTGCGCAGTATGGCGGCCCGCGCAAAGGCCATTAACGGCGTTCTCCAGACCGGGCCTCGGATAGATGGCCAGTTGGGGTATCAGGTGAGGTGCGAAGTCAGAGGATGAATTACGAATTACGAATTACGAATTGCGAATTGCGAACTACAAATTACGAATTACAAACTGATACATTGTTACCCCTAATTCGTAATTCGTAATTAAGTGGTCGACCACAAATTACACATCATTTGCTTGGTCGGCGTGATATTAGGGGATGATTTACCCTTTTTGTTTGACGGAAGCGGAACGCACGACGCTACAGGAGGCGGCGCGTGGCGCGCGCAGCTATCGGCTGCGTC
>JANPLI010000116.1:0-36816 GCA_031426455.1 Hymenobacteraceae bacterium | reverse complement strand
CCCGCGGGTTGCTGCACAAAAACCCCCCTTCGGTGCGCCCGGGCACCCGCCCCCCCCCCCGGGGGCGGCCCGCTTCTTTTTTTGACTGCCCCGCCCAAAGTTTTCCACAACCGCCCCGCCCGACCTTGCCCGACCGCGCCCCCGAGGGCCGCACCGGCTCCCGGCCCGTCGCCGCAAAACCCCGCTCAGGCCGCGCCTTTGGGGTGCGGCAAAATAAATTCGTGGAACGTTTCGGAACCGTGCCCGGCCCGTGCCTATCTTGGGTGCCCGGCCCGAGAGAGCCAGCCACATCAATTGCATTTTTCCGGGGCAAAGGCATTCGGAAAAAAGGCATTCCAATTTATCGGTTCCCGCAACCCCTCCCCCAATACCTTCCCCGATGCTAGTTATCAAGCGCGACGGCCGCCGCGAGTCCGTCAAATTCGACAAAATCACCGCCCGCATTGAAAAACTGTGCTACGGGCTGAATATGAGTTATGTAAGCCCGATTGAAGTCGCCAAGAAGGTGATCGACGGGATTTACGACGGCGTGACGACCGTGGAACTTGATAATCTGGCCGCCGAAACCGCTGCCTCGCTCACCACCCGCCACCCGGACTACGGGATGCTGGCGGCGCGCATCGCCATCTCGAACCTGCACAAGGTGACGGCCAAGTCGTTCTCCAGCACGATGAAGCGCCTCTATACCTACGAGGACCCGAAGACCGGCGAAAATGCCTCGCTGATTGCCAAGGACGTGTGGGAGATCATCCACAAGCACGCGGCGATGCTGGATTCGGCCATCATCTACGACCGCGACTATTCCTACGACTACTTCGGCTTCAAGACCCTCGAACGCTCGTACCTGCTGCGCCTCGACGGCAAGGTGGTCGAGCGGCCCCAGCATATGCTGATGCGGGTGGCGGTGGGCATTCACAAGGAAGACCTGGAGGCGGCCATCGAGACGTATAATCTGATGTCGGAGCGGTGGTTTACCCACGCCACGCCCACGCTCTTCAACGCCGGCACGCCGAAGCCGCAGCTGTCGAGCTGCTTCCTGCTGACGATGAAGGACGATAGCATCGAGGGGATTTACGACACGCTGAAAAACTGCGCCTTGATTTCGCAGTCGGCCGGCGGTATTGGCCTGTCGATCCATAACGTGCGGGCCACGGGCTCTTATATCAAGGGCACCAATGGCACGTCCAACGGGCTGGTGCCGATGCTGAAAGTGTTCAACGACACGGCCCGCTACGTGGACCAGGGCGGCGGCAAGCGCAAGGGCGCTTTCGCGGTGTACCTGGAGCCCTGGCACGCCGATATCTTCGAGTTTCTGGACCTGAAGAAGAACCACGGCAAGGAGGAAAACCGCGCCCGTGACCTGTTCTACGCCCTCTGGACGCCCGACCTCTTTATGCAGCGCGTGGAGGCCGACGACGTCTGGACCCTGATGTGCCCCAACGAGTGCCCCGGCCTGGGCGATACCTGGGGGCCGGATTTCGAGCGCCTCTACACCAAGTACGAGCGCGAAGGACGCGGCCGGAAAACGGTGAAAGCCCGCGAGGTGTGGCAGGCCGTGCTGGACTCGCAGACCGAGACCGGCACGCCCTATATGCTCTTCAAGGACGCCGCCAACCGCAAGAGCAACCAGCAGAACCTGGGCACGATCAAGTCGTCGAACCTCTGCACCGAGATTCTGGAGTACACCGACGAGCACGAGATTGCCGTCTGTAACCTCGCCTCGCTGGCCTTGCCGCGCTACGTGACGGAGGAGAAGGGCCAGAAGCGTTTCGACCACCAGCGGCTGTACGACGTGACTTACCACGCCACGCTGAACCTCAACAAGGTGATCGACATCAACTACTACCCGGTGCCGGAAGCCGAGCGCTCGAACCGCCGCCACCGCCCCATCGGGCTGGGCGTGCAGGGGCTGGCCGATGCCTTCATCGCCCTCCGGATGCCGTTCGAGAGCGAGGAAGCGGCGGGGCTGAACAAGGACATCTTCGAGACGATCTACTACGCGGCCTGCTCGGCCTCGCTGGCGCTGGCGAAGAAGGACGGCCCCTACGAGACCTTCGCCGGCTCGCCGATGAGTGAGGGCAAGTTTCAGTTCGACCTCTGGAACGTGACGCCCAGCTCGGGCCGCTGGAACTGGGACGCCCTGCGCGCCGAAGTGATGCAGCACGGCCTGCGTAACTCGCTGCTGGTGGCGCCGATGCCGACGGCCAGTACGTCGCAGATTCTGGGCAATAACGAAGCGTTCGAGCCTTACACGTCGAATATCTACGTGCGGCGGGTGCTGAGCGGCGAGTTTATGGTGGTCAACAAGCACCTGCTGAAGGACCTCATCAGCCTCGGGATCTGGAACGAGACGATGAAGACCCAGATCATCGCCGCGAACGGCTCGGTGCAGAACATCCCCAACATTCCGCAGCACATCAAAGACCTGTACAAGACGGTCTGGGAGATTTCGCAGCGCACCGTGATCGACCTGGCCGCCGACCGCGGCGCCTACATCTGCCAGAGCCAGAGCCTGAACCTGCACGTGCAAAACGTGAACGCCGGCAAGCTGACGAGTATGCACTTCCACTCTTGGAAGCGCGGCCTCAAAACGGGGATGTACTACCTGCGCACCAAAGCCGCCGCCGACGCCATCAAATTCACCGTCGAAAAGCAAGCCGCCGAGACGCTGGAACCGGTGTACAACGACGCCGAAGCCCTGGCCTGCTCGCTGGATAACCCGGAGGCTTGTGAGGCTTGTGGGTCGTGAAGATTGGGTTTAAAGAAAAAAGGGGGGGCAGTTAAGCTCCCCCTTTTTTTTCTTTTTGCGAAAAAGCCCTACTAACCCTTTAGTTTACATTTCACGGCATATGATTTCTAAAATTGTCATCCGCAACTTCCGTTCGATAAGAGAGCTTCATCTCAAAACCCATGGCCTTTGCGGGCTCGTTGGTCCTAACAGTACGGGGAAAACCAACGTGTTGAAAGCGCTTAACATCCTGTTGGGTGACGTTTATCCGACAGATAGGGCCTTTAGTCGTGAAGACTTTCACAAGCGTGACACCTCACAAGAAATTTCTATCACAGTCAACTTCACTGTGCCATTGGCTCCAGAGAAGCTTACACTGTTCGGAACATCCAGAAAAGAAATCTGCGAATGCGTTTCGATGACATTAACGCACCGAATGCAGGAGGGTGCAACATCAACCCATTTCACGTGCATTGGCAACTGCGGACAAAAATTCTATGGTAATGGAGTGGTCAGGGACAAAGTCGCCTTCATTTACATCCCTTCGGACCGGGCTCTTGAAAAGCAATTGACGGTCAGCAAGTGGACGCTGTTGGGTAAAATGTTAACCAAGGTGGACGCTTCTTTCCGAAACGATCCAGTTAGGATGGCGGAATTTGAAGACGCGATGAAAGCGCCTCAGGAACTGCTAGAGGTTGACTTTGAAGCTGGTGTCAGTTACCACAAGTTCAAAAAGGCACTCATTTCAAGGGTCATTAGCAATACCAAAGGTCACGCTGATGGGTGCGACCTTGACCTAAAGATTTTTGACCCTTTGTGGTATTACAAAATGATACAAATTACCACCCTGGAAGATGGCGAGAGGTTTAATCCTGAGGAGATTGGCTCAGGCATGCAGAATCTGATTTTAGTTTCGCTTTTTCAAGCTTACGCAGACTTAATGAAGGATAAAGCTGTGCTGGCAATTGAGGAGCCCGAGTTGTACCTGTTTCCCCAAGCTCAGCGCGAGCTATTTAGAGAATTTTTTTCAATCTCTGCGAGAGGTGGGCAGGTTTTCTACACAACTCACTCTCCACGTTTCGTTAATGTGTCACGGTCAGAGAATGTTGTTTTACTACGCAAAACTGAAGGGGAAACTCGAAAACTAAACCGAGGCGACTTGGACCTTTTCCTATCTACTGATGACAAGGTCGAGATTAATTTGCTCACTAAGTTTGACGCCGAGGTCAACGAGCTTTTTTTTGCCGATAAGATAATCTTGGTTGAAGGTTACACCGAAAAGACTGTTCTCAAAAGGATACTTGACAAGCTTGACCCAACCTTAAGAACTCACAACTTCTGTGTCGTCAACACAACCGGGAAAGGCTCAATACCATTTTTTGTCAAGTTATTAAAATTTCTTGGGCACGCTGACTACCTGGTGCTTTACGATTCAGATTTGGATCCTGACAAAAACGTGGATGCACTGAATAGCGCCCAGAAACAAACGCAAGCCATTTTGGACGTTGTTGAGAACCCGGAACTCAACTGCTTAGAGTTGAACCACGACTTTGAGTCTTTTTGTGGTTATACGAGTTCAAAAAAGGATAAGCTCGGCCCAGCATTACGTTGGGTAGAGGCTGTCAATGCTGATGATCTACCTCCAGAGTTTGGAAAGCTTGCGCACTTTATCAAGGCAACCGGCATATTCAGAAGACATTTAGGCGTGCAGCAGGTTGAGATAACTGTGGTCGAAGAGCGACTTGCCACTTCAGCAGAGACGATTGAAGCCGATTTGCTCCTTTCAACAGGTTCTGTAGGAGGTTCCGGTGATTCTGCTGACTCTACTGTTGTACAGTGAGCTTACCCCGTTCGCGCGCGTCTGTGACGCGTGCGAAACCGGTGGACGCGTTCGCAACGCGTACGGCCAACTTTGGGACCGCAACCCCACCACCACAAAAAAGGGCAGCCCCGGTTTGCACCGCGCTGCCCTTTTCATTCAGGACCCAGCGGCATAAGCTCGAAGACTCAGCGGCGCATCTGGGAATAATTTGTCAGCAAAGCTACGGCTGGCTTACGCGGGCTTTTTCTTTTCCAAGTCTTCTTTCTGCGAACTGCGCCCGACGATGAAAGTGGTAACCAGCCCGAGTACCGTAGTGCCACCCAGAACGCCGGCCACGGCCTCGTGCCCATACATTGACAAAAACGTGGCGGCCGTAACGCACACGACGCCGAGGCCCGCTGCCAGAAACTGCCCTGTCCGACTTTGACTCAATTGGCTGCCAACTGCCATTTTCTCAAGCGCCATTCGGTGTTCGGCTTGGCGTTCAGCCATTGCCAAAATGCGGTTGGGTGCGTCGGTTAACGTTTCGCCGTACTGCGCAAAGTCTTCCGGTGAAGGCAGCGGCCCACTGCGGTGAACAGCAGTAGCTGTCATCACTTGCACGATCTGGCGCTGCTTGATTGGCGGCAATCCAGACAAAACAGCCCGCAGCTCCGGTGAAGTCGTTATCTCCATCGGAACTGCGGGCTGCTCAGGAGCGGGCTTGGAAGGTTTAGGCCGCTTCTCGCTCATTGAATTCGAAAGCGAGTTGGCTTTGCGTTCGCCGGTCGATGCTGTTACCGAGGGTCGTGATGGCAAAGTCTAAATCCTGCCCCACTACGCCCCAATCAGCAGCCAGCGCCCGGCGGTCAGCTTCTTCCGGCGATTCAGCCGAATTGAAGCTGTAGTAATTGCCGGCGAGGTTGAAAACCGAACCGGCCCCCGTCAGAAATCCCGTCCTGCTGAACAGGAAGTCCGTCCGGTATTTGATTTTCTCGAACATACGCAGTGGGGAGTAGAAGGTGTATTCCCTGCAAACGGCTTGACCCCGGCTGGGTTAGGCTTGTGATCTGCTTGGGGCTGCAAAACTATCACCTTTCAGCTGCCAGTTCCGCATCAGGCTGTGCGGGCGCCCTTTTACGCGCCGTATTTTAGTAGGAGCCCCGCTTGTAGCGCAAGGGCAAGGGCCGTACTGCCACCTAAACGCGTTTGTAACGGGTGTACCACCCGCCCACCGCGCTCAGGTTCAGCGTTTGGGATTTAGGTTCGGCGTTTGAGGTTTAGGTGTTAGCATTTTTTGTAGTTGGATTTGCATTATGAGCGCCCGGCGGGGCGTTTTTAGGGTTCGGCGGGGCGTTTTAAGTGCTGCGAGTAGGATTTTATGCGGTTGAACTTGGATTTTGGGTGCCGGGCGGGGTGTTTTCAGGACCGGGCGGCTCGTTTTAGGGGGTAAGCACGGCGGGGCGCCGCTGCCGGGGGGCTTAGGAGCTAGGCGGATATGATACCGGATTGGTACCTTGCTGGCGCTACGGCTATTCCGTAACCTTTCCCTATTCTTTTTTCGGTACCGTGAAGAACAATAAGTTGGATGCGATGCTGCGCCGCGACGACACCGTGCAGCTGGGCCTGGAGGCCGATAAGGCCCTCTACGCCCCCCTGGAGGAGGATATCGCACCCCTGCGCGCGCAGCACGCGGCCGGGCTGGAGGAAGCCAAAGAGCTGGCCGATGAGGTATTCACGGCGGATGGCGACGAGTCGGCCACCGTGAAGCGCAGCACGCGCGGCCAGCTCCGGACCTATGTCCAGCGGATGGGCAAGGCCCTGGTGGCGCACGCCGATTCGGCCGCCAACACCGACGAAGACCTGGAGGAGCGCATCACGAAGGCGATGCGGGACCTCCCCAATGCCGATTCGGCCACCTTCGCGCAGGCGGCAGGGCAGATCCTGGCGGAAGCCACCCCGCTGGCGCCGAAGCTGGTGAAGCGGGAAATCACGGCCCAGGATTTCACGGAGGCCAACCGGCTGCTGCTCAAATACCAGAAGCGCCTGCCCACGGGCCGCGCCGCCGATGTCCAGGGCAAGACCGCCCGCGAGCGGCTGGGTATTCGGCTGCAAGCCAACGCGGCGCTGGTCAAGCGCATCCGGAAGCAGCTGGCGCCCTACAAGGGCACGGCGCGCGAGCGGGCGCTGGCCAATTTCGACGGCAACGCGAAGGTGGTGATCTTCAACAACGGCAGCGGGGGCAAAGGCGGCGACACGCCGACGGTTTGACGGAGGGCGCCTGGCCAGCGCAAGCCGGCCCGGCGGGTAGTACCCGCCGGGCCGGCTTGCTTTCGGCGCCGCCCGTAGCGCGGCCTAGCTTTGCAACGGCCTTGCAGCAAGTACGGCGGCGGCGATACCTTTTTTCTTTATGCGATTCCTTTCACTTCTTCTGCTGGCCCTGTTGAGCGCGGGTCGTGCGGCTGGCCAATCACCGGCGAAAACGACCGTTTGTGCGCCCATCGGGCAGCTGCCCTACCACCCCGTGGTGGCAGGCAGCAAGCTGCATTACCAAGTCGTTGGGGGCCCGGCCTACACGATGGCAATGGCGACGACGCCAATCACCGTGGCGGGACAGGCTTACCTGGAGCAGGTAGTTGACTACGGTACGACCCAGACAACGGCGTACTATCGCCAGGCAGGACAAGCCACGGTGTACCGGGCGACGCTAACCGCGCCCGAAACAGTAGAAGTACCGGCAACGCCCACCGTTGGCACGGTATGGAAAGAGGACTCGAGCTGGCGTTACACCGTGGTGAGCACCGCTGAAGCCTTTGTTGCCCCAGCTTGCACCTTCACCGATTGCCTGCACATCCGCGCCGAGCAACTTGCTGCCGATGGCACCAACAAGGCCGTATTTGAACAGTTTTTCCAGCGGGGGCGGGGGTACGTGGGTACGCAGATGGGGGGGCGCGTGATGACCTATTTATTGCCTGACTCCGGCCATTAGCACATTAACTGGCGCAGCGTAGTGGTTACATCTTCGTCCTATGCAAGTCCTCCCCAACTACCGCGACCGCATCACTATTGACCCCGCCATTTGCCACGGCCAGCCGGTGGTGCGGGGGCTGCGCTACCCGGTGACGTTCGTGCTGGAACTGTTGGCGGCGGGGATGACCGACGCGGAGATTCTGGCTGATTATGAGGACCTGGAAGCCGCTGACCTGCGCGCCTGCTGCGCCTACGCGGCCGAGCGGCTCAAGCCGCGGCCCCCACCGGATCGCCATCGCACGATGGATGGCACGCCCATAGAAGAATACGACGCCCGGCGCATTGGCGGCCCCCTGTCACCCGCCGCGTTCAAAGTGTATCTGCAAAGCATCGGCAAGCTGCCACCCGACCCGGCGCCGGACCCAGGTAGCGATATAAACGCGCCGAGCAGGTAACAAATCGGCGGCAGGGCCGCGTATCTTTCCCCTATGAACTGGTCCTTCCCCTTCCTCTGCCTGGTTAGCTTTCTACTGGTTGCCGGACCGGTGGCCGGACAAAGCAAACGTATTAAAGCGCCGGCGGGAATCGCGCTGCCGAGGCAAGGAATTGTACCTGCCGCGGGGTTTGTACCCGATTCAGCGACGGCGGTCAAGATCGCCGAGGCGGTCTGGTTGCCGCTGTTCGGACCAGGCATCGCGCGCAACCGACCCTTCAAAGCCTATCAGCCCAATGCCGCCGTCTGGGTCGTATCGGGCTCAATGGCGGACAGCCTGCCCTTTGACGACCGGCCGTACATCGAAATCCGCCGGAAAGATGGCCAAATCATTTTTGTGCGGCGCGGGAAGATGTGAGGCCCCCGTTCGCGCGCGTCGGTGACGCGTGCGGCACCGGCCGGCGCATACGCCACGCGCGCGGCCAACGCTACCACCGCTACCCCGCCCCAACAAAAAGGGCAGCCCCGGTTTGCACCGCACTGCCCTTTTCATTCAGGACCCAGCGGCATCAGCTCGAAGACGCCGCGGCGCATCTGGACCGGGCAAACCCTACCTGCAACTGACCACGGCCACGACCGGTGACCTCCTATCACACGCCCCCGATCTCCTATCACAACGGGGCGATCTCCTATCACAAGTTGATTCGTTTCGCGGAAACTGCGTGGTCACGAATCCGGTTGTAGATTCGCACCAACAAAACCCGCCACGCCTCTGCCTCGCAAGATGTAAGCGCACCAGGCGGGTTATTTTTTGCCCTTGCCGTGCAGTATAGCAAACCGCCACTAACCCTGGCGCAGCAAGTCAGCCTGCTTCAGCAGCGGGGGATGGTGGTGGCTGACCCGGCCGCTGCTCAAGAGGCGTTGGGCCGACTGAGCTATTACCGGCTGGCGGCTTACTTCCTCGTCTTTCAGATACCGGGCGACGCCACGCACCATTTCCGACCGGGTACCCGCTTTGCCGATGCGCTGGCATTGTACGAGTTCGACGAAGCCTTACGACGGCTCTTCTTCCAGGCCAGCAGCACCATTGAAATTGCCCTACGTGCCCGAATGGTCTACCACGGGGCATTGGCGCACGGCCCGCATTGGTTTACCCAGCCCCAGCGGGCGGCAGACCCGAATAAGTTTGCGCGTAACCTAGCCGAAATTGATTACGAGCTAGGCCGCGCGCACGAAGTTTTCCTCGACCATTACCGGCGCACTTACACGCCCCCCGCCCGCCCCCCAGCGTGGATGACGCTGGAAGTGGTTTCTTTCGGCCTGTTGTCGAAAATCCTGCGTAACCTGGCGCCTGCTCCCTTCACGAAAGCCATCGCCGCCGAATTTGGTCTCGATGAAAGCATTTTGCAGAGCTGGATTACGGCGCTGTGCTCCATTCGCAACGTGTGCGCACATCACGGCCGCCTATGGAACCGCATCCTGACCCGTCGGCCCCGGCTACCCACTCGGCCGCGCCGACTTTGGCTAGCGCCGGTGCCGGGCGGCGTCCGAGCCGACCGGGTGTATGTAATGGCCGCCGTCTGCGCCTACTTACTGGACCGTATTACGCCCCAGCATACCTTCAAGGCCGACCTGCGCACCCTCCTGGCAGGGTATCCCCAAGTCCCCTTGCGTTCGATGGGCTTCTCTACTGATTGGACATCTGATCCCTTCTGGCAGTAAATGCGCTGCGTCGGTGACGCGTGCGGCACCGACGCAGCGTTTGCCACGCGCGCGGCCAACTCCACCCCAACAAAAAGGGCAGCCCCCGTTTGCACCGCGCTGCCCTTTTCATTCAGGACCCAGCGGCATCAGCTCGAAGAGCTTCCCCTAGGGCGATACCGACGCTACTTCCTGGAAACGCGCCAGTCTGCGCGCATGCAGCCCCGCGCCAGGCAGGTGCAGCACAGGCTTTTTGCCGATGCGCCCGCCCAGCGCCAATAGCCACGGGTCGAGCGTGCCGCATTCGGGCGAGGCTTCTCAGCCGAATCATTGGTTAATTTTAGGCCCCGGGAAGGCCTAAGTCGTCACTAACCCGCCGGGTTCTTATGGAAGGCTTTGCCTACGTCGATGCCAGTACGCCCCTGGTGGTCCGCTGCCGCACCGGCGACCGGCGCGCGCAGGCGGAGCTGTACCGCCTCTATGCGCGGGCGATGCTCAACGTGGCCTTCCGCATCACGGCTTCGCAGGAAGACGCGGAAGATGTGCTACAGGAAGCCTTCGTAAGTGCTTTTCGGGATATCAACGCCTACAAGGGCGAATCGTCGTTCGGGGCGTGGCTGAAGCGCATTGTGATCAACCGGAGCCTGAACCGCCTGCAGGCCCGCCGTCTGCCCACGGTGCCGCTCGATGACGCCGACCGTGACCTGGCCGATACCGATGAGGCCGACGAAGGCGCGGGGGCCTGGAGCTGGCTCCACGAACACGACGGCGACGGCGTGGACGCGCGCGTGGCGCTGATTCGGCGGGCGCTTCCGCAACTGCCCAACGGCTACCGCGAGGTGCTGACCCTTTACCTGCTGGAGGGCTACGATCACGCCGAAATCGGCGAGATTATGGGGATATCCGAAAGCACGTCGAAATCGCAGTACAGCCGGGCGCGGAAGAAACTTTTGGAACTGGTGCAGCGTGAGCAGGCCGGCGCCGCTCTTTCCCCGGTGCCCGTCCGTGCGCTTGGGGGGCACCGCTAACCTGATTCCGACCACTTTCTACTGCTGATTCCAATGAAAGATGAGCTAGCCACCTGGCTGCACCAGCACCGGGAAGCCTTCGATGACCTGACGCCGCCCGCGCACCTCTGGACGGCGATTGAGGCAGCCTTACCGGCCGCGCCAGCCCTTCAGGCAACGGCGGCCGACCCCCTGCACGCTTTTGTCGGCGTTCACCGCGAAGCGTTTGACGCGCTGATTCCGCCGCCGGCCCTGTGGCAGGCCGTGGCCGCGGAGCTGGAAGCCCCGGTGCCCGTCCGCCAATTGGCCCCGATGGTGGCCGTGCGCGGCGGCCGTACCGCCGCCCGCCCCGCGTGGTGGCAGGCCGCGGCGGCCGCCGTGGTGGTCTTTGGCCTGGGTTATGGCCTACGCGCGAAAACGGAAGCGTGGAGCAGCGCATCCGTGCCCCAAGCAGCGCCAATGGCCTGGCTGACGGGTGACGCCCCAGCGGAAACCACTAACCCGGAAACTGCTGATGGTCAGCGCCCGGCATTTGCTTCGGTGCCGCGCAACTATCACGATGAGCCGGACCCCGCCGTGCGCGCGGCGTTACTGACCACCGATGATGACGCCGCCGAAACCAACGCTGATACCGACCTGAATACCGCCGGCACCCAGGCGACTGCAGCGGACTTACCGTTAGCTACAAACCGGCAGCGGCAATCCCTGGCCCCGGAAGTGGGGCGGCTCGAGGCCCGCTACGATGCGCTGGTCGCCCAGAACCGGGGCCATCACCGCGTGCCGCGCTCCGGACGGCCGCTCGCCGACGAATGGGACCGCGAAATGGCGGTCCTCGACTCTACTTACGTCGAACTGCGCCGCGAACTGACCCGCAACGCCAATACCGAACGGGTGGTGGCCGCCATGACGCGCAACCTGCATCTGCGGATGGAACTGCTGGCCCAGCAGACGCGGGCTTTGGAAGGCGCGCAACAGGCCCGGCAGCGCGCCATTGCGCCGCGCCGCCCCCCCAGTGTGAACCCCGATGCGACCGAGGAGGCCGGTACCTGGCAGGAAGCGCATCCGTCGGCCCCGCCCGCGCCCGCTTTCGATGGCCGGTCCGGTGACCGCGACCGCACGCCGGACCGCGAGGCGCCCCGCCCCGGTGGCCACGGGCCGCTGGCGAAACGCCTCGCGCGTCACCCGTTGGCGCTCATCTAGCGGCGCCGCAGCGGCACAGCCGCCAGGTTTTCAGCCGCACTACTTTGCGGGTCGGGGAACCTTCGGCGGCGGCGGGGCCGTTTTCTGCCCGGAACGCCAGTTGCTGAAAGCCGCAACCGGAGACCGTTCAACTACGCTGATTACTCAAGCAAAAGACGACGACAACCTGCGGCGGTGTCAGGAATGGTTCGGTACACAGGGGTAAGGGTTAAGTAGTGCATCGCTCCTGGTGCCGTATGTGGGTTGTCGCTCGTCGGCTTTCGTTGAAAGCGCCCCCCGGTTTGCCGGGCGGGCGCTTTTTTTGGGCCTTGACCTTCCGCTTTTGGCCGTAGCTTTGGGCAATGCGCGCGCTGATTTTCCTCGGGTTATGCTTGGTTTTACCCGATGTCGTCTGCGGACAGTCGGTGCGCCCCTCTCCCGTTTCTGTGATGCCCGAAACTGCTTTTACGTCCGCGGTGCAGGCCCACGCACTGCGTCTGGGGCCGGGGCAGGACCTGCGGCAGGCGCTTCAGGCATACGCGGCAGCGCACCAGTTGCGCGCCGCCGCCCTGCTGACGTGCGTCGGCTCGCTGACGACGGTCAGCCTGCGGCTGGCGAATCAGTCGGGCGCGACAACCCGCTCCGGGCACTTTGAGATCGTCTCGCTGGTGGGCACCGTGTCGGCCACCGGGGGTTCGCACCTGCACCTGAGCGTGGCCGATTCGACGGGCGCCACCTTCGGCGGACACCTGCTCGAAGGCTGCCGCATCTACACCACGGCCGAAATCGTACTGGCGGAGTTGCCGGCCCTGGATTTTACGCGGGCGCCGGACCCCGTGACGACGTGGAACGAGCTAGTCGTGCAAAAACGGGCTGAAACTCGCCCACTTCCGCCGAAGAAATAATGACGATTTCCGCCGAACCACGAGCGCCGTCGCCGGGCGAGGCGGCCTTTCGCACCACGCTTTCGCGGCCGGGGGCGCTGCGGTTTTTTCTGCTCCGGAAACTACCGCTGGCCTGGCTCGCGGGCTGCCGACTGACGGTGCTGGAAGCCGATGTGGCCGCCATTTCACTTCGGCACGGCTGGCTGAACCAGAATCCGTTCCGGTCCCTCTATTTTGGGGCCCAGGCGATGGCCGCCGAACTCAGTACGGGCCTGCTGGTGATGCAGCACATCTGGCAGCGGCCGGGGCCGGGGGTTTCGATGCTCGTAACGGGAATGAGCGCCACGTTCAGCAAAAAAGCTACTGGCCGCATCACGTTCCGCTGCCCGGACGGCGCGCAGATTCGCGCGGCCGTGCAGGAAGCCGCGCACACCGGCACCGGGCAAAGCTTCGAAGTAAGCAGCATCGGCACCGACGAAGCCGGTGGGGTGGTGGCGACCTTTCGGTTTCAGTGGGCGGTAAAAGGCCGGGCGTAACGTGGTTTGCCTGCGCTACCCGAACCGCAGCCAGATACGGAGCGCGTGCATTCCTTTCACACCCTGCGCCTCTTCGAGGGCGTGGACTTCGGCGGGTTCAGGCCCGATCAGCCCCCGCGTGCGTAGCTCCTGTAAATACTCTTCGTACTCCGCCGCTTCGCGCGCTTGGCTGTAAACCAGGGCAATAGCGCCGGGCTGGGTCAGGCGTTCGCCGGTGCCCGCGATGGTCGCCTTGTCGAGCCGTTTCTTGATGATTTCGTACCGCGCGTTGTGGGCGCCATCGACATCGAACTGCCGCTCGTCGAGGCGAAAACGGATGGCTAAGGCCTGACTGTGAATGAAAAGCAGCTGCGTGGTGCGTAGCGGTACGGGCAGCGTGCTTTCCAGATCGTGCGTGGCCTGGGCGATGCGCACCAGCGCCAGCAACTGCCAGCGGCGGAGACGTTGGAGGACCAACGCATCGAAGGCGCGGTACGGCACCAGGGAAGCGCCGATGTAGAGGTCGAACTCCACGCCGTCGGTCACGGCCTTGCGGAAATAGTGCGGAAAAAGCTGCTGCGCCCGCGCTTCTTCGGTGTCGAGGAGGCTGGAAATGGTTTCGTTGAGGCGGGTTTGGCTTTGCTCGAAAGCACGGCGGCGCTGGTAAATAATGCCCAGGCGCGGGTCCAGGGCCGCAAAGTAGCGGCGGATCGCCTCGCGCAGGGGGCCAGCGGCGGTCGCCTGCAGGTACTCGAAGAGCGGCTCCACATCGCGCCGCAGCGTGTCGAGGATCGTGTTTTCCTCATCTGAGGACAGCCCGTCGCGTAACCGGCTTTGATGCGTGTGCGCGAAAGCGGTCAGCTCGCCCACAATGGGCAGCGGTTGAGTAGCGGCCGCGAGCGTCAGCACCTCGGCCGCGAGCTGGAGCTGGCGGGCGAGGTCGGCCCGAATGGCGTCCACGCGCGCGGTGCTGGACCCGCGCACGTCCACGGCCGCATAGAGCGGGTACACGTCGCCGAAAATCACGGGCTGAAGTTCCGGCGCGGCCACGCCCCGTCGCTGCTGGTCGAGGTAATCCTCGGCCACTTCCACGAATTTCCATTCCAGCGCCGGGTGAATGGCCGTAAAACGTTCTTTGACGAGCGTCTGGACCCGCGCTTCCTGGGCTTCGAGATGCCGGTGGACGGCCACGGCGAAGAGCGGCAAAAACTGGGTAATTTTTTCGAGCGAGAACGTCGTCAGCGCGCCCGGCTCCGGGGCGCCCAGTTCCAGCACGCCCAACACTTCTTCGCCGTACTGCAACAGGCACAGAATGGCGTTCTGAATGCCGAGGGCCAGGATGCCATCGCGCAACGACGGCGCCAGGCGCGGATCGGTTCGCACGTCCTCGATCACGAGCGGTTGCCGGTCGTGCACCAGGCGGTCGTACAGGCGGTGAAATTCGTTCGTTTCGGTCAGGTCTTCCAGTTGCTGCGAGAGCGACTGCTGGGCCAACTGGTGCGAGAAGTTGAAGAACGTACCCTGCTTGCGGCGGTAGGCCACCAGTCCGAAGCGTAGCGTGGGCAGCCGGAACAAGGCCCGCAATTGTTCCTGTAACTGTTCGAGGCGGTCGGAGGCCAGCAATACATCGCGCTCCAGGAGGTCATTTTTGAGCGTGGACAGCACCTGCTGTTCCGTGACATCGGTCAGGTGCAGCACCGTGAAGCCGCGCAGCTGAAACGTGGCGGGCGGCAGTTGCAGCAGCCACCGGTCGAGGTTGCGCAGGTTGCTGACCAGCTCGCGCCGGGCATCGGCAGTAAGCTCCGGCAGGGCCTGACCCTCCGCCAGTCCGATGTGCAGGAAGCGCGAATCCAGTTCCACCTTATAATGCCGGTAGAGGCCCAGTTCGTAGTCGGGCATCGTGAAGATGATCGTCTCCTCGCGCGGCACCCGCATTCCGTAAAACCGCTCGATGATAAGCAGATACGCGAAGCGGGTGAGGTAAAAGTTGGTTTGGGCAGCGCTCAGATTCAACGGCTGCTTCATCAGCCCGGCGGCCGACGTGATCACCTGCCGGAAGCGCGGCGTGGCGTGCACCACCTCGCGGTCGAAGGGCGTGATGGCGCCGCTGATGGTGGCTTCCGCCGCTGCCGCCGGAAACAGCGCCATCATCAGCTCCTCGATCAAGGCAGGGTGCCGGGCCAGTTCGGGCAGCGTGAGGGTGGTGGCGCCGAGTTCCGGTGCTTGCTGCTGCACCCGCCGGACCAGGCCGCGCGCCAGCCGCCGCAAGCCGGGCGCGGTGGCCGCATCGTCGGCCCGGGCTTGCCACCACGCCAGCAGCGGCGCCAGCGAAAGCGCGGACGGAAACGGAAGCGGCAGGGCGAGGGTGTAGTCCAAAGAGGCGGGTGGTAGGGTAGAAGGGTTTGAGGGTGGGAAGGTAAGCGGGTTGGAGGAAGTTAAGTATGGATGTTAGGTATTTTAAGTTAATTATTAGATTTTTTTTGTTTCGACTCCGCTGTTACTTGTTCAGTTCGATCACCGCCGGTGGGCTGCCGGGGGGCACGTAAAGGTCGAGCAGGGGGCCGCTATCGAGGCGGGCTTCTTTGCGGGCATTTTCGAAACAGGTGCAGCAGGGGGTAGTCGTGACGTAGCGCGACTCGGTCAGCACCTCCGTCAACGTGTAGCGCCGGGCAGGCGGGCGCCCGGGTTTACGCAGGACAATTACTTCGTACGCATAAGAAGCTACGCCAAGCGAAGAAGCCGGGAAAGGCCCCTGGCGGTTGATGACCAGATCGGCCCCGCCGTCCGTCGGCAAGGGGCGGTCGGTGCGAAACACGGAATCGGTCGCGGCACCCAAGGTCGTATCCAGGGGGCGGCGGATCAGCAGCAGCCGGTTGGTTTCGACGCGCGTAAAGCCCACGGCGGGTTGGCGGAGGGTGTCGCGGTTGAAGCGGAGTACGATGCTATCGGCGAAGGCCTGGTTAGGGCAGTCGCACCGTTCCCCGGCGCAGCAGCCCGCCAACAGCCCCGCGCTGAGCAAGCCGGCCAGTCCGCGAAGGGCGTTGGAAAGCCAATGGGGTGTGACGAAGGAATGCCCCGGAAAAACGCAAAAAAACGACCGCATCTCCATCCCGAAAAAGGAAGCGCCGCACCCGTTGCGCCGCCTATCGCCCGCAATTACGCGCCAGCTAGCCAAACCGCCGTCTTTGCGCGAGTACACAAAAAACGGGATAAATCCTATACGCAACACCCCGACAACCGCTACCATTGGCGGCAGCACTTACATTTGCCCGCATCCTATTTCGCTGGCTACGGATTTTTTTTACTTCCCGGACCCAATGCTTCCAAACCTTCTCTTATTTCGCCGGGGGCTACTCCCTGGCCGTTGGTTGTTCGCCCTGGCGGCGGTGCTGTTTTTGCCGAATCGGTCCGCCATCGCTCAGGACGTGCGCCCGGTGACGCCAGTTGCTACGGAAGCGCCCGCGACCGAAAAACCGGCCAAAGTCCGCAAAAAGGCGAAAGCGCCTAAGCCGGAACCCGCCACCGCCGACGCGCCCGCGCCCGAGGCCAGCCCAGCGCCGGAGAAACCAGAGCAACCAGAAAAACCAGCGAAGGCGCCGAAGCCACCCAAGCCAGAAAAACCAGCGAAGGCGCCGAAGCCACCTAAGCCCGCAAAACCGGCCAAAGCACCGAAGCCGCCCAAGCCCGAAAAGGCGCCTCCCACAGCCGCTGCTCCGGAGCCGGAAAAACCAGTGCCCGGCAAAACAACCACCCGTGCTTATGCCGAGGAGGTAAAACATCCGGCTCCGCCCGACCTGCTGGCGGCCGGCCCGATGGTCGGCTATTCGTCGATGCGGGCCGTGGCTTTGTGGGTGCAGCTTACCCGCCCGGGGGGCGCCCAAGTCGAGTATTGGATCAAGGGACAGCCAGAACGCCGCTGGCGCACGGCAATCGTGGAAACGACAGACGGAACCGGCAATATCCTGCACCTGCTGGCCGACTCGCTGACTCCCGGCCAACGCTACACGTACCGCCTCTGGATTGCGGATGCCGACCGCCCGCGCCTGCGCGTGGCCGTGCGGCCCTACCCGCTGGAATTTCAAAGTCAGGCTCTCTGGCAGTGGCGCAACGATCCGCCCTCTTTCAAGGTGGCTATCGGTTCGTGCAACTACGTGAACGACCGGGAGTACGACCGCCCCGGCGAGCCCTACGGCGGCGATTACCAGATCTTCAACAGCATCGATCAGCAAAAGCCGGATGCAATGCTCTGGCTCGGAGACAATGTGTATATGCGGGAGGCCGACTGGGATTCGCCCCTCGGCATTGCCCGCCGCTACGCCCATACCCGCGCCTTGCCAGCGTTGCAGCCGCTGCTGGCTTCGGTGCATCACTATGCGACCTGGGACGACCACGACTACGGCCCCAATGACTCGGACCGCTCCTGGGCTTACAAAAACGAAACCCTGGCTACCTTCAAACGCTTCTGGGCGAACCCGATGTACGGCCTCGGCAGCACGGGCGTGGCCAGCACGTTTCAGTGGGCCGACGTACAGTTCTTTTTGCTCGACGACCGCTGGAACCGAACTCCTAACCTCGACGACCCCGCCCACGGCCAGATGTTCGGCCCGGAGCAGCTCCGCTGGCTGACCGAGAGCCTAAGCGCCTCGACGGCCACGTTCAAGGTCATCGCCAGCGGCGGGCAATTGCTGAATGGCGCCAAAGAGTTTGAGAATTTCGCCAACTACGAAACCGAACGCACCGCATTCCTGAAGCGCCTGGCTGATACGCGGGTGCCCGGTATCGTACTGCTGACCGGCGACCGCCACTTTGCCGAACTGACGATGCTCGACCGCCCAGGCCTCTACCCGCTCTACGAGCTGACTACTTCGCCGCTGACGGCGCGCACGTCCGTATCCGGCCAGACCGAGGATAACCCGCTCCGGGTGGGTGGTACCCTGGCCACCGAACGCAACTTCGCGACGCTCGATGTCAGTGGTCCGCTCAAGAGCCGGAAACTGACCCTGACCCTCTGCAACACCGATGGCCAACCCATCTGGAAACGGGAGCTGCGCGCCCAGGACCTGCGGATCGGCGCCTCGCCGGCTCTGCCGCCGCCCGTGGCGCTGGTCCCACCGGTGGTGGCGCCCCGTCCTGATTCCAGCGCGGCACCCGTCCGCAAGCGCGTGCCTCCACGCCGGTTACGGCGGCGATAGCGGACGGCGGCGGACGAGTGGGGCAGTAAACCTACAACGGTCAGCTGGGCGTAGGGGCGGCGGTTGCCAGATCGCGGATAGCCGCCAGTACGTCCGGGTCGAGGGCTTCACCAAAGTGCTGTTTTTCGGGCAGAATCTGCACTTCGGCCTGCATTTGCTCGACCCAGAGGCGCTCGTTTTCGCGGTAATCGGCGGTGTAAGGGTCGTCGTTGGAAAGCAACACGACCAGCTTCCCCGGCGGAATCGTACGGCGGGCCGCGGCGTAATCGACGGGCAGGTGAATCCAGTTCAACACCGTTTCCCAGGGTTGGTCGACCGAAAACCAGCCCGCGACGCATAGTACGCCGCCCACCTGCGGCACGGCCCGCCCCGCGCGGCGCGCTTCGGCCTCCACGTGCGCCAGGTAACGGATGATGAGTTGGCAACCGACGCTGTGGCCGACCAGCACGGTATCCGTGTCAAGCTGGTCCGCGGGTAAGTACTTGAGTAAAAAATCGACGGAATCGGCTACGTCCGGGGCGTTCCAGTCCGGAATGTCCAGGATATGGATTTCGTACCCCGCATCATCGGCCGCAAGCTGGCTTTGGAGCCACGGATACCAGTCATCGTGGGAAGAGCCCGCCCAACGGGGAATCACGATTAATCGCTTCATTGTCAGTTGAAAGAGGTTTAAACAGACACCAAAACAGGCCTCCGCAGGAAGGCTTTGTTTCAGGCGTTCAAGAATCTTTCCACAGCGCGAAAAAGGCGCCTTGCTTTCGGATTTTGGCCCAACCGTTCGGCTCCATACCCGCTGGCCACCTTTTACCGTTGCATTGCCCGCCAAGTTGCCAGAATGCGAAGCGCAATCCGGCCGAGCTTAGTTGGCTTACTGCCTGAAACTGAATAATCGGTGGCTGACCGCTTATTTTTCTGCTCCCGGCAAAATGGCAGCCAGCCGGCGCCGGGCCGCCACTGAAAGGCCGGGCGCCGTATGGCGAGGTGCCGCCGCCACCCGAGCCAGACCGGCGACCAGCACCGTCTGGGTGGCGTAACGCTGGCAGAGGGGGCAAAAGCGCAGGTGCAGCCAAAGGCTGCGCCGATCAGCGGCAGCTAATGGCATGTCGGCGCGCTGCTCCAGCAGCATCGTCGCGTGTTGACAAGTAATGAGGCGGAGCATCGGCAGCAGACAGGTTGAGAAGAAGTGAGGGAGAACGGGCAGCGGAGTCGGCGTTAGCTCAGGCCGTGCTTTTCGAGGCAGCGGCGAAGCTGCAGCTTGGCTCGGTGGACGATGACCCAGTAGTTGGACGGCGTAATCGCCAGTTCCTGACAGATTTCCTCGGCCGTCAGCTCCTCTACGAACCGCATCGCAAAAACCGCTGCGTGCTGGGGAGGTAATTTCTGCTGACAGCCCCGGATGGTGGCTTGCAATTCCTGCTGTTCCAGGGCGCCGTCGGCGGTCTGCCAGGCGGCGGGGTATTGCTCCGGGCGCCAGTGACCGTTTTCGGGCCGAAAAAAAGCGGCTTCCACGGGGCCGGCGGGCGTCACGGCATCCAGCGAAACTTCCGGATGGCGGGCGCGGCGGCGGTAGAAATCGATGATCTTCCGCCGCAGAATCACGAAGAGCCAAGTGCGCTCCGAGGCTTCCCCCCGAAAGGTATCCAGTGCGCTGAGGGCGCTCAGAAACGTCTCCTGCACCAGTTCTTCGGCCTGCACCTCGTCGCCGCCGACGCGGCCGAGCGCGAAACGGTACAGTTCGTCGCCGTAAGTATCAAGCCAAAGATGCGGGGTGGGCATTGGGGAGGACTGGTTGCTTGTTTCTTGTTGCTCGTTTCTAGTTGCTCGTTTTCAGCTGGCTTCAGTGGATAAAGCGGGGCAAAAAACGACAATTCAACCTCAATAGACCAGAAACCACCAACCAGAAGCCAACGACCAACAACAAAAAAAAACAACAACGACCAACGATCAACCAGCAACGACCAACTCAATGCCCCGCATCCCAGTCATAGCCGCGCTCGGCCCAGAAATCGGCGGGGCGGGTATCGGCAAAGGCGATGGTGCCGATGCGCTTGATGTGCTTGATGCCGTACTTGAGCGGCGTCACCAGGCGCAGGGGCGCGCCGTGGTCGGCGGTGAGCGGGACGCCGTTCAGCTCGTAGCAGAGCAGGGTTTGCGGGTGCAGCGCGCTGTGCATATCCAGCCCCACGTAATACGCCTTGTCGGGCGTCATCAGGCTGACGTAGGGCGCCAGCTTTTCCGGCACGCCCGCCCGGACAGCCAACGGGTAACGGGTCAGAAAATCGCTGAACCGGACGCCGGCCCACTGCACGATGGTGCTCCAACCTTCGATGCACTTGAATTCCGTGATCATCTCGACGCGCGGCAACGCCTGGAGGTCGGCCAGCGTGAATTCGTGCATCTGGCCCGTGCCGTAAGCCTGCACCCGCAACCGCCACGTGGCCGGGTCGAAGGCCTTGTCCCGCAGCCCATAATGGGCATTGACCCGCAGCGCCCGCGCCCGCGAGGGCGGGAAAACGGGGGCCAGTCGGGTTTCACGGAAGTACGCGGCCGCCACCCGGCCGTTGGCGTCCAGGATGCGCCGCAGCGTCCAGGGAATGCCAGCTTCGTCGGGTTGCGATACGAGCCAGCGCCAGCCGCCCAGCCCAGCCAGGGCGGTCAGGCCGGTCAGCACAAAGGCGCGGCGCGAGCGGCGGTTGGCTTCGCGGACGACGGCGGCGTCAGCAGCGGCAACGGTTGCTTCGGCGGCGCCGTCCGGCGGGTTCGATTCGAGGGGAGCTAGGGGCTGGTCCATCAGAAAAAGAGAAGCGGGGCCGTTCAGCCGATGATCGTCGGGGGTTCTTCCGTACGGACGGCTGCCGGGGCGGGCGGCGGCACGTCCACCAGTTCGAAGCCGGCCACCATTGCGCGGAAGTTGTTCCAGCCCGCTTTGACGACCTGGGCGATGTGAACCAGAAAAAACAGCACGTAGCCCACCGTGAGCGCGAAATGCTCGATCCGCGCCCATTCGTAGCCGCCGAGCGCCGTCGTGAGCCACCCAAACTGCGTGGGCTTGTAGATGGCCAGCCCCGTCAGCAGCGAGCCCGCGCCCATCAGCACCACCGCCGTGTAGGCAAGTTGCTGGGCGGCGTTGAACTTGCGCGCCGGCAGCGGCGCCTTCCGGAGGCCCAGGTCGTGCAGCACCACCTGAAACGCTTCGGTTAGGGCGTGGCGACCCGGCAAGAGCTCACGCCACTCGCCCGAAACCAGCGTGTAGCCGACGTAGAGCAGGCCATTGACGGCGAAAAGCCACATTAGGGCAAAATGCCACGACAGCCCCTTGGCCAGTTTGTGGTCCATCGAAAAAGCGTCGTACACCGCCTGCGGAAAGAACTTCAGCAGCGTGGTATCGCCCCAGCCGAGCCGGTACACGTCGTTGGACCAATAAATCAGTAATCCGCTCCAGATCATCAGCGCCAGCACGGGGAAGTTCACCCAATGAAACCAACGGATGGCCAGCGGGTGCTTTTCGACGATCTTCTTCATTAAGTGCTAGATGGCGTTAAGCGGACGGGGCGCCAAACAGCCCTGCAAAGGGGCCGGCGCGCGGGTTCAGACGGCCCCACCAGACGCTCCTTACAGTCGCCCCGGAAAAATAGTTTTGTGCCGTACCAGCGTAAGGCGCGAGCCAGCGGGCCGTCCAGCGGACCGTCCTATCAGCCCCAGCGGGCTGCTCGCGGCTCCCTTCCTTTTTTTCTTCCCTCCTCCCCTGATGAAGTTCCCGCTTTTGTTGGTGCTGCCCCTGCTACTGGCCCTGACCGAAGGCCCTGCCTTGCCTTCCAGTCCGCCACCGGCCGCGACTATCCGCCCCACGGCGGTCGCCCGCCGGCCCAATGAGGCACGGGTGCCGGTGGTGGTCGAGCTGTTCACGTCGGAAGGCTGTTCGAGCTGCCCGGCGGCCGACGCGGCGCTGCGCGAACTGGAAGCCGCCCAGTCGGTGCCGGGCGTAGAAGTACTGGCGCTGGGCCAGCACGTGGACTATTGGAATCGCCTGGGCTGGAAGGACCCGTTTTCGGCGACCGCCTTCACCGAGCGGCAGCGGGCTTACGCCACGGTATTCGGCAGCGGCTCGTACACGCCGCAGGCAGTGGTGAACGGGGCGGTGGAGTTCATCGGCTCGCAACGCGGCCATCTGGCCGAGGCCGTGACGCAGGCCGCCCACGCCCCCCACACTACCGTGACGGTGACTCCGGAGGCCGACCACCTGCTCGTGACCGTAACCAACCTGCCCGCCGGCACACCGCCCGCCACGCTGCTGCTGGCCGTGACGGAAACCGGCCTTTCTACTCAGGTAGGCCGGGGCGAAAACGGCGGGCGCCTGCTTCACCACGCAGCCGTAGTGCGGATGTGGCAGCCGCTGGGCGTGGTGAAAGCGGAGGGCAACGGGACGTTTCGCGTCAGCGTACCGCTAACGCTGGCTCCCGCGTGGCACCGCGACCACCTGCGGGCCGTGGTGCTGGTGCAGGAGAACACGTCGCGCCGGGTCGTGGGCGCGGGCAGCCTCGCGCTGGCGCAATAGGCCCGTTCGGCGGGAAGTGCCGTCTTTTGCCAGCGAAACCCCACCGCTGAGATCAATTGACAAAATGCTTTTGCCGGAAGCCTTAGACCACCGCCTGCTAGGCAACACCGTTGGCCAATACCTGCTTTGCGCTGCCTTGCTGCTGGCGGGGCTGGCGCTCAAGCGCCTGATTTCGCGGCTGCTCAACACACTGGCTTACCGGCTGATGCACCAGCGGGTGAAGGAAGTTTCGGAGGCGGAGTTTCAGGCCCTGCTGGTGAAACCCGTGGACCGGCTGCTGCTGGCGCTGTCGTTGTACCTGGCTTTCAACGTGCTGTCGTATCCACTTGAACCCGGTGACCTCAGCAGAACGGAGCCTTGGCCGAAACAGCTCTTTTTCCACGGCTGGCAGTTGTTTCTGATCTGGACGGCGTCGTCGGTCGTGCTGCGGCTGCTCGACTTTGCGGCGCTGGTTTTTCTGAAACGGGCCGACAGACAAGTGACGAAGATGGACAACCAGCTCATTCTCTTCGCCAAAGACTTTGTGCGGGTGCTGATCTGGTTCGTGGCCGCGTTGGTGATTCTGAGTACGGTTTTCCGCTACGACGTACGCACCTTCCTGGCGGGGCTGGGCATTGGCGGGCTGGCGTTGGCGTTTGCCGCCAAGGAATCGCTCGAAAACCTGCTGGCTTCGTTCACCATTTTTCTGGACCGGCCCTTCACCGTCGGCGAGCTAATCACGGTGGGCGACCTGACGGGCACCGTCGAAAAAATCGGCTTCCGCTCGACCCGCGTCCGCACCGCTGAGAAAAGCTACGTGACGATGCCCAACAAGATGATGATCGACCGGCCGCTCAACAACCTCTCGCGCCGGCCCGCGCGGCGTGTCCGCTTCGACCTGAACCTGAGCTACGACACCACCCCCGAACAGCTCGAAGCACTCCTGGGGCAACTCACCAGTTTTATTCAGGCCCAGCCAAAAGTAGAGGCGGAATCGGTACTGGTGCGCTTCAACGCCCTGTCGGCAGCCGCTAAAATGGTGTACGTGGAGTACTTCATCGTCACCGATTCGTACGTCGAGTATATGGACACGGTGCAGACCGTGAACCTCGAAATCACCCGCCTGGTAGCGCGCCAGGGAGCCGCATTCGCCAATATCAACGGCGCCGAACTGCAAGCCACCGGCGCTACCACCACCGACGAAGCCCCCGTCCGGGGCTCCACGGAACCGAAAAACTAATTACGAATTACGAATTACGAATTACGAATCACAGAGCATTAATTCGTAATTCGTAATTCGTAATTCACAACTCACCCCTCTTCTGTCTGAAGCTGCCGCTCGTAGAGGGCGCGGTACAAGCCGCCGGTTTGGGCCAGCAACTCAGCGTGGGTGCCTTGCTGGGCGAGGGCGCCGTCGTCGAGCACCAGAATATGGTCGGCGAGTTGGGCGGCGCTGACGCGGTGGCTGATGAGCAGGCTGGTGCGGCCCGTCATCACGCGGCGCAGATTCTGGAGGATCGTGTACTCGGTGCGCGTATCGACGGCCGAGAGCGCATCGTCCAGCACCAGAATGCGCGGCGCGCGAATCAGCGCGCGGGCGATGCTGACGCGCTGCTTCTGCCCGCCGCTGAGCGTGATGCCGCGCTCGCCGACTTTCGTGGTAAAGCCCTCCGGAAAGGCGTCGATATTGGTCAGCACGTCGGCATCCTGCGCGGCCTGGCGGATCTGGTCATCGGTGGCCTTATCGACCCCGAACGCGATGTTGTTGCGGATCGTATCGGAGAACAGAAACACGTCCTGCGGCACGTAGCCGAGCTGAGTGCGGAGGGCGTGGAGGTCGAAATCGCGCACGTCGATGCCGTCGAGCAGAATCCGGCCGCTGGTCACGTCGTAGAGCCGGGCCAGGAGCGCGGCCAGGGTGCTTTTGCCGGAGCCGGTGTTGCCGATCACGGCCAGGGTCTGACCCGCCGGCAGCCGAAAGCTGACGTCGCGCAGGGCTGTGATGCCGGTGTCCGGGTACGTGAACGTGACGTTTTCGAAGACCACTTCGCCCGCGATTTCCGTGCGGATGTTCGCGCGGCTCACGATGTCCGTCTTCGTGTCGAGAAACTCGTTGATGCGGGCCTGCGAGGCCGCGGCGCGCTGCACGAGGCTGGTGGTCCAGCCCAGGGCGGTCACGGGCCAGGTCAGCATGTTGACGTAGATCAGAAACTCGGCGATGTTACCCGTGGTCAGGGCGCCGGCCAGCACCTCGCGCCCACCCAGCCACACGGTGATGATCTGGCTCAAGCCGATAAGAAACAGGATCAGTGGAAAAAACAGCGCGTTCACGAAGTTCAGCTCCAGCGAGCGGGCCTTGTAGGTGTCGCTCTCGGCCGTAAAGCGGGCCACCGAATCGGCTTCCCGCACGAATGACTTGAGCACCCGGACCCCCGAAAACGCCTCCTGCACGAAGGTGGTCAGTTGCGAAAGGGCGCGCTGAATCTCGTCGGATTTTCGCTCGATGATCGTGTTCACGTAGTAGATGCTGACCGACAGGATCGGCAGCGGCGCCAGCGTCCAGAGTGTCAGGCGGATGCTCTCGTGGAGCATATACGGGATCACCATCAGAAACAGCAGCACCAGGTTGATGCCGTACATAATGGCCGGCCCGAGGTACATCCGCACGCGGCCTACGTCCTCGGAGATGCGGTTCATCAGGTCGCCGGTGGAATGGCGGCGGTAGAAAGCCAGCGGCAGGGTCTGGTAGTGGTCGTAGATCTCGTTTTTGAGGTCGTTTTCCACCAGTCGGCTCATCACGATGATGGTCTGCCGCATAAAAAACAGCAGCACCCCGCGCACCACGGCCAGCACCACGATCAGGGCGCCGTAAAACACCACGTTGCGCGCGAAAACCTGAAAGATCGTGGCCTGCGCGGCGGTGCCGGCGTAAAGCTGGTGCAGCCGGATGCCTTCGCGCACCAGGTCGAAGGCGTACCGCACGAGCTGCGCCGGAATGATGGCCAGCAGGTTGGAAGTCAGGACGAAAAAGATGCCCAGCCCCAGCCGCCAGCGGTATTTGCGCAGGTACGGGTTGAGCGAAGCGAGCGGAGAAGCCACGGCAGGAAAACGACGTTGGAGGAGGTCAGCGTACGTCGCCCGGCGAAGGTCGGTAGCAACGGGACTATCCACCGATGGGCCGACGGGCAGGCCCGCCCGCCGTCAGCCCTTACGCAGCTACCACCGACCTTATCGCCAGGCGGGTCATTACGCGGTCGGGGCGGGCGGTGGCCCTGCCGGCCGGGTTTGCAGCTCGCGCAGCTTGGCGTACTTCACCACCGGGTAGAGGGCCGACAGCAAGGCCCACATAAAGCCGGGATAGCCGTTGCGGAAGTTACCCTTCAGCAGATACTGCTGCACGAACGCCACCGGAAACCGCCCCACGATGCGCAGTACCGAAGCCCGTCGCCCGCGCTGGTGCAATTCAGCAGCGCCGAGCGAAGTGTAGGAATTGAACTTGGCCAGGTAGTCGCTCAGGCCCGCGTAGGAATCGTGCAGCATATGGTGGCGGAGCGGCGCAACGGGGCCGGAGAGGTCCACCTTCTCGTGTACGGACGCCAGATTGTAGGTGCCGTGCCGGCGGTCGAACAGCCGCAGATGCCGCATTCCGTACTCGGCGCCGCGCATCACGCGCCCCAGAAAAAGCAAGGTTCTGGGCAGTTGGTAGCCTGTGTAGCGCCCGCCGTCAGCAGCGAGGCGCTCCTGAATCTCGGTGGCCAGGGCGGGCGTCAGTTCTTCGTCGGCGTCGATTACCAGCACCCAGTCGTGCTGGGCCTGGGCTACGGCAAAGCGCTTTTGCGGGCCGTAGCCGTCGAAAGGGCGGTGCAGCACCCGCGCGCCGTGGGCCTGGGCCAGCGCTATGGTACCGTCAGTGGAACCGGAATCGACGACCACGATTTCCGCGCACCAGGCCAAGGCCGCCAGCACCGGCGCCAGGCACCGGGCGCCGTTGAGGGTGATCAGCACGGCCGAAACGGGCGGAGAAGATGCGGGTGCCATACGAAGGGGCGAAAGTACGCCGGGGCAAGCCCGAGATACGCGGCGCGGCCCGCCGAAAAACCGCCGGTTCGACGCCGCGCCGACGCCACGCCGCAGGCGCGCTACAACCTTCAGCCAAAGCTGCCCGGATGCCGTACTTTTGTTTAGCCAACGCGCTAAACCTTCGGGGGGCACAGTCGCTTCTGCGGCGCGCCCCACTTACCCAATCAACCACCTTCAATCCGCTGGCGCACGTCATTCGTCGCTGGCCTTTCCCCACCCCCAATGGCCGACCTCCAGCCCGCGCCCACCACGCTTTCGGTATTTGACCAGATCGAGCCGTATCACCACGAAAGCGTGGTGTTCTGCCACGACGAGGAAACCGGCCTGCGGGCCATCATTGGCATCCACAATACCGTGCTGGGCCCGGCCCTGGGCGGCACCCGGATGTGGCACTACGCCTCCGACGCCGATGCCCTGCACGATGTGCTGCGCCTGAGCCGGGGGATGACCTACAAAGCCTCCATCTCCGGCCTGAACCTGGGTGGCGGTAAGGCCGTGATCCTGGGCGACGCCAAGACGATGAAAACGCCCGCCCTGCTGCGCCGCTTCGGCCAGTTCGTGGAGCGTCAGGGTGGCACTTATATCACGGCCGAAGACGTGGGCGTGAACACCGCCGATATGGCCGAAGTCCGGCGCCAGACGCGCCACGTCACGGGCCTGCCCGGGGAGATGGGCGGCGGTGGCGACCCTTCGCCCGTGACGGCCTACACGACGTTCCTGGGGATGAAGGCTGGGGCCAAAATGGCGTTCGGCAGCGACGCGCTCGCCGGCCGCAAGGTGGCCGTGCAGGGCGTCGGCCACGTCGGCGTTCACCTGATCGAGCATCTGCTCGAAGAAGGCGCTACGGTCTATGCTTCTGATTATTATGCAGACCGACTGAAAGCCGTTGTGGGCGCGCACCCCGGCGTAACGGCCGTGGGCCTGGACGAGATCTACGACCTCGACGTGGACATTTACGCGCCCTGCGCCCTGGGTGCCACCCTCAACGACGACACCATTCCGCGCCTGCGTGCCGCCGTGGTGGCCGGCTGCGCCAACAACCAACTCGCCGACGAGCACCGCCACGGCCCAATGCTGACCGAGCGGGGCATCTACTACGCCCCGGACTTCCTGATCAACGCCGGCGGGCTGATCAATGTCTATTCGGAGCTGCACGGCTACGACCGCGCCCAGGCGTTTGCTCAGGCCGAGACGATCTACGACAAGACGCTGAACATCTTCCACTACTGCGCCGCCCATTCAGGTACGCATCCGCAGCAGGCCGCCATTCAGATTGCGGAAAATCGCATTGCCGAAGCCCGCGCCGCCAAAGAAGCGGTGCTGGCTTAAGGCCGAAACGGCCGCCGCAAGCTGACGCCCAAATCACTTGTCGGCTCGCTGCTTCAGCCGTCCTTTTTTCAGCGAAAGGTCGCGCGGGGAAAGTCTCCGCGCGACCTTTGCGTTTTGACAGGCTGGTACGGGGGCGATACCGGTGAAAGCGGGGCTTTTGTAGCTACCGACCGCACACCTAAAGCCGCACACCTAAGTCACCACCACCCGCGTCGCTTCGCGACTGGGTTACTGCGGGGCAAAGCCCCTGGCTACACTACCACCACCCTCACTACCCCGCGCTTCGAATGCTCAACCGCCGCACCCTCCGTATCAAGGCAATGCAGGCCATTTTTGGCTACTGGCAGGCCGAAGGTGCCGCCGCCGGCCTGGCCCACGACCACCTGACGGCCGCTTTCGAGCCGGACCTGATGGCCGAAACGCCCCCCGACCGTCGCCGCCTCGAAGGCGAGCGCAAGCTGGCCGGCCTGGCCTTCGACGCCTGGCACAAAGCCCGCCGCCAGGGCGCCGGAACGCCTCCTTTTGCGGCGGCCGATGCCGAGGCCGAAACCGTGGAGGCGCCCGTGCGCGCCGCCGTGCAGAACGCCGTGCGCCGCTACACGGAATCGATGAGCCGCGACGCCCGCCGCCTCGACAATGAGCTGCTGGCGGCCGTAGAACGTATCTACGACCTTTACTTGCTCACGCTGCTGATTCCGGAGCAGTTGCAGGACTTTGTGCG
This sequence comes from Hymenobacteraceae bacterium, assembly GCA_031426455.1. Lineage (GTDB taxonomy): Bacteria > Bacteroidota > Bacteroidia > Cytophagales > Hymenobacteraceae > JANNMJ01. Next base: position 7,742 of record JANPLI010000116.1, on the reverse strand, counting down.
CGACGAGCGCGAAACCCTCAGCCGCCCCACCCGCACGGGTGAGGCCCGCCCGGCGACGCTCGACACGACCCGTTTGCTCGACAATCCGGTCATTGCCAAACTGATGGCGCATCCGCAGTTGCGGGAACGTGCGCTGCGGGCCAACCTGAAATGGGAAGCGGACGACCGCCGGGCCCTACGCGATTTTTACCAGCGCATCAAAGACGATGATGCGCTGCGGGCCTACCTCGTCAAGCCCGGCACCGTGACTTACGAAGAACACCAGGAGGCCATTCGGCATCTGCTCAAAACCTTGGTCTTCAGGGATGAAGAGATGGAAGCCTGGTTTGCCGCCCGCGACCTGAACTGGGAGGAAAACCGCCCCGTGGTGCGTTCGCTGGTGAATAAGACCATCAAGTCGCTGACTGAAGACGCTCCCGTCGATGAGCCGCTCCTCGATCTTTCGCCGAACTGGGCCGAAGACCGGGAGTTCTACGAAGCCCTCTATCGCCGCACCCTCGACGATGATGCCAAGTACGAAGCCCTGATCATCAACACGCTCCAGAACTGGGACGTGGAACGCGTGGCCCTCACCGACCGCATTCTGCTCAAACTGGCGTTGGCCGAAATGCACCTCTTCCGCGACATTCCCGTTAAGGTCACGATCAACGAGTACCTCGAAATTTCGAAGCTGTACTCGACGCCCAAGTCCAAGCAATTCATCAACGGTATTCTCGACAAGCTTGCGCAGGAACTGACCACTTCCGGCGCGATTCGCAAGTCGGGCAAGGGCCTGATCGACAACAAATAGATTAGTCAGTTGGTACGGGGTAGCGTATGAGGCAGATTATCGGTCCGTGGGCCGTCTGCCGGAAGCTGGGCCGTTCGTCGCTCCTGCCCCCACTAACTACTCCTTTTTCCTCCGTCACTTTCTCGGCAATAGGCTAATTACTCAACCACCAACCGACCAATGACTAAGAAAATCACCCTTGCGGCACTCTCGTTCGTGGCCGGTGCGGCCGCTGGACTTGCCCTGGACCGCATCTTTCAGCCTAAGCAGGAACTGGAGCGCTACCGGCTGGCGCACCAGCTCGGCAGCCGTTTACTGGATGCCCTGATTGAGTCGCTGCCCCCGTCGCAAGGCATCGGCCGCTTGTAGCAGCCCGGCGGCACCCGCTTCCGGTGCCTGGTTGCGCGCGGCAGGGGCCACAACGAGCCTCTTTGCAGAACCGCTGACGCGCCGGCAGGTCACCAATGCGGCCCACAGGGATTCAGCCCGGATTTCGGCCTGAAACAAGCACAGCCGGAGGCTTTTGTTTTCTCTTTATTTCTAATCAGCCACACCAATGGGTAAGAAAGTCACCATCGCCACTGTTTCCTTCGTGACAGGCGCCGCCACCGGCGCCGTGCTGGGCCTGCTGTTCGCCCCGCACCGGGGCCGCGAGATGCGCTACCGCATTTCCTATCAGGTCGAAAAATACCGCGACCGCCTGGCCGAAATCAGCCAGGGCCTGATGGCCGCCCGCGTGGACGGCCCCGCCGCTCCTGCCAGCCACGAAGCCAAAAGCGAAGGCCAGCGCGTGATCCGCGATGCCCGCGACAAAGCAGAGCGCCTGCTCACGGACGTAGATTCGCTCATCGACCAGATTAACTCGCGCCGCGCCACTTAATTAGCGCGCTGGCTACTGCGGTGGTGGAATGCCCGGCGGTCGTAATCCGCCGGGCTGCCGTCGTTTCCTCCCCCCTCCCCCCTTTATTTTTTCAATGAGTCGTTTCCGTTTTGCGCTGCCAATAGTGCTGGTGTTGGTGTTGGTAGGGTGCGATTCCCGGCCATCGGCTAAAGGGCCCGCCGGTACTGCCAACGCTTCGCAGGAAGAATTGTCGGCTGAGGAACTGATCAATAACCCGAACACGGCTAATCCGCAGGAAGTGGTGGTGCCCAGTGATTTGGGCGTGATCACGTTCGCAGAGAAAACCTTTGACTTTGGTGATATTCACCAGGGCAAAGTCGTTTCTCATTCCTTCGACTTCACGAATACCGGCCAGAAGCCCGTCATCATCGACAACGCTTCGTCGTCCTGCGGCTGCACCGTCCCGTCCTACCCGCGCGAGCCAGTACCGCCCGGCGGCAAGGGCCGCATCGATGTACAGTTCAACTCGACGGGCAAAGCCGGAATGGTAAGCAAGACGGTCCTGGTGCGTGCCAATACCCAACCAAACCTCAACGAAGTCACGATTACGGCTAACGTACTAGTCCCCTGACTTTTAGAGGGATTAAGTTTTTTTGGCCACCGTGCGTAACGCGTACCCCCCAGCGGTTGAGGCGTAACGGTCTCCACAGGTTGGTACGGGTCCGTACGGCCGGGCCACGACAGGTACCTCTTCCCTTCCCAGACGTTCGCCCGCGCCATCCGTCTTTCCGCTCCACCGTACGTGAGAAAATATCTAGCCTGGGGCCTGCTGTTGGCCCTAGTACTAATGTGGGGCACCTCGTTCATTCTGATCAAACGGGGCCTGGCGGTGTTTTCGCCGGTGCAACTGGGCACCCTGCGGATTACCGTGGCCGCGCTGGTGCTGCTGCCGCTGGCCGTTCCAGCCCTGCGCCGGATACCGCGTGCCCGGTGGGGCTGGCTTTTTGTGGCAGGTCTGTTGGGTAATCTGTTGCCGTCGATGCTGTTTGCGTGGGCCGAAACGCGGCTGGCCTCCGGGCTGGCGGGCATTCTGAACACCCTCACGGGTTTATTTACGCTGCTGGCGGGCGCGGCACTTTTCGGCCAACGCCTGACGTGGCTGCGCGCGGCCGGCGTGCTGACGGGGATGGCCGGCACCGTCCTGCTACTGAGCAGCGGCCCCGGCGGCATCGGTACGGCCTTCACCAGTGCCGCTGCCGGTGGCGACGCTGCCTACGGCCTGCTCATCGTGCTGGCGACCGTGATGTACGGCATCAACCTCAACATTATCCGCTACAAGCTGGCGGGCATTCCGGCGGCGGCGATGGCCGCGCTGGCCCTACTGGCCGTGGCGTTACCCGCGCTGGCCGTCGTACTGGCCACGAACGCGGTACCGCAGGCGCTGGCCGCACCCGGCGGCGGGCAGGCATTGGGGGCGGTGGCGTTGCTGGCCATCGGCTCCACTGCGCTGGGCCTGGTGCTGTACAATAAGCTGATTCAGCTGCGCGGCACCCTTTTCGCTACGGCTACGGTTTATCTGATGCCGGTCGTCTCGCTATTGTGGGGCGTTCTGGACGGCGAGCGGATCTACGCCGGGCATTACCTGGGCCTGGCCGTCATTCTGGGAGGCGTGGCGATTGTCAGCCGCGCCCCGGACCATTGAGGATGCGTGGTTCCGGCAACCGGCCCGGCCGTCCTTTCCCTAGCCCACCATTCCGCCGGCTTCGTAGCCAAACGTGAACCCCACTTTGCGCGGAGGCTCCCGTAGTTGCTGATTTTCAAGCTTTTGCTTGACTGTCAGCGTCCGAATCGAATCCAGGTCCGGCGCCAGCAGGTCGTTGTTGACGGCCGCAATCATCGCGCTTTCCACAAACTGGCGCAGCGCCGCCGGACCAGCTTCCATTGGTTCGACGGCCTGCCGGTCGGTGACGGGCAGGTTCAGTTCCTGAGCGCCTTCCAGGAACACCTTATTGTCGATATTGACCAGCATCCGGCTCATCAGGTAGCCCGTGTCCTGCATTCGGGCGTAGCGGATGGCATCCGCCATAAAATTGTAGGCCATAATATGGCCGAAGAAGCGCCGCCGGAAGTCTTCCTGCACATAGTCGCTTTGCAGGAGCGGATGATCTTCCGGAAAGGTGACGATATTGGAGTGCAACACAAACACCAGCAGATCGCCGGAAAAACGTACCTGAAACTCGAATTCCGACACTGCCCGGTACTCGATCACGATGTGCGTGTCCACCGGCGTCAGGCGGCGCGTCAACTCATTAACGATCTCCTGCGACACCCCCCGCAACGCCTCGAACGTGGCTTGCACGTTGCGCCAGATTTCCTGCTTGGCACTGGCTTTCTGCCGCAGCCCTTCGGAAATCTGATCAAGCAGCTCCTCGCCGCTGGCAGGGGTGACCGCTTCAGTAGCTGGGCTTACCACCGGTTCCAGCGATGGCGTAGCAGAACCGGTGGTGGCTTCCGGCTGCGGAGGCACTGACGGGGCAGATGGGGATATGGGCACGGGCAGGCACAGGCGAACGGGTGAAAGGAAGGAGAAGAAGCGCAGGGGCAATGCGGGGGCTAGCGGAGACAAAATCGGTGCCCAGCCCCGATCCACGCTCAGGCTAATGGCTTAAACCTTGGCCGAATATACGGACACCGGCAGATATCGGGCCCGCTCGTTCGCTCATTGCCCGGTACCCACCGATGAAAGGCCCCATCGCCCATAGCAACGACGCCTGTCTGGTTTGGGTGCTGCCGGGATTCAGTAACTCCCACTGGCTCCACCACCCCCCATCTGACCGCCACCGAACCCCTGAAAACCCTCCGTTGGGGGCGGACCGGCGGGCAAATCAGGTGCCTGCTGGGCTACGACCAGCGCCTCCATATCCACCAGTCGGGCTTCGTCATCATCCGCGGAGGTCAAACCGTGACGACTGCCGCGCAGGTAGCGCATCGCGGCCAGCGCCGCGCCGATCAGGAGCGCCCCGCCCACGGTGGCAGCCACGGCAGGCGGCAGCAGACTATGGTAATAGCGAAAGGTAAACAGCGCAAAGGCCGTCAGGGCCAGACCGGTCAGCAGCAGCGGGCGGTCGTGGCGGCGCAGCGCGAAAAAAACAGCGGCCAGCGGCAGACCAAACGTCAGGCCCCAGAATAAACCCGCCAGGGCAATCTCGTCCGAAGCCGCGTGGTTCGCGAGGGCGGCATTGCCCTCCCGCACCACCAAGTAATTGACGCTCAGGCAACCGGCAACCAGCGTCAGTACCCGTGCCGTCTGATAAGCGGTGTGATAATACACCAAGTCAGATCGGGACGCTACCCAGCGCCTTAACGCCCAGTAAGTCAGCGCTGAAGCGCCCATCAGCCCGAACGGCAGCGCCAGCATTCCACCCGCCAGTAACAACAGCCCAGCGACGAAGATGAGGTACGTAGCCACCGTGGTAAGCGCCAGCAGAGGGTCGCCGTAACGCGCGACGGCCAGCCCTTGCAGCAACAACGCGGGCAGCCCAAAGCCCAGCAGCCCGGCCAGGCGCCCGAACGCGGGTTCGGCACCGGTCAGGTCGCGGTAGAGCAACCCCAGCAAGATCAACGAGGCCCCCAACGCCGTGTAGAGCAGCGCATTATCGACGCCGGAGCGGTAGTGCCGGTTATGCCGGATCAACAGGCCCAGAACCGTTCCCGCTCCCGCCGCATACAAGGCTGTCAGGAGGTAAAAATAGAGCCGACTATTGCCCTGCAAGGCACTCAGGAAGAACAGGCTAAAGGTTCCGCCAGCCGCCGATGCCGCCACACAGGTGAACAGAAAGAGCGTCACGCGGAGCCAGACCGGCGGGCGGTAGAAGTCCGTGGACGCGGCCTCGTCGATGGTCTGCCGCTGCGCTTCCGTCAGTAAACCCCGCCGGTACCAGCGGGCGGCGGCTAGCCGAAGCGCGGCGTACAGGGGCCAGGTGGGCGGATAGGCTTTCCGGTTCATCGGGGCAAATTACCTTTTATCTCACTCGACGGCGCCCCGACGCTGCGCGCTCCGGATTCAAACGACCGCTGACGCTAGTTCCGACCGAAATCCCACCCCGCCGGCACGGCTTCGCGCTGCCGTCCCGGACCGACTTCCACGAGTTCCAGTTCTTCTTCCTGCTCCAGCAGCTTGCGGGCTTCGTCCAGCGGCCCGTCCGAGAGTGGCTCGAAGCGCCGGGCCAGAAATACTTCCAGCGGCTGCGGTGGCTTCACCTCGGCCAGCCGGAAGCTCAGTTCCCCGGCTCGGTTGATGGCCTTACACACTTCCGTGACGGTGTACACCTTTCCCTTGCGCACCCAACGCCCCGGCGGGCAGTTCTCGGGGCGGCCACTGTCGTCAATGCAAAGCGCGTCGAAGCGCACGTAAACTCCCATAATGGTGGTAAAGATAAAACGGGCCCACCAGCCAGTCGGCCTGATGGTAACGCGGCAATAACGCTGCGAATCGGACGCGAAATTCCGGCGCTGCCCCCAACCTGCCGGAGCTGCCGCGCCGCTGGTGAGCTACGGATGCCCCGCAACGCCGGCATCGGCTTCTTCGTCCGGGGGTGAGGCTGCCCGAAATTCGGCCCCCCGGCGGCGGCGGACCACGGCCGGAATCTGGTACGTCCCGGCCGCCACGGCCTCGGCCACGGCGGGGTCGAAGGGGATGAAACCGAAACCGTAGAGCATCAGCGTGCGGGAGGCGCGGTACGAAACCGGCACCAGCAGCAGCGAACCGACGGTCACGGCCGTGACGTAAACCCATAGCTCGGGGTCGTGGCCGAGGTAATACACGGCCACCCCAACCGTCAGAAAAAGCGCCACCGAGAAGCCGAAGGAAATAAACATCGCGCCGTAGTAAAAGCCCGGCTCCGGCTCAAATGTCTGGCCGCAGCGCGGGCAGGTGGGCGGCATATCGGCGAAGGTGGTGGGGTGCCAGCCCGAGGTGCTGAACAGCTTCCCCTGATGGCAGCGCGGACAGCGCCCGCCCAGCAGGGCCGGGAAATTGGAAAGCGGGTAAGCAGCCATAAATCAGGTGCCGCGCCGCCGGAAAGCTATCGGGCTGGTGGGCGCAGGAGGTACGCAAAGGTCAGCGGTGGCGGTTGAAGACAGGCGAAAAATGTATGCCCGCGTTGGCCGAAACGGCGCTCGGCGCGCCAGGCCGCGCGTTGCGTCGCATCTTGCCGGCTCTAACGTTCCGTTCCTACAATGTCCCAAATCATCCTGCTGACGGGCGCCTCCCGCGGAATCGGCGCCGCCACTGCTGAATTACTCGCCGGGCAAGGGCACCGCCTGGCGCTCGTGGCCCGCGAATCGGCGGAACTGTACGCCCTGGCCGACCGCCTCGGCGCCCTGGCCGTTGCCGCCGATATCAGCCGCGAAGCCGACGTCGAACGGGCCGTGCAGGCCACGCGAGCGCACTTCGGGGCGCTCGATGCCGTGATCGCCAACGCGGGCGTCGGATCTTTTGCCGAGTTGGAAAACTTCACCGCCGAGGAGTTCGACCGCATCTTCGCCGTGAACGTGCGCGGCACGTTTCTGCTGGCGAAATACGCCGTACCGTACTTCAAAGCCCAACGCAGCGGCCAGTTCATCGGCGTAGCTTCTGACGTCAGTAAGCGCACCTTCGCGCACGGCACGGCCTACGGCGCCTCCAAGTACGCCCAGGACGCCCTGCTCGGCTCGCTGCGGAAAGAAGTTCGACCGTTTGAGGTGAAAGTCAGCGTGATTTACCCCGGAATGGTGGACACCCATTTCAACGGCGACACGCCCGGCGACCCCGCCCGCGCCGCTACCCACCTGCGCGCCCAGGACGTAGCTGCCGCCATCGCCTACGTGCTCCATCAGCCGCCCGGTGTGGTGATCGATGAGCTGATGATCCACCCGATGAGTCAGGAATGGTAGGTGGTATAGGTGGTGAGGTTACATAGGTGATGTAAGTGGTGAGGTGGTGGTGGTGGTGGTGTAGGTGGTGCTGAATATCGTACCCCTACCACCCTCACCACCACCACCACCACCTCATCACCACCCTTCCGCCCGTATCTTTCGGACCGATGAAAATCGTCATCTGTCCTGCCGCGCTGCTGGCCCTGGCCGCCGCGT
>JANPLI010000115.1:0-33817 GCA_031426455.1 Hymenobacteraceae bacterium | reverse complement strand
CACCGACTGCCGCACCAGCTTTCGGGCGGCGAGCAGCAGCGTGTAGTCATCGCCCGCGCGCTGCTCAACGACCCCGCGCTGCTGCTCGCCGATGAACCCACCGGCAACCTCGACCCCGAAGTGGCCGACGGTATTATGCGCCTCTTCGAGGAAATCAACCGCGCCGGCACGGCCGTGCTGATGGCCACCCACAACTATGAGCTGATGCGCCGCTACCCGCACCGGATCCTGGGTTGTATCGAGGGCGGGGTGCGCGAAGTGACGCTGGGCGAGCTGTAAAATCGGGAGGATTCGTGCTGCCGTCGCTCTCCATTCTGCTGCCGGTTTACAACTGGCCCGTGGGGCCATTGGTCGCAGCGCTGGCCGCGCAGTGCGCCGCCGAGCCGGGCCTGACGTGGGAAATCCGCTGCCTGGACGATGGTTCTTCGGCGGAAACCCGCGCCACGAACTGCGCCGCGCTGGCTGGAATACCGGGCGTTACTTATGAAGAGCTGCCCGCCAATATCGGTCGGGCGGCGATTCGCAACCGCCTCGCCGCCGCTGCGAAGCACGACTGGCTGCTGCTGCTCGACAATGATTCCGGCCTGCCCGACGCGCAGTTCATCCGTCGTTACCGCGAAGCGGTTGCAGCCGAACCAGCGGTTTCGGTCTGGGTCGGCGGTACGGCCTACGAAGCCGCGCCGCCCGCCGATGTCGCCCGGCATCTGCGTTGGGCTTACGGCCGCGCCCGCGAGCAGCGCCCGGCCGTGGTTCGGAACCGGGCGCCGCAAGCCGCCTTCACGCTGAACAACCTGCTGATTCGGGCCGCTACCTACCGCGCCTTTGGCCTCGACGAGCGCCTGGGCCGCACTTATGGCCACGAAGACACGGCAATGGGTGGGGCCCTGGCGGCGGCGGGCATCCGAATCGGGCACCTCGACAACCCGGTCTGGCATCTGGGCCTGGAACCGGCCGACGTGTTCCTGACCAAGACCCGCGAAGCGCTCTCCAACCTGGCCCAACTGGCTGCCGCCGGTACGCCCGGCCTGGTCGAAAGCGGCCTCTGGCAAGCCGCCCAAACGCTGCGGCGGCGCGGACTGGCGGGGGCGTTCAGGGCCGTCGTGGGGCCGCTCGAACCGCGGCTGCTGCGCCACCTGCGCGGCGCGCGGCCCAGCGTTCGGGCGTTCGATCTCTGGCGGCTGCTGGTGCTGTTGCGGGGCGGGTAAGCGAAATTCTGGTCGAAAAGCGCGGTGCTTCCCCCTGCCTTGCCCCGCCCGATCGCGTATCCGGTCCCCGCCGCCAACCCCTTCCAGCCTATTCTTTTTCTGTTGAACCGCTTATTTCTCTTGCCGCTTGGGGTGGCGTTCGTCCTGATGGCCAGCGCGGCCGCTGCGCAAACGCCGGTCGCGCCGCTGGTGCCCCGGCCGCGCACCACCACTTACCCGCTGCGGCAGCGCGCGCCCGGCGATTCGACCCCTTTCCGCCACGAAGCGGCCTATATCCGGGCGCGGCGAGCGGCGGCGGCGGTGGCGCCGCATCCGGTCACGGGACTGGCCCTGTCGGGCGGCGGCATCCGGTCGGCCACGCTGAACCTGGGCGTGTTGCAGGCACTGGAAGTGGTGCGGCAGGCGCGGCGGGTTGCCAGCACGGGCGCCTCCGGCCCCGCCCGTCCGGCCCACTACTACCTCGGCGACGTGGACTATCTCAGTGCCGTTTCCGGGGGCGCTTACGTTGGCTCGTGGCTCGTTTCGCGGCTGGGCGCGCGGCAGCCCGCTGGTACGCCGCGCCCTGCCGCCCAGCGTTACGACGCGCGCGGCGTGCTGGTGGCCACCGACCGCCCCGCCGACCTGCTGGTGCAGGACTCGCTCACACAGTCCATCGGTTATGCGCACCTGCTCACGTACTCGCACTTTCTGGCCTCTTCGCGCGGCGGTACGCTTTGGGGGATTCCGCGGACCACCGGCTCTTTTCTGCTCCGGATTGGACCGAATATCCTGCTCAACCTGCTGCTGCCATTGCGCCAGCTCACGCAGGGCTGGACGAACAAGGCCCTCTCCGCCAACGGCGCTTATCAGCGGGCCATTCAGCGGACTTACCTCTACGGCGCCGAGCAGCGCCGCCCGCTGTGCGCCGACTACCCGCTGGCCTCCGAAGGGCGCCGCCGCTACTGCGGGCTGACCCGCTGGGACTGGGCGTTCCGCACCTCCCGCGCCGAAAAGGCCGCCATCCGCGCCCGCCGTTCCTCGGACCGCGTGCGCAACGGCCTGCTCTTTCAGTTGCCCAACGTGAACCCCACCGGCTCGGTGGCGCCCTACCTGATTCTGAACGCCTCGGCCGAGATGCGCTTCGGTAAAGGCCCCGATTCGGTGCGGGCGCCCTTCGAGTTCACCCGCGACTTCTGCGGCTCGCCCATCACGGGCTACGTCAGCACCTACGCCCTGGCCAAGCCCGTCAGCGGGCTGCACTACGCGCCCGGCGCCTGGCGCCCCGACTCGGTGACCGTGCGAAACTACCGCGCCCAACGGCTGCTGCCCGATTTGCAGGTGCGGCAGGCGGCGTCGGCATCCGGGGCGGGCGTCAGCGGGGCCGATGTGGGTGGTTACCTGGCCTCTATCGTGGCGCTGGATGCCCAACTGGCTACCCGTAACTTCGCCCGTGCCCGCGCCGGGCGGCGCGTGGGGTCGCGGCTGACGTACCCCGTGCGGCGGCTCTGGGACGTGCTGGCGCACCGCTACCGCTACCGCCCGGAGTCCGGGGTGCTGAGTCTGGCCGACGGCGGTAAGGTCGAAAACACCGGCCTGCTGGCCCTGGTCCAGCGCCGGGTGGCGCGTTGTTACGTGGTGGATGCCGGCGGCGACGCCGCCTACACGTACGAAAGTCTGCGCCAGTCACGGGCCATCATCGGGCACCAGACGTGCGGCCAATCCGGCTGCGCGGGCCTGCGCTGGACGTTCGAGGACACCACGTTTCAGCGGATGGTCGAACACCTCGCCGACCCTGGCTTCCGGCGGGCGCACTACCCGCGCCGGCATCAGCGGCTGCCGCCCGCTTACGTGCTGCCCGGCCACGTGGCCTGCGCCTGCCCCGGCCAGCCGGTAATGCGGGTCTATTACTGCAAGGTGGCGTTGCTTGACGAGAGCGCCTCGCACGTGCCGCTGCCCGAAGGCGTCCGCCGGTTTCGGATGGCCCACGCCGAGTTTCCGCAGATCACCACGGCGTCGCAGATCTGGCCCTGGTCACGGTTCGAGGCCTACCGGCAGTTGGGCTTCTACATCGGCAACGAGCTGATCTACCACCTGGAGCGGGAGGCGCCGTAGGGGGCAAAAGCCTGCTTGCTGGGCCGCGCGTTCGGGCCACCGAAGCGCGGTGTCGTGGGGTACAGGGCCGTATCTGCGGGTGATTTCGGTCCTGTGGCTGAGCAAGAACCAGCCGGTTTTACTCGACCACCACGCGGCGCGTCTGCGCGCCGTCGGCGCTGACCACCCGCACCACGTAGGCGCCGGCCGGCACCCCGGCCAGGGGCACCCGCTGCTCGGTGGCCATCAGCGGCCACTGACGGACGGGCCGACCCAGCAGGTCCAGCAGCGTGGCGGTGGCTGCTTCGGCGGTGGGGCGACGCAACGTCAGGCTTTCGCGGGTTGGATTGGGGAACACGACCAGTTGGGCGTTGTGGGCGCCGCCGGCTTCGGGGGTCAGGCCCAGCAGCACATTCGTGAGGCGCGCCAGCGTGGGGTATTCCGTATCGGCGCCCACCGTGGTGAACGAACCGCCCACCACCAGTTTACCCGTGGACTGAAGCAGCAACGGGCCGTAAGCTTCTTCCCAGGAGCCGCTGCCCAGTTCGACGGGCTGGAACGTGGGGTCGAGCTGACCGTCGGGCAGCAGGCAGCGCAGCGGCGCCTGCACCCCCGAGTAGCCGAAGGTGCCATACGGGTTGAACTCGCCGTGTACCAGGAGGCGGCCATCGGGCAGCGGCATCAGGCTGTAGTATTCGCCCGTCAGGCGGGGATCGGGCGTGAAGGTGGGGTCCGGGATGCCCGCGGGGGTGTACTTCACGGCGGGCTGCCCCCCCTGGAGATTGGTGACGATAAAGCTGCCGTCGGGCAGATCGGTGACCGAAGCGGTGAGGTTGAGCCACTGCCCCCCGCCGAAGTTGGGCCGCACGGCGCCCGTGCTGTCGAGGCCAATGACGGAGTAGCCCACGCTGCCGGGCATCGGGGCCGAGTACGACCGTAAGCTGCCGTCGGGCAGCACGACGATCCGCCTGTTGCCGGCGCCGCCGGTGGTCACGAAAGTGGAATCCGGGCGGCCATTGGGCAGCAGCCGCGCCACGTTCGTGGTGGTGACGCCGTGGTAGCGGTCGAACGAGCCCGTGACCAGCAAGCGCCCATTGGGTAGTACCGTCACCCCTTCCGTAGTGGCGCCAAAACACCCCAAACAGCCAGGGAGATAGGCTCCGCTGCCCTGGTAGAACGTGGTATCACGCTGGCCGTTCGGCAGAAATCGGTACACCTGATCGAGTACCAGCAGCAGCCGGTCGGCGGCATCCACTACCAGCCGGTCATCAAGTGGCGAGTACCAGCTCTCCCGCGCATATATGCGCAAGAGTGTATCCGGAGTGAAGGTGGGGTCCGGGGCGCCGTCGGCCAGCAGCCGCGCGATGCCGCGGGCGGGCTGGCCATTGAGGGAATCGAACGGGCCGATGGCGATCATTCGGTCGCCGGACTGCCGGACCAACTGCTGAATAGCGCCGAAGCGCTCCAGGCGCGGGGCGGTAAACGTGGGGTCGGGGGTGCCGCCCGCCGTGAACCGGTGCACGTTCGGGGCTTGCTGATTCATCGGGCCCCACGCGCTGCTGGCCACCAGCACGTTGCCTCCGGCCAAGGGGGTGATATCGTTGGGCGTCGGCAGGTCGGCGCGGGAGAGTGGCGAAAACGTGGGGTCGGGGGCACCCGTGGCCAGTAGCCGGGCCACGACGGCGGCGGAGTTGCCGCTGGTTATCACCCCCCCGATCAGCAAGTGCCCGGCAGGCGTCACCTTCAGGAACTGCACACTACCCTCCACCGACGGCGTGAAGCCGGTATTCAGGGTGCCGTCGGCGTGAAGGCCGACTAACGTGCGGGGCAACAGGGTGCCAGCGAACGAAGGCGCGGTATAGCCGGAATTGCCGATTAGCAGCTCGCCGTTCGGTAGCGGCCGCGCGACGGCCAGGTAGCCCGTCAGGCCCTGGCTGCCAGTGGCGAAGCTGGGGTCGGGCGCGCCGCTGGGCAGCAGCCGGCGGAGCGTGGAGCTTTGCAGGGTGCCCACGGTCGGTCCGTCCAGCTCGCTCACCACCACGCGGTCGGCGGCATCCACGGCCAGCAGCGAGCCGACCACCCGTAGTGCCGGATCGGGTCGAAAACTGCCATCCAGGGCGCCCGTGGGCAGCAGCCGGAGCACCTGCGATTTGACGACCGGCGCCGGCTCCCGATCCGGGCCGCTGACCAGGGCCACCACCCGCCCCTGCGAATCGAGGGCGAGGTTTTGCACGGCGTACCCCGGCAGAATGCCCGTTGCCATGAACGCGGCATCGCGGGTGCCATCGGCGTTCAGGCGCACCAGTGGGCCGGTGGCGACGCCGTTGTAGCGGCTGAACGAACCGCCCACCAGCCACTGGCCCGTGGGCAGCGCCAGCAGGGCGACCACGTCGCCGTTGAGGCCCGCGCCGCCGGGGTTGAAAGTGGCATCGAAGGTGCCGTTGGGCAGCAGCCGCGCCAGGTGGCCCCGGCGGGTGCCCTGCACCAGGTCGAAGCCGCCGCCGACCAGCACCCGCCCCTGCGCGTCAGTGGCCACCTGGTTGACGGTGGGCCGGTTAATGGCCGGTTGCGGCAGCCGCACCGCCACCGGCGCGAAGGTGGGGTCGAGGGTCTGGGCCAGGGCGGCCGGACGGGCCGTCAGGAGCGGGAGGGCCGTCAGGAGCCAATAGAGGGGGTGGGTAGAAAGGCGGAGCATCAGTAGAGGTTTCGGCGTGGTACGTCCTAAAGGTACCCAGTGGGCCGGCTAATTCCCGGAAACACCAAACCGCCCCCGCTACCAGTTGGCGGCGGGGGCAGTTGACCAGGGCTTGGGGCCTCCTTTACGGCGTCACGACGACCGGCGGGGCGGGCGCCGGGCGCGGCGAGCCGGTGTATTCTTTCAGAATGGCCACGTTGAAGTAGGCCCGCACCTGCCCTGGGTCGGCGGCGTGGTGAATCAGCAGCGTGAGCAGGTTCACGAACAGCTCCAGGGCCAGGGCGGTGCGCGCCGTCACGCGGTCGGTCTGGGTGTCTTTCGTAGCGCCTTTACTGGCCAGTTGGGCCTGCCGGGCGGCGGCGATATCGGCTACCAGCGCCGTCACTTTACTGGCGGTGGGGGCGCCGATCTGGGCCTGATACTGCGTGGCGGCGGCCACGAAGGGCGCCACGGCGGCGTCGAGGGTGGCTTTGTTGGCTTTGGTGATCGCCTCGACGCCCTGCGGGAAAAACGCCTGATACGCGGCCGTATCGGTGCCCCGGACGTCTTTGTCGAGGTCGGTGAAGAGCGCCGCCAGCACGGGCGCCTGGATGCTGACGAACTTCTGTAGCCGTTGGATGGCCTTGTCCAGCGTCACGGTTTTGCCTTCGCGGGCTGCCGAAGCCACCGCGTTGGCTTTGCGCCCGCTCGTGAAAGCCGTCAAGGCCGCCTGCGTGGCGGCGAGGCGCGGCCCGAACAGGGCATCGGGCAGCTGCGCCGCCAGCAGCCGGGCCAGGTGCTCATCGGCGTACTTGCCGAAACGGCCGTTGCTCAACTCGGTGTTGGCAAACGGGTTGGAGAGGTGGTTTTCAATCATCGCCCAGAAAACGGTTAAGGTGATCGCCGGCCCCTATGGCAGGCCGCCAAATATAAGTATGCGGCGTAAATATCCGGCTACGACCGGCACCCATCCAACGGTGGGCAGAAGGGGTTCCGGTCGTGACCGGAACCGATGCCCCAATGGGCGGGATGACTTCGGGGCACGACCGGTGCCGGTCCAGCGGCGGGCGGGATGGCTTCCGGTCGTGACCGGAACCGATGCAACGGGGAGCGGAGGAGCTTCCGGTCGTGACCGGGGCCGATGTAACGGGGAGCGGGGTGGCTGCCGGTCGTGACCAGGGCCGATGCAACGGTGGGCGGAAGGTCCTCCGGTCGTGACCGGGGCCGATGCAACAGGCCGCGGGACATTTGCGACGTGACAGCGGGGCACCGCCGGGTGGCGGAGGGCATTTGCGACGTGACAGCGGGGCACCGCCGGTTGGCGGTGGGGCTACCCTCAGAGTATTACCACTCAGGCAGCCCGTCAATCCGCCACCCTACATTAGGTAGCTGCCGGAGCCGGATACTGAGTAAACCCTCATTTAGTCTGATGGTATCCTGCGGGGTATACAGCGGATAGAACTGCACGATGGCGGTAGCAGGATCAGGGAATTTTAGGCCGTTGATTAGAATGTACCCGTAGTCCTCACCCTGTCCGCCTAGCCAAACGTCATAATGTAAAAAATCACAGCCGGTGGTTTCGAACAATTCTTCTGATTCTTCTTCTTACACCTTCACCTTCACCTGCATCGCCTTCGCACACGCTTCAATCTTGTGCTTCTCGCACTGCCTGAACGCTGGCGTGAAGAATGGCAGCTGATCTAGTTGGGTTAAATAATTTTGCCCGTCCAGCGTATAATGTCCGCCCGGTAAAGATTTGATTTCTGGTTGAAAAGTGAGTTGTGGAGGCTGGCCGTTCTGCAACGGCAAATAGACACTGTCGAAGTACGCCGTATAAAACCGGCTTACAACTGCTGCTGGCCCGTGAGGCTTCACAGCGCTGCCGCTAACTAGCTGGTTATCGAGTAACACCCGATACTCAGCCCCAACTTGACGAACTCGCTCAGTTGGTAGCGATTTCTCTCGCGAGGCAAGCTGTTGTATTTCTTGACCTACTGAATGTGTAGTGGCTGGTTCAGTTTGACGCGCCTTCTCAGTGCAAGCACTCATAAGACCAAGGGCGGCCAGCAGCGAGAGCAGATGAAGGGCATCGAAGAGGTTGCTCTTGCCCGAGGCGTTCAGGCCCGCGATGAGGGTCAGGGGCGAGAAGTCCATCGAGAAGTTGGTGAAGGACTTGAAGCCGTCGATCTCGATTCGGGTCAGCATAAGGCAGGGGTTTAGGGGGCGAAGCTACGCCCGGCGCCGGTCGAAAGGGGAGGGGCACGGGCAAACGCGTGAAGACGGAGGGGCGCTTTGTCGGGACGCTTTTGGGCCATCCTCGTCCGCCGGACTTGCCGCCAAGACGCCAAGACGCGAAGAAGAATAAAGCCGAGCGGGGTAATTTTTGGGTGCGTGCGTTTGCCCTGAGCCCCGCAGGCCGGCTCTAGCCAAAACAGAGGGGGCTGATCGATCAGAAGCGGGTAGCTGCTGAGTGGCAGACCTGATTTGCCGCCCGCAATTCGGTGGGCCTGACTGACGGCTACCCCGAAAACTACCCGAAAAAGGCCCCGATCACGCAGATCGGGGCCTTTTTCGGGAATATGCAGGTGCTGGCGCCTTACTCCACCACCAGGCGGGCGGTGGCGGTGCCGGTGCGGATGGTATAGACGCCCGCCGGGACGCCCTGCAAATCCAGCGTCGTCGTCCCCGCCGTCAGCGTACGCACCGTGCGGCCCAGGGCATCGATCAGCCGCACGGGCGCGCCGGGCTGGGCACCGCTGATTTGTACGGTCGTGCGGGCCGGGTTCGGGTACAGCGTCAGGCGCGCCGGGGCAGGGGCCGACGGCGTCGTGCCCAGCACCCGCCCGCCATTGAAGAGGACGGCAAACCGGCCGCGCACCTCCCCGGCCTGCGTCGCTCGGATGACCACCGTGGGCCGCTGCTGGAGGTCGTAGCGGGTGGCGGTCAGCCGGTCGAGCAGCACGACGGCGTGGCTTTCCAGGAACCGGCTATCGCCTACGCGCAGCGTGTAGGCCCCGGCGGTGGGCAGGTCGAGGAGCAGCTCGACGGTGGTGCCATTAGTCAGATCAGTAGTTGGCAAGCCATTGACAGCCAGTTCGTCCTGCGCGGCGGTCAGGGTGGCGAGCGTGGGCAGACCGACGTTGCGGCCGGGGCGGGCACCGTCGAAGGCATCGTCGAGGACGGCGGTGGCTCCGGCCTGGAAATAAACCGTCGCTTCGTCGGTGAAGCCGGTGGCGCCGCCCAGGGCCAGCGTCAGGCGCGGGCGCGGCGTTTCGCGCCGGATCAGCGACGAGAAACCCTTGCTTTCATCCTGAATACCGGTCGGGGCTTTGAGCAGCAGGCTCATCCCGGCGGGTGGGGTGGTGGGGTCGGTCACGCGGCAGAAAAACGCCTGCCCGACGCCGATCAGGCCGTTCGGCAGGGTACCCATTCCGTTGGCGCGGGTCAGGTAGGAACCGGCGTTGCCGCCGGCCGACTGCCAGACCGAAACCGACGCGCTCAGGCCGGCGGGTACGGTGACCGAGTCCCAGCACATCACGTTCGGGAACTGGTTGCCGATCAGGTTCCAGCCGCTGCGGGCGGCGCTGCTGGGGGTGTAGGTCAGGCCCGTGATCAGCACCTGGGGCGCGGCCACCGGGCCGGTCGAATTCCAGGTGATGCCGCTGGGCGCGTACACGGTCATCCCCCGGCCAGCCGGGCAAGGCGTCAGCAGGGCATCGGGCGAAAAGAAGGACGTATTCGGGTCCGGGTTGGCGGGTAGGCGACGCTCGTCGTAGCCGAACACGTTCGGGAAAGGCGTTACGCGGATCGGGTTCGGCGCCGTGTTGTAGGCATTATTGACCACGGGCGTGAAGCCGGCGGTGGTCAGGTGGCCGAAGGTAGTGCCCGCCACGGGCGGGCTGAACTGGCGGTAGCCGCGCCCGCCGGGCACGGCCGTCAGGTAAGTCTGCACGGTCACGTTGCCAAGGACTTCGATCCGGCTCACGTCCAGAACGGCCGTGCCGCGCGCCGACGACGCCAGCGTGAGCTTACCGTTGGAAATAAGCTGCTTGCGTATCGGAATGAGGAAGCTAAAGTCCCTGACGGAAACTTTGCCTGCCCCGCCGCCGCCGCTGGAGCCCGCCGTGGGGTCGCCGCCGACGGTCAGTGGGTTCGTCAGCACAAGTTGGTTGAGGCCGTTGCCTAGCAGCAGATTACCCACGCGCGCTGGCAGGTCGGGGCCGGTGACGCAGGTGGCGTCGGGGTTGGTATAGACGTAGTTGGCGGCCGTGGAAAACGAGCGGGTGCCCGCCCCGGTGATCGGCCCGGTGGTGGGGTTCAGTCCCGCCGCCTGGGCAACTTCCAGCGTGGCGCCGGCTTCCAGCACGAAGGCGTTGGTCACCGAGATGTTGCCGCGCACCGTACCGCCTTTTTTCACGCGGATGGTTCCTACCACGATGCCCGCCACGGCCCCGCCCGTAATGGGCGCAAGGGTCGCGTCGCCGCCGTCCAGCACCGTGATGGAGTTGTAAGTACCAGGCGGCACCGTCACGGCAGTACTGATGATGAGGTCGAGCGGCGAAGGTGCGCCCACTTCGAAGGTGCGGACCGAGCCATCGGCGCAGCGCACCACCACATCGCGGATACCATCGTCGTCGCAGTCGTCGAGCCAGGCCTGCTGCGGCACGGCGCCCACGGCCACGGTACGGGTTACCGTGAAATTGCCGCCGCCGTCATTGATGCCGATCCAGAGGGTGCTGGTACCGGGGCAGACCACCACCAGGTCGCGGTCGTCGTCGCCATCGATATCGGCGGCGCATACCTGCGTGGGGGCGGAGTTGGCGCCAGTGGAGAAGGTGAGCCGTAGCTGACCCGCGCCGCTAGGCTCGCCGCGCGGCGATTTGATGGTATGCACGGCGTGGAGCGCGGGCGTGGCCACCACGGTTTCGGGTTCGCTGTCGCCGTCGAGGTCGGCGAGCGTCAGCGTGCTCGGATTACCCGCCAAACTACGGACAATGGCCTCGTCGGTGCGCGGTACGCCGGTGTTGTCGCAGGGCACCCGCCGCACGTTCGGGCCGCCGCCGGGGCCACTGCCGGTAGCGATGTACAAGGCGGCTTCGCGGGTGTGGTCGCCGGGGTCGAAGCTCAGGGCCGCGACAGGGCCGGGTGTCGGGTAAGAGCGTTCGTTGCATTGGTTCGACTTGGTCCGCGTGAACAATCGGCCGGCCGCGTCGCAGGTCACGATTTCTAGGATACCGTCGTTGTCGAGGTCGCAGAGTTCCAGCGCTGTTGCTGGGCTGGCCAGCGCACAGTCTTGAACTTCCACCAGCGCGCCGCTTGCGCCGTCGAACACTTTCACGCGTGGGCCGGCTCCGCCACCGGCGGCGGCCGTGCTGATACCCGCCAGCACCACGTCGAGGTGGCCGTCGGCGTCGAGGTCGGCGCAGCGCATCAGGCTCGGCGTAAAGTCGAGGATCGGCGTCGCCGAAATCGTAGCCGCCGCCCGCCACGAGTTGCCCGTCCACTTAACAAACGTCCGCAGGCTGCAATTGGCGCCGGCTGGCGTCGCTACCACCACATCGTTCTTCCCGTCGCCGTCCCAGTCGCCCATCGTGCTGATTTCGGTGGTGGCGAGCGTTAGCGTCGAGCCGTCGTTCACGAACACGCCGTTCGATGGCTCGGGCCGCGTGTCGAACGCCCACGAGAATGGCCGAATGGCCTTGCCTGTTGCGGTTTTGCCGCCCAAAAATTCCCAGGTTTGCCCCTTGTCGCGGCTGCGCTCGGCGGCGGGCAGATCGGCCGTGATGCCGCCATCGGCGGAGGCGCCTACCACGAGGCCATTGGCGGTGGTGAAGGCGCGGCCGTGGTCGTCGCGCACCACCACGCCCTGGACCAGGGCAGCGGCGAGCGCTTCCGGGGCCATCCACTTGATCGGTCCGACCGGCCGGGGGGCAATGCCCAGCGGCGTCGGCGAAACGACCGTGATGGGCACGATGGGCGTATTTTCCATCACGCTGATGGAGGCATTGCCAAGCGTCACCACGTCGAGGTCGCCGTCGCCGTCGAGGTCGCCGGTGGCCATTCGGTTGGCCGAGCCGGGCGGGCGGCGCGGGCCGGTGCAGCTCTGGCCATTTTTATCGACGCCGCGCTGCGAGGCCGAGGCTCCATCTGTAAAGGTGCCCGCGCCGTTGTTGGCGCACCCGATGAGGGCGTTGTCTTCCACGCAGACCACGTCGAGGTCGTTGTCGCCGTCCGGGTCGGCGGGAAGCACGAACTGCATGATGTTGTGAGCAAAAAGCGAGGGTGGGAGCTTCTTTTTCCGCACCAGGCGCAGCGCGGCAGTCGGCGTGCGCGATAGCCACCCCAGCGCACTGCCCTGCACGATGGGCGTGGCGGTGTTGTCGCCATCGCAGCTTACCACGAAATCACCAAGGCCGTCGCCGTCGAAGTCGCCCGTCGCCACCTGTATCGGGTTCGAGCCGGTGCCCGTACTGACCAGCCGCGCCGGCAGCCACTGACTGAGTTGCCAGAGCAGAATCGCCACCTGTCCGTTGTCGCGGGCGCAGGCCACGAAGTCGGGCCGGCCGTCGTTATTCATATCGGCGCAGGCCACGCCGGTGGGGGCGCCGGGGCACGGCACATCCACGGGTGGCGCCCCGAAGACGCCTGCGTCGTTGGCGTAGGTGCGGATGCGGTTGTTGGGGGTGTCGGAGAAGTAGAGGTCGAGGTCGCCGTCGGCGTCGAGGTCGGCGGCGCCGGCTTCGGTGATGCCGCTCTGCGGGCCGCCCACCACTACGGGTGGGCCGAAGCGGCCGGTGCCGTCGTTGGCGCACGTCCAGACGAAGGTGCTGGACCACGCCACCAGATCGGCGTCGCCGTCGCGGTCGAGGTCGGCGCAGCGGATGCCGATGCAGGCCGGCAAACCGCTGCGGCGGCGCGCGGCCGACGGGACCAGGCGCGCGGCGCCGTCGTTGAGCAGCACCGATACCGTACCCGTGGAAGACGACGCCACGCAGGCGTCCAGGTCGCCGTCGCCGTCCACGTCGGTAAGCTGCACGTCGGTGGGATTGGTGCCTGGCAGCGCCGGCTGGCTGGCCAGCGCGTAAGTGCCCGCCCCTACCCCGGCCGCCGCCCTGGACACCAGTACCGACGGGTTGGCCAGGGCCGCACCCGCCACGCCGCCACTGCCCAGCGAACGCACGGACATCGGCACCGAAACCGCGATCTCGGCGCCCGGCGCCGGCGGGCTGGCCAGCGTCACGATCAGTTGCCGGTCGTTGGCGCCCGCGCCTTTGGTGTTGATGGCGTGCCGGCCGCCCACCAAAACCTCGATGCCGCCCGACGTGGCGGGGTCGTAGGCGCGGCTGAAGGTCAGTTCCACGCGGTCGCCCCAGTGGTTGAGGCCGCGCGGTACCGAACTGGTTAGCGTAAACGTGGTCGATTGGGCCGTAGCTGCGCCCAGGGGCAACAGGCCAACCGCTGCGCCCAGTAAGGCGCGGCGCAGGAAACGACGCGGCCAGGGCCGCGCTAAAAAGGAAAAGTGACTCATCGGACCGATCAGGGTTTTGAGATGAAAAAAACCAACGGCGCGGCCGGCGCGGCGGCGGAAGGAGCCAGCGCGGACGACCGCAGAAGTGCGCCACTAAGGTAGCACCTTGAAAGACCGATCCGGTCGAAAAATGCCACTTTTTTACTTAGCTGATTATACTGACTTTCAAGCTCTTTGTGCGGCCATTGAACCCTCTGGTGCACCCGGTAATGGCGTAGGGCATGCCCAGTGAAAAAGTCAGCACCACATGGGCCGTGATTGGTCGTGCGTGCGGCGGTCAGGATTGTACATCGACGGGGCTTTCTCAAAGCCAGGCAGCCGTTCTGGAAGGCCT
Source organism: Hymenobacteraceae bacterium (assembly GCA_031426455.1). Classification (GTDB taxonomy): domain Bacteria; phylum Bacteroidota; class Bacteroidia; order Cytophagales; family Hymenobacteraceae; genus JANNMJ01. The sequence continues at coordinate 20,006 of JANPLI010000115.1, read as the reverse complement.
ACCCACTGCTGGAAGCACGGCACGCAAAAAGGGCCGGGAGCAATCGCTCTCGGCCCTTTTTGGGGTAGATTACCATCGTGGGTTTTACTCCACCACCAGGCGGGCGGTGGCGGTGCCAGTGCGGATGGTATAAACACCCGCCGGGATACCCGGCAAGTCCAGCGTCGTCGTTCCGGCCGGCAGCGTGCGCACCGTGCGGCCCAGGGCATCGATCAGGAGTACCGGCGCGCCGGGCGTGGCGCCGAGCAGGTGGACGGTGCCGTGCGCCGGGTTCGGGTACACCGTCAACGGCGTGGCGGGCATTGCCGCCGCCGTTCCGGTGCCCGTCACCACGATGGCCGGCTGCACGTTCAGCCAGAAGCGGTTCCGGATCTCGCCCGCCGCCGGGGTCGTGAAACGGTACGTCTGGCCCACCGTCAGCGGCGTCACGGTGCCGGTCAGGGCATCGAAGAGCGCCACCGACTGGCCGTCGAGGTTTGCCAGCTGGCTCACCGTCAGGGCATATTCACCGGCGGCGGGGGCCACGGCCAGCAGCGGCAGGCGCTGGCCGGTGGTCAGGCTTTCGAGGGATAGGCCGTTGATGGCCAGCTCGTCGCTGGCGGCGCTCAGGCTCACCAGCGTGGGCACGGCGCCGGGGTTGCGGCCGGGCTTGGGGCCGTCGAAGGCATTGTCGAGGGCGGCGGTGGCGCCGGCCTGGAAATAGACGAGGGCTTCGTCGGCCACGGCGCCAGCCGTGGTGGCAGCCAGCGTCAGGCCCACCACGGGGCGCGCGTCGGCCACCGCCGGGCGGAAGTGAATCGGGCTGGTGTAGGTGGTGGCGCGGTAGGCGTTCTCGAAGGAGAACGAGGCGCTCTCGCCGCTGGTCAGGCGCAGGAAGATGCCCTGACCGACGCCGATCTCGCCGTTGGGCAGCGTGCCCATCCCGTTCACGCGGGTCAGGTAGATGCCGTTGTTGGCGCCGGTGGACTTGAAGACGCTCACCGACTGGCTCATATTCACGGGGAAGGCGCTGCTCGGCACGGCGTCCCAGCGCAGGGGGGCGGGGTAGGGGTTGCCGCCGAGGGCCCAGCCGGCCTTGTCGGTGTTGCCCACGCTCAGGCCGGTGCGGGTCAGGGGCAGCAGCACGGGGCCGGTGGCCAGGGTGCCGGTGAAGTCGGGGGTGCGCCCGCCGCTCATATACACGGCGTAGCCGCGGCCGTTGGTGAGATTGTCGGTCAGGGCCTGGGGCGAGAAGTAGCCGTCGCTGAAGACCTGGGAGCCGGGCAGCCGGCTTTCGTCGTAGCCGAAGACGTTGGGGAAGTTGCCGCCGTTGAGCGAGCCGGGGTTGGCGTTATAGACCGGGTTGACCAGGGCCGTGAAGCCGGTGGTGGTCAGGTCGGCGACCGTGGAGTTGGTGGTGGGGGCGCTGAGGTGGCGGTAGCCGAGGCCGGCGTTGGACGTCGGGTTGATGTAGACCTGGGCCGTGGCCGAACCGCTGACGATGCCGGTGCCGGCGTTGACGACCATTGCCGTGCCGGTGGCGTCGGAGAGCAGCGTGAGGTTGCCGTTGGCGGCGAAGTTGCCGCTGTTGGCCATCGTCAGCACGCGGCGGACATTCACCGGCTGGGTGAGGCTGACGCCGACGGTGTTGTCGATGGTCAGATTCCGCACTTCGGTGGGCAGGTTGCTGCCCGTGACCTGGGCCTGGGCGGCCTGGTAGATATAGGTAGCGTCCGCGTCGAGGTTCAGCCCGCCGGTGAGCTGGAGCGCGCCGGTGGGGTTGAGGCCCTGGGCGTTGCGCAGGCGCAGGGTGGCGCCGGCGTCGAGGGTGATGGAGCCGCTGCCGCTGAGGGTGCCGCCGCCGTCGGCCAGTTCGCCGCCGGTTTGCACCAGTACTTCGGCGGTAGCTTCGACGGCGCCGCCGAGCGTGGCCGCGCCGGTGGGCGTGACGGTGATGTGGTGGAAGTCACCGGCGGGAATAGTTTCGACGGCGCTGATGATGAGATCGACGCCGAAGTCGGTGGCGGTGGAGGCGTCGCCGTCGGGCGTCGTGACGGTGATGACCCCGTTGAAGGTAGCCGGGGGCGAGGCGACGGTAATCGTCGTGCCGCCGCCCGCAATTGCAAAGCCCGGAGCGGGCACGCCGTCGAAGGTCACGGCGGTGGCGCCGGTGAAGTTGGTGCCGGTGATGGTCACGACCGTACCCGTTACGCCGTGGTCGGGGGTGAAGGAGGCGATGGTGGGCGCCGGCCCGGCCACGGCACCGTTGAGGCGGATGCTGAGGGTGTTGTTCTGATTGACCACGGCCACATCCAGATCGCCGTCGTTGTCGAGATCGGCGGCGGCCAGGTAAACGGGCGCAAATCCGACCGGCACATCGGCCACGGCGCTGAAATTACCCGTGCCATCGTTGAGGCGCACCGAGAACGAAGCACTCGAATAGTTTGCCGCGATGAAGTCCATATCCGTGTCCCCGTCCACATCTGCGGCGATTACCTCATAAAGTGTCATACCAAGCGGATAGAACGTGCCCGCGCCGAAGGTACCCGCGCCGAGGTTACGGTGCAGGCTGACCCCACCCGAGGCCAGACCCACGAGCATATCCAGGTCGCCGTCGTGATCGACATCGGCCATCGCCAGCGACGCCGGCAAGGTACCTACGCTGCGCAGCGTCGGCGCCGCAAAGGTGCCCGTGCCCAGGTTGAAGGCGATAGACACGGTGGCGTCGTCGTAGTTCGGTGTCAGCAGGTCGAGGTCGCCGTCGTTGTCCACATCCGCCAGCACCACATCGGCGGGCTCATTGCCCACGGGCACCGTGGAGCCGCCGCCGAATACGCCGCTGCCATTATTGAGGCGCACACTCAGGGATTGGTCATAGTAGTTCGCCGTCACAATGTCGAGGTCGCCATCGCCGTCCACATCGCCGCTCGTCATATGCAGGGGCGAATCACCGACGCTCACGAAGCCCGTCCCGCTGAAAACGCCACTGCCGTTATTGAAGCGGATGCTCACCCTATCAGTGATGGAGTTGGTCGTTACCAAATCGAGGTCACCGTCGGCATCAACATCCATCGGCACAGCTTTGCTGGGTCGCCCGTCGACCGCCACCGTGGTGAGCGCGCCGAACGTGCCGTCGCCGGCTCCCAGCGCAATGCTCACGCTCTGGTCGAGATTGTTAGGAATCAACAAATCCTGATTGCCATCGGCGTTTACGTCGGCAATTCCGACCTTCCCAACAGCGGAGCTGGTGGCCACATTCGGTGCATTCGTGAACGTGCCGCTGCCACCCGTCGCCTTCGCCCGGAACTGATAGACGTGCGGCCGCAGGCTCTTGACATTGCCCACGGTCTTGATGGTAGCCCGCGCCGTGACATCGACCATCTCGCCGGGGGCGAAATCGACCAGCGGGTCGAGGCTCAGGCTCGTGCCGCTGCCCGCGAATACGCCGCCCTTACGCCCGCTGCTCTGCGAACCGAAGACGCGGAGCTGGTTGGCGGTGCTGGGGTTGATGGCTTCGGAGAGCGTCAGGTTGACGTCGCCGGAGGTGACCGTCGTGGCCGTATGGCGCTCCGGCGCGCGGGCCGTTACGGTAAAGGCGTTTTCGTTGAGGCGGACGCTGATGACGCCGACTCCGTTTCCGAAATCTGTAGTCAGCAAATCGAGGTCGCCGTCGTTGTCGAGGTCGCCCTGCGCCACGGCATAGCCTGCCGGTGAGCTGATAGGGGTGCCCGCCACGAACGTCGCGTCGCCGTTGTTGAGCCAGAGACTCGCCAGATTGTCGCCGTTTTCGCCGCCATCTACGAGTACGATATCGAGGTCGCCGTCGCCGTCGAAGTCGCCCACGGTCGCTTCAAAGCTGAGGTTGTCGCTTAATAATTCTAGTGTATTGCCAAAAATACCCGTCCCATCGTTGAGGCTGATACTTAGACGGCCGTTGACACTGTTTACAATCAGATCAAGGTCCTCATCGCCATCCATATCGCGCAGGAATGCCCCGTTACCACCGACGGTAGCCACCGTGCTGCCGCCGCTGAACCCGCCGCTGCCGTTGTTAAGCCGCACGTTCGTGAAGTTATTGTAGGAAGAGACGAGATCAAGGTCGCCGTCGCCGTCCACATCACCCAGCGCCATGCCCGCAGCGAGGTTTCCGGTAGCCACGTTAGCGGCGGCGCTGAACCCCCCGCTGCCGTTATTGAGCCGGACACTCACCGTCGCCCCGAGGTAGTTGGCGGCGACGAAGTCGAGGTCGCCATCCCCATCGAGGTCGCCCACGGCGATGACGCCCGGCCCGTCGCCCACACTCACTGCCACGCCTGCGCCGAAGGTCCCGGCGCCGTTGTTTAGGTACACGATCACCTGATCGTTGTTGTAAGAGGAGGCCAGCAAATCCATATCGCCGTCGTTGTCGAGGTCCGCCGGAATCAGGGAGTAGCATTCTGAGGCGGTGCCTACCAGCACCCCTACGCCGAACGTACCGTTGCCATTGCCGGGGTACGTCCTGATTTGATTGCTACCGCCGCAGGCGACTACGTCCAGCAGGCCGTCGCCGGTCACGTCGGCCGTTGCCACGGCCGAGGCATCGCCGCCAGTTGAGATATCAGTTCCATTCGTAAACGTGCCCTGCCCGCCCGTGACCGCTGCCGTGAACTGATAGACGTTCTTGCGCGCCAGGCTGCCGCCGCTGCTCACCACCGTGGTGGGCACCGTGACGTTCACCACCTCGCCGGGGGCGAAGTTGGTGGTGGGGTTAAAGGTGACGGTATTGGTGCTGGTGGAATAAACGCCCGCTTTCTTGCCGCCGCGCTGCTGACCCCAGATGCGGATGCGGTTGCTGGTGCCGTTGTTGACGTTCTGGCTGAAGGTGATGCCCACGTTGGTGCCGCGCAAAGCATTGGCGTCGTTACGAGCGGGCGAGACGGCCGTCACCAGAAAGGCGTTCTGGTTGAGGCGGGCGGTGAGACGGGCCACGGTTGAGTTACGACTGACCATATCCAGGTCGCCGTCGTTGTCGAGGTCGCCTACCGTCAGCGTCAGCCCCGTGGAATTACCGAGCGCTTCGAGCCCAAACGTGCCGGTGCCGCTGTTGCGGCCCAGTACGGCGCCGCCGCTGGTAGTGACCAGGAAATCGAGGTCGCCATCGCCGTCCAGGTCGCCGAGGTTGGCTTGCCGGGCGAGGGCACCTACCGCCAGCGTGGCCGCTGCGCTGAATGCGCCGCTGCCGTTGTTGCGCCGGACGCTCACGGTGCCGGCCAGTAGGTTCGCCACGATGAAGTCGAGGTCGCCGTCGCCGTCGATATCGCCCAGCGCCAGACTCACAGCGCCATCGCCGGCGCTGACGGTCCCGCCCCCGCCGAAGGTGCCGGTGCCGTCGTTGAGGCGCAGCGTGATGTTGTCACCTAAATCATTGGCTGTGAGTAAATCAAGATCGCCGTCGCCGTCCACATCGCCGGCGGCGATATCGGTCGGCCCGTCGCCCACGGCCAGCGTACTGCCAACGGTAAAGACGCCACTGCCGTTGTTGCGGCATACGGTGACCTGGTCGAGGCCACTGATGGCGACGAGTGCGTCGAGGTCACCGTCGCCGTCCACGTCAGCAGCGGTCACGGGGCCAGCGTTGTTGCCCAGCGTCAGCGCCGCGCCGCCGCTGAAGATGCCGGTGCCGTCGTTGAAGCGCGTCGTAAGGTGGCCGGGAGCGCCACCATTCCCGATGAGCAGATCCAGATCACCGTCGCCATCGATATCGGCCGCTACGATCTCATCGGGCAATGCTCCGACATTGAGCGTGGTGGCGGCCAGGAAACTGCCGGTCCCCGTGCCGAGCCGCACGGCAGCGTCGGTGCCACTCAGATCGACACCCAGTGCATCGAGCTTGCCGTCGCCGTTGACGTCGGCCAGGGTGGCATTGCTGGAAAAGCCAGCATCCGGCACATCGATCACGGGGCCGAACGTGCCCAGCCCGCCCGTGGCCGCCGCCGTGAACTGATAGACGTGCGGCACGGCGGAAAAGCCGCCAGGGGTGCTTTGGACGGTGGCCGGCACCGATACGTTCACCAGTTCACCAGGTTTGAAACTAGTATTGGGGTTGAAGGTGACGGTTTTGCCGACCGTGCTAAAGGCGCCCAGCTTCCGCCCGCCGGCTTGCCCGCCGAAGACGCGGATCTTACTAGCCGTGCCGCCGCTGATATTGTCGGAGAAGGTGAGGGCCAGGTCGGCACCGCGCGGCGCCGTGACGGAATGGCGCGCGGGCGTCGTGCTGACGATGAACGGACTGGGGTTGGCCCCCAGCACCGAAAAACACGCGGCCGCCAGCCAGGGCGAAAGAAACAAATTGCTCATTGGGCGAAATTGAAATAAGAGTTGAGCGGGTGCAAGCCGCCGATCAGGGCCGCTTGGGGTCCGCAAAGCTGCTTTCGTTTCCGCCGAATTCAACTCACATCTTAATGTGATAGCCTTGTGAGCCAGATAATTAAAGGCTTGTTATCACCCAAAGATGTGAGGTGGAAACAGCCAGCGTCGCACTGACCCGACGGCCAGGAGCAGCCCGAAGGCCTGTTTCAGCGGCATCGTCATCATTCGCCGCTCCAAAAAAGGCTCTCCCGCGCCGGCGGCCGACCGCGCGGGTAGGCGCTACCGTATCTCGTATAAGATCGGCCGTCGGCACCCCGGAGCCGGCGCGGCGCGCCTCACATCATTGGGTGATAGGGGAATCAGGGCGGGTAGGGCGCTGATACCTTTGGCGTAACCGGCCACCGTTTCTTTTCACCCGCGATGGAATTGCGCCTTCAAAACCTGTCGAAAGCCTACTCCAACGGCGTCCGTGCCCCGCACAACGTCCGCCAGACGATTCCGAACGGGCTGTTCGGCCTGCTGGGGCCGAACGGCGCCGGCAAGAGCCGCCTGATGCGCCGCATCACCCTCTTCTGCTGCCTGCTGCTGGCCGCGCTCACCGGTCGCGCCCAGAATGTGAACACGATTCAGTTTACACCACCCAGCTATCTGACGTCGGGCGCCCACATTCTGCCCGCGCCCGGCGGCTGGCTGGTGAAGAACGTGATCTATAATAACGATTCCTCGCTGGTTTCGCTGCTGCGCTTAAGCCCCAGCCTGGCCCTCACCCGCGAGCGGCACTACCGCCTTAGCTTTCGCCGGGGCGCCTACTCTCCGCTCCTGCCCACCCCGCACGGGTTGCTGGGCTGCGCGATATCGAACACTACAACCAGCGTGTTCTGCTTCGACTCCGCTTACGCTGTGCGCTGGAGCGCGCGAATGCAGCCCCGCACCAATATGGGGCTGCTAGCGATGCACGACGCCGCTACCGTGGTGGGTTATGGGGGGCGCTACGGCAATAACTTCGACCGCAGCTTCACGCAGGTGTGGGGCCCGGCCGCGACCGGCGCCACCTGGCGCGGCAAAGTCTGGTTGAGTACCGTGACGGGCTGGAACATTGGCCAGGTGTACGCGCCGGACGCCACGGGCATTCACTACCTCACTTCCTCTGACGAACAGCCCACGCTCATCAAGCTCGATACCACGAAGGTGTACTGGAGCTACCTGCTCAACTCCGGTGGCACCTACTGCTTCACGGGCAAACCCGGCCCGGCGGCTAACGGCCATTTCTGGCTGCCGCTAACCGTCGTGCCGGCGACTAATCAGCCCACCGTCGGTATCCTCTGCCGATTCGATACCGCCGGTACGCTGCTGCTGACCCGCCGGCTGAGCTATACCGGCCGCTACCTGGGGCTGAGCGACGTGTACGCGCTGCCTACCGGCGAACTGCTGCTGGCCGGTTATCTCCGGCTCGGAGGCGGCGGCAAGTATCAACCAATGGTCATCAAGCTCTCGGCGAGTGGCGCGCTGGTGTGGGCGCACCGCTGGAACGTGGGCAGCACCGGTCCGGTGGGCGGCGTACCGACGCTGGTAGCCCTGCCAGGTGGCGGCTTCCGGCTCTTCTGCACTGATGTTACGTTCATCGACCTGGACGCCAACTTCAACGGCTGCAACTTCGTGGACGAGACCGCGAACATCATTTTCGCCACGAGCGCCAACGTCACGCGCATCCCGCTGCCGCTGACGGCGTCGCCGTACAGCGTCCCCTCCGGTCCCGACTCCCTGCTCACCCGCAGTGTGCCGTACACCCGCGCCCCGCTTTGCACCACGGTGGGCTTGCCGGAAGCCGCCGCGTCCGCCGCCACCTCCCTCGCGGCCTGGCCCCAGCCGCTGCCGCGCGGCGAAGATCTGCAACTCGCCTTGCCCGCCGGCTGGAGCGCCCCCGTAACCCGCCTGACCCTGACTTCGACGCTGGGCCAGGTGGTGTGGCGCGGCCCGTGGACCGACGCCGTGACGCTGCCCGCGCATCTGTCCGCCGGGGTGTGGCTGCTGACGGCCACCGACGCGCGCAATGGCCATACGCAGCGGCGCCGGGTGGTGCTGGAATAACGCGCCGGGGCAGCCGGGGCGTGCCTATCAGTGCAGCCGCTGCGGGGTGGCTCAGTCCCGAAACAGATGCTTATCGGCCCAGAACGTGCCCAGTGGCACCAGCGAGGCCCCAAAGGCGAGCAGGATTTTCTTCGCCGGCCAGCTGCGCTCCAGCGCCACGGCCAGTAGCAGCAGCACGTACCCCACGAACAGTACGCCGTGGGCCATCCCGACGTGCTTGACGGCCAGGGGCTGCCCAAAGGCATATTTCAGCGGCATCGCAATCAGCAGCAGCACCAGAAACGAGACGCCTTCGAGGAAGGCCACCACGCGCAGGCGGCCGATAGGGGAGGAGAGAAGTGATAGCATCCGGCAAAGGTCGGGCGGGAGGCGGGGAGCGGCAGCGCGGGTATCACATCATTGGGTGATAACGGTAGCTTTCCGCGCCTTGCCCCAATAACTTTGGCCGTTTCATCCGGCCGGGCTGGCCGGTAACGCCCTCGCACACCTTTCCAAATATCCCCGTGAAAAACCTCCTCTTTAGCGGCCCGTTGCTGCTGGCGGCTTTTACTGCCCCCGCCCGGACCGTCACTGCCGCCCGCTTTTCGGTGGCGGGCACCGGCAAGGGCGGCGGCTCCGGCCCGCTTCTGCCTACGGCGGGCGGCGGCCATTTCTTCCGGAAAAGGCGTGCACACTTTTCCTTTCGAAGGGGGCTCCTGCTGGCCGCTTATTTGACGTTCGCCGCCCTTACGGGCTGGGCGCAGACCGTCAACACCATTCGGTTTACGCCTTCCCTCGCGCGGGCGCAGCCCTACGGCACGTTTCAGGCGGCGCCGGGCGGGGGCTGGTGGGTGGGCGGCGGCATCAGCTTCGGCAACGACTCGGCGTGGCAGCACGTGGCGCGCCTCGGTGCCGACTTGCAAATGCAGCGCACCCGGCAGGGCCGGCCGCTGGGGCGCCAGGGCACCTACACGTTCCGGGCGCTGGCCGGCGGGCTGGCTTACGCCGCCAATGCCACTTTGGGCGCCTCCATTGTGCCGGTAGTCGGGTGTCTCGATACGGCTACGCTCGCCCCGCGCTGGGGCGTCCGAATGACCAATACCACCCTGGTTACGAAGCTGGTGGCGCAGGGCGCCGATACCGTAGGGGTGTATATGATTCGGCGGCCGACTTCTTCCTTCATCACGCACCTCGTGCGCGCCTGGACCGACGTGGCTACCGGCACCCGCTGGCGCGGGCGCGAGGTGGTGTTTCCGCGAAATCAATCGCCGCGCGTGGACGGCATCACCGTCGAAGGCCGCCGGGGCGTGCAGTATGCCTACGGCCGCAACTTCATCAACAGCGGCGGTAACACGACGTTTCTGATCAAGCTCGATACCACCAAAGTGCATTGGGAGCGCCAGATTCAGCCCGGCGTCAACGACGACCTTGACCTCGACCACGTAAGCCTCGCCGCCAACGGCGATTTGCTGGCCCTGTTCAGCACCCAGATTTACGTACCCGCCGTGCTGCCTGACGAGACGATCCTCGCGCGCTTCGACACGGCCGGCACCCTGCTTTCGGCGCGGCGCATCACGGCCACCGGGCGCTTCCTCCGCCTGTCGAGCCTGGTGGAGCTACCCGGCGGCGAGGTGGTACTCGCCGGCTCCTGGCGGTTGTTTGCCGGTGGTACGCCGCACCCCTTTATAGTGCGCCTCAACGCGGCCGGCAACGTGGTGTGGGCGCGCCGCTGGGACTTGGGCACCAGCAGCGGTGGCGCCGGTGCCACCATCATCCAGCGGGCGAGCGGGCGCTACGCGCTCGGGGTGAGTGATGGCTCTTTTGTGGAGCTGGACGCCAGTTTCAACGCCTGCCAGTTCGTGGCGGAGCCGGCGGGCGCGGTGGTGGCTACTCCCGGTGCGCTCACCATCACGCCGCAAACCCTCGCGATGACGCCCTTCACGCCCACCTTCACACCGGAGCCGCTGCTGAACCGGTCGCTGACATTCACGCGCGCAGTCGTCTGCACGGCGGTGGGGGTGGAAGAAGAAGCCACCGCCGAAACCGCTACTTTCACCGTCTGGCCCCAGCCCCTGCCGCGCGGCGCGGCCCTGCACCTGGCGCTGCCCTCGGGCTGGAATGCGGCCGAAACCCAGCTAACGCTGTTTTCGGCCCTCGGCCAACCCGTGTGGCGCGGTACCGCCGCCGAAGCCGAAACTACGCCCCCTAGCCTGCCTGCCGGCGTCTGGACGCTGCGCGCCACCAACCCGCGCGGCCAGCAGCAGCACCAACGGCTGCTGACGGAATAACCGCCAACGCCAACCCAAGTCCTGCAAAAACGAGAAACAAGAAACAAGCAACAAGCAACGAGAAACAAGTTATGCTAACTCCTTTATTCCCCCGGTGCTTCTTTTTGCTGCTGCTGCTGGTCGCCGCGCTCACGGCCCGCGCTCAATCCGTCAATACTACCCAATTTACCGTGGTCGGCACGGGTACTGGCGGCGTCATCGCGCGCCTGTTCCCTACGGCGGGCGGCTGGCTGCTGCCCGGCCAGATCGTGTGGCGCAACGACTCGAACTGCGTCTCGCTGGTGCGGCTCGACCCGGCCCTCAACATCACCCGTGCGCGGCAGTACCGCCTCAACACCCCGCGCACCAACTACAGCACCGCCGTGGCTACGCCGCGCGGGATCATCGCGGGGGGCGAGAGCAGCTCGCCGAGGGGCCAGTGCCTCTTCGGCTTCGATACGGCCTTTGCTGTGCGGTGGAGTACGCGCATCACCACCAACGTCGGGCTTGCTTACCTCACCACGCACGGTCCCGATATCGTCGTCGGCTACCCCTTCATTCCGGTGCCATCGAGCAGTACCGGCTTTACGCGGGTCTGGGGGTCGGCCGTGACGGGCACGGGCTGGCGCGGGCGGCGCATCAGCGGTCCTACCCGTGGCTGGCGTACCCTCCAGCCGTTTGCGCCGGATGCCAGCGGCATTCATTATATGGTTGGTGATGTCGGCTTTCCGTTCATCAAGCTCGACACCACGAAGGTCTATTGGAGCTATTTGCTGAGCGCGGGCGGCGCGACCGACCGCGGCGGGTTACCCATTGCCGCCGCCAACGGCGACTTGTGGGTGCCGATGACTACCATCCCCGTTACCGGCCAGCCTGCGCAGGCCATTCTGTGTCGCTACGACACGGCCGGTACGCTGCGCTGGAACCGCCGGCTGGCGATGACCAACCGCTTCCTTAGCATCAGCGCGGTGGTGGAGCTGTCCGGCGGCGAGCTGCTGATCGGCGGGTCATCGCGGGTGGGCGGCGGCGGGCAGAGTACGCCCATTCTCATCAAGCTCTCGGCCACGGGGGCGCTGGTGCGGGCCAGCCGCTGGGCGGTGGTGGGCAACGCGAGCGCCGGGGCCGTCACCCAGATCATCCAGCGGCCGGGCGGCGGCTACCGACTCTACCTCGACCAGCTCATCTTCATCGATCTCGACGCCAACCTCAACGGCTGCCAGTTCGTGGACGAAACGGCGAACATCACCGTCAGCCAGGCCACGATTACCGCCACGCCGCTGCCTCTCACGATGACGCCGCTGCCCATTACGGCCGTGCCGCAAACCGTGCGGACGCTTTCGCCGGTGGCGTACATCCCCACGACGGTGTGTACGGCAGTGGGGTTAGCCGAAGAAGAAGCGGTTTCTACCGAGACCCTCGCCGCCTGGCCCCAGCCGTTGCCGCGCGGCGAGCGCCTGCGCCTGGCCCTGCCCATCGGCTGGAATGCCGCCGATACGCGCCTGACGCTGACCTCGGCGCTCGGGCAAGTCGTGTGGCAGGGGCGGTGGGCCGAAGCCGTCGCGCTGCCCGCGCACCTGCCGGCCGGGATATGGCTGCTGACCGCCACCGGCCCGCGCGGGCAGCGCCTGCACTACCGGTTGTTGACCGAGTAGGGTAGGGAGCCAAATCGGGCTGCTCTGACCCGGTTCAGCGGCGAAGTCAAGGCTTGAGAATGGAGAACTTGGCGTAAATGCTCGTGCGCAGCTTGATTTTCTGAAATTCCAGCTCGCGAGTTTCGGGGACTGCGCTGGATTTGGCATAAGAGAATCTGTCGCCAGTAATTACGCCAGGGATCGTACGACTCACTGTGCCGAATTCTCGGCGCGTAATCGATTCTTCGAAATAATTGGTAGCTCCAGGGACATCCGTCAGTACTTCCTGAATAATCAGCGGCCGGCCAGTCTTCTCACCAATCGCGGCCAGCAGGTAATCCGCCTTGTTTTTGGCGGCTTTGATGGCGACGATCTTTATTTCCTTGCGCAGACTGTCGAGCTTGGTGTGGCTGGCAGAGCGGATGTTCGCATCCGTGATACTGAGCTTCTCGAGCTCCTGAAAGGCCTTGCCGGCCGTGGCGGCATCGGCTACCTTCAGGCGATATTCTTTGCGCGTCAAGACGTCCTTTCGCTGCCAGGAAATTCGCACGTAATCGGCATCAGCCCCCGAGACGGATAGTTTGCTCAAGTCGATGCCCACGGCCCTGAGGGCTTCCTTGAGCTTCTCTTCCTGCTCCTCGATGGTGATTTTCTTGCGGTTATCGTAGCGCTCGTTCAATACGATGCCGATCACGATCTCATTTGGGATCACTTCTTTTTCAGCAGTTCCCGTCACCTCGATCCATAGTTGACTGTCTGATTTGTCCGGCGGCCCTTGTCCAAGAGCGGTAAAGGATGCGCTGAGCAGCACGAACATCGCGAGCCAAACCTGATGGCGAATCATCATAAGCGAGAACAGTAACACGGTGGGAAAACGCAAATAATAGTCAGCGACGCAATTCACCGCGCAACCAGTCGGAAGTCGCAAAGCTTGCACGTATTGAGGTAGCCCCCGCCCACTTGCCCACGCCGGCTCAACCTTTCGCCCTCTGGGGCGTTTGCGTTCGGCGCCTCTCCCCACCGACCACTATAGGCGGCGGGTTCGAGGAGGCGTTTTTTGTTGCTGATGCGGGAGTTGTTGGTTGAAAAAGCCGCGCCGGCGGAATGCCCGCCGCGCGCGGCGGTGGGCCACTGGACCGGAATGCTGCTGCTGACAGGCCCGCCGCGTCTTGCAGCAAGGCACCCTTGAAGAACAGCACGGTGCAGTAGTCTTTGAAGGCGTGAAGCAGGAGAAGGTTTTTCTACCGGAACGTGTAGCAGGGCACGCCCCACTTCAGCTCTTCCGTTAGTCCGCAGGCCAGCACCCGCGTTCGCAAGGCCGCCAGCTCTTGCGGCCACTGCTTGGCTTTGTTGAAGTAAAAATCAACGCTGGCGTTCATAAGGTTTGCTAAATTTGGCTGTCTTGCAGGTGTTTGGGGGCAGCCCGGTCACGGCATCGCCTGCCCAAACGTCAGCAGGTTATGGTCCGGGTCGATGACGGAGAACTCGTATTGCTGCCAGGGCTTGGCCTGCAGATGGCCGGCGGCGGGGATAGGAAGCTTTTCGCTGAGCGCCAGCTGGTACAGGGCTTGAATTTGATCGGTGCGGATGTAAACCTGCCCGTAGTTCTGATGGATATCCAGGGCCTTGAACTCGAAAAAGTGTAGCTCAACTCCGTCTTTGCGCACCATCAGGTAGCCCTCGTAATCGACTGCGCCTGCGTCCTGGAAGCCCAATTTGTTCAAATAGAAGGCCTTGGTGGCGGCCTTGTCGCGCATCGGGAGCTTGGGGCTGATCGAGAGAAGCATACGCTGGGAGTATTTGAATAGAGTTTACGGTAGCCGGTCGGCGAATCTACGCGCTGGCTGCGAGCCAACGGCATCACCTGCCGGAGTACGGGCTGCGGCGTTCCGTTGCCTTGCTTCCGCGCGCAGTTTCCGAAATTCTGCTCGCCCGCATCGTTCGTTCGCAGGGGTGGGAACGCTGAAAGATAGGTAAGCGCGAGGCCCGCCGGCATCACCCCAAGATGTGATTGTGAGGGGAACAAAATGGCCGGACTTTTACGGTCCCACTTTCCCACCTCACGGTTTCCTTTATGAGTACGTCTACTTTAGCGCGCCTGATGCGGCGCGAATGGTTGATTGTCAGCTTTCTGCTGTTGCTGATTCCGCAGCGCAGCACGGCACAGGCGGCGTCCGGCTACGCCTTCAGCTCGTTCAACGGTACGTACGCGGCGCTGGTGCGCCCCACTCCACTGGTGGTGAACAGCGGCGGTGGCAACACCGACGATGGCTATTCGACCCCGATTACGCTGCCGTTCACGTTCCGGTTTGCATCCGCCAATTACAGCACCGTCACGGTCAGCTCGAACGGCTACCTGGGTTTCGGCACCCACACTACGCTGGCTAATTTCAACGTGCTGCGCGGAGGCGAAGACCAGCTAGTCGCGTTCTGTAACACTGACCTGGTGGCCGGTGTGGGCGGCAGCCCTTACGGCTACCAGACGGCCGGGCAGGCCCCGAACCGAATTTTCAAGGTGGAAGCCACCAACTTCCGGAAAATCGGCAACCCCACCAGCAAAACCGGCAACGCGCAGGTCTGGCTCTACGAAGGCACCAACGAGATCGAAGTGCGTTACGGGGCATTTGGGCAGGGGTGGGGCGCTTCGGTGACCGCCGTTGTCTATGACACCGTGCGGGTGGGCTTGCGCGGCGCCGGTATCACTGATCTGGCCGCCATCAAAAACTCCTGGACGGCGCCCGTCAAGGCCAACAGTGCCGCCTCCGGTTTGCGGCTGGTGAGCGTCAGCCAGCAAATTCCCGTCAGCGGGCAGGTCTTTCGCTTTACCCCGCAGGACCAGACGCCGCCGGTCATCGGGCCGGTCACGCTGACGCCCGGCAGCAACTGCGCACCCACCACGCACCAACTCAGCGTTTCGCCCACCGACGATACCGGCATCGGCTCCGTGACGCTGACCTACGCCGTGGGCACCACGTCCACCACCGTGCCGATGACGCCGATTCAGGGCTTCTGGACGGCCACCATCCCCGCGCAGGGCGCCAACCCCGTGGTGTACACGGTGCGGGTGCAGGACAGCAGTCCGCAGCAAAACGAAAGCACGGTGCAGGGCCTTTATACCGACGGCCTGACCAGCGTCGATGCCGGCCCGGACCAAAGTCTGCCCTTCGGCGCCACGGCCACCCTCCAGGCTACCGTGAATGCGAACGCGGCGCTCAAAATCAGCGAAATCACGCTCGATCGCACGATTCTCGGCGCCACCAGTCCGCCGCCGGCTTATATCGGCAACGCGGATGACTTCGTGGAAATCAGCAACCTCAGCGCCAACCCGATCAGCCTGAACGGCTACACGTTGCGGGTGCTGGGCGCCGACCCCGGCGTGGCCCGCACCTACGCTTTTCCGGCCACGGCCAGCGTCCCGGGGCGCGGCGTGCTGGTGCTGCACCTGGGCCCGGGCACCGACGCGCCGGCCTTCAATTATTACCACACCGGCGGCGCAGAAGCCCTGATAGCGGGGGCAGATGTGGGCTTTCTGCTCCGCGCGCCGGTCGGGACGCTGGTGGACGCCGTGGCCGTGAATGGCTTCAGCTTCAGTCCGGCCATTCCCGGCGCACCCTGGCTGGGCGCGGGCGTCACCATAAGCGCCAACTCGCCCGGTGCGCAGTTGGTCGGCGCCGATACGGACGACGCTACCAACTGGTCGCAGGCTTTCCGCGGGAACAACCAAACGCTGGGCACCCTCAACCCCAATCTGCCCACCATTTCCGGGCGCGTGTCCTGGTCGGGTGGCGTGCTGCCCGGCCCCACCACGGCCAACCCCGCCACCACACCCGCCCATACTACGCCGGGCAGCTACGTATATACCGTCACACTGCTGGTAGCCGGCTGCACGATTATCGATCAGCTGACCGTCACGGTGGCCGCCCCGCCGGCGCCCGTAGCGGCTTTCAGTGCCTCGGCCACGGCCGTCACGACCGCCGACGTGGTGACGCTGACCGACCAATCGACCAATCAGCCCACGGCCTGGGCCTGGAGTTTTGCGCCGAACACGGTGCAGTTCCGTAACAATACCACGGCCACGAGTCAGAATCCGCAGGTACAGTTTACGGCCACGGGTTGTTATACCGTCACGCTGACGGCCACTAATGCCGGCGGTAGCGACGCGGAGGTCAAGACCAGTTATATCTGCGTCAGTGCGCCCACCTGCACGATCCGGCTACAGTTCGCTTCCTGCTCCGACACCTACATCAACGCCGTTCAGATTCCGACTACCACTCTGAATAATACCGGCACCGGCTGTAATAATGGTACCGGGCTGGCCTACACCGTGTATCCGGCCACTGGCAGCACGACGGCGGCGTTGCAGGCCGGGCAGACGTACGCACTGTCGGTAACAACCAGCTCGCTGGGATCCATCGGCGCCTGGCTCGACACCAACGGCGACGGCACCCTGGCCACGTCCGAATTCATCAACGTGCAACAGGTGGGGGTGCCGGGGCCGATGCCCGTGCCGGCCGTCGTGCTGTTCACCGTGCCGATTACGGCCCCCGGCGGACTGGTGCGGCTGCGGGTTCGGAATAGCCAGACGGCCAACTCTATCAATGCCACCAATGCCTGTACGGCCCGCTCCAGTGGCGAGACCGAAGACTACTTCGTTACCCTCCTCCCGGCCTGCGTATTACCCACGCCGACGGTGCAATCGAACAGCCCCGTCTGCGTGGGCGACACCCTGACGCTGACGGCCACCAACGTACCGACGGGCACCGTGGGATACGCCTGGACGGGGCCCAACAACTTCTTCTCCCAGGCTGCCGCGCCGAATATTCCGAACGTGACCACCGCCACTGCCGGGCGCTATACGTTGGTGCTGACGCAGGGCACCTGCACATCGCCGCCCGTGACGACGAGCGTGACCATCAGCCTCACGCCCACCGCCCCGGCCGATTTCAACGCCGCGCGCTGTGGGCCGGGTACCGTGACGCTGAACGTGCCTTTGCCCAGCACCGCCGGGCAGTACCGCTGGTACACCACGGCCACGGGGGGGCAGCCCATCGCGGGCACCAGCGGCCCCACCTACACCACGCCCAGCCTGAGCGCGACTACGGTTTTCTACGTCTCGTTCACCAGTGGCAGCTGCGAAAGCGCGCGAGCGACGGCCACGGCCATCGTGAACCCGCTACCGGCCGCCACGCTCACCCCAGTGGGCAGCACGACGCTGTGCGCGGGCCAAAGCCTCGTGCTGCGGGCTACCCCGCGCGGGCGCAACGCCAATGGCGCACCCTTATACCGCTACCTCTACTATCTAGACGGTACTCCTACCGGCAGTACCTCGCCGCCTGACAGCCTCGTGGTGAGCGTAGCCGGTGCCTACACCGTGCGGGTGACAGATAATTTTGCCAACTGTGAGGCCACCAGCGCGCCGGTGAACGTGACGGTGAATCCGCAGGCGACGGCCGGCTTCGGCTACAACGCGCGCGTCTATTGTCAGAATCAGGTGCCGAATCCCGCGCCCACCATCACGGGCACGACCGGCGGCACGTTTACGGCTACGCCCACCGGGCTGGTGCTGAATGCGCAAACGGGGCAGCTCACGCTGGCCACATCGGCGCCGGCCACTTACCGGATCACGTACAGCGTCGGTGGGCCGTGTCCGGCCACCGCTACGCAGCAGATCATCATCAACGGCGCCCCTACGGCGGGCTTCAGCTACGCGCCGACCACCGCCTGCGCCGGCTCGACCATCACCCTGACGGCCACGCTGGCTACTGGTGCCACAGCGGGCACGTTCAGCGCCACGCCCGCAGGTCTGGCGCTCAATGCGCAGACGGGTAGCGTATCGGCGGCGAATAGCCAGCCCGGCAGCTACGTAGTAACGAACACGATTCCTGCCGGCAATCAGTGCGCGGCCGTTTCAGCGAGTGCCACCATCACCATCAATGCCACGCCGACGCCGACGATTTCGGCCAGCGGTAACACGACGTTCTGCGCGGGCGGCTCAGTGGTGCTGACGGCTTCGGGCGGCACGAGTTACGTGTGGAACACGGGCGCGACGACGGCCAGTATCACGGCCACGGCCACGGGTCAGTATAGTGTGACGGCGACGAATGCGGCGGGCTGCGCGGCCACCTCAGCAGTGACAGGCGTGGTGGTGACGCCACAGCCCTCGGCGGCATTTGCCTACGGCGCGGGCACGTACTGCCTGAGCGGCACGAACCCGACGCCGACGATCAGCGGCGCTTCGGGCGGCACGTTCAGCGCCACGCCTGCCGGGCTGACGCTGAATGCACAAACGGGCGAAATCACATTAAATACTTCGACCGCAGGCAGCTATACGGTGACGTATACAGTGGGCGGGCGGTGCCCGGCAACGCAGAGCCAAAGCGTGACGCTGACGACTGCGCCTTCCGCCGCATTCGCCTATCCGCGTACCGGCGTTTTGTGCGCAGGTGCGGCGGGTACGCTAACGCCGACTTTCAGCACGGGCGCCTCGGCGGGCAGCTTCACGGCGACGCCGGCCGGGTTGGCGCTGGCGGCTTCCTCGGGTATCATCTCGCTGGCGAACAGCGCGGCGGGTACTTACGTGGTGACGAACACGATTGCTGCGGCGAACGGCTGCGCCGCTTCGTCAGCGAGTGCAACGGTGGTGATCCAGGCCACGCCGACGCCGACGATTTCGGCCAATGGCAACACGACGTTCTGCGCGGGCGGCGCGGTGGTGCTGACGGCTTCGGGTGGCACGAGTTACCTCTGGAACACGGGTGCGACGACGGCTAGTATCACGGCCACGGCTACGGGTCAGTACAGCGTCACGGCAACGAACGCAGCGGGCTGCTCGGCCACCTCGCAAGCCACGGCGGTGACGGTGACGCCGCAGCCTTCGGCGGCGTTCGCCTACGGGGCGGGTACGTACTGCCTGAGCGGCACGAACCCGACGCCGACGATCAGCGGCGCTTCGGGCGGCACGTTCAGCGCCACGCCTACCGGGCTGACGCTGAATGCACAAACGGGCGAAATCACGTTAAATACTTCGGCCGCAGGAAGCTATACGGTGGCGTATACAGTGGCCGGGCGGTGCCCGGCAACGCAGAGTCAGAGCGTGACGCTGACGACTGCGCCTTCCGCCGCATTCGCCTATCCGCGTACCGGCGTTTTGTGCGCGGGCGGAACCGGCACCCTAACCCCGACTTTCAGCACGGGTGCCTCGGCGGGCAGCTTCACGGCGACGCCCACGGGCCTGGCGCTGGCGGCTTCGTCGGGTGTCATCTCGCTGGCTAACAGTGCGCCCGGTACTTACGTGGTGACGAACACGATCGCCGCGGCGAACGGCTGCGCCGCTTCGTCAGCGAGTGCGACGGTGGTGATCCAGGCGACGCCGACGCCGACGATTTCGGCCAGTGGCAACACGACGTTCTGCGCCGGTGGCTCCGTGACGTTGACGGCGTCAGGCGGTAGGTCGTACCTCTGGAACACGGGTGCGACAACGGCCAGTATCACGGTGACGGCCACGGGCCAGTATAGCGCAACGGCGACGAATGCGGCGGGCTGCGCGGCCACCTCGCAAACCACGGCCGTAACGGTGACGCCGCAGCCCTCGGCGGCATTTGCCTACGGCGCGGGCACGTACTGCCTGAGCGGCCTGAATCCAACGCCCACTATCAGCGGCGCCACCGGCGGCACGTTCAGCGCTACGCCGGTTGGGCTGGTACTCAACGCGCAA